>MKRO01000152.1:0-494 GCA_001896965.1 Sphingobacteriales bacterium 41-5 | reverse complement strand
GGCACTTTCATTACTCACGCACCCTTGCATTTTTCTTTAACGGATTAGCAGGGTATTTCATTTATCACCCTTAAAAATGCGGTTTATGAGATCAAATTTCAAATTAAAACAAAAGCTATGCTTCAAACACTTTTTACAGGTTTTGTTCTGTATAGCAACGGTATTCCCTGTTGCAGTTTTCGCACAAACCAGAACGGTTCGGGGACATGTTGTTGAGGAGGGAACCGGCACCCCATTGGTTGGTGTTTCCGTTCAGGTGAAAGGAACCGCTGTTGGAACTGTAACCAATGAGGCCGGGGATTTTGAGATTGGTTTACCTTCTGACAGAGCTATTCTTGTTCTTTCTTATGCGGGAAAAGAAGCAATCGAACAAGTTGTTAGCGGCGGCATCACCGTTAATATTACTATGAGAAATCAAAGCGACATGCTGGAAGAGGTTTATATTGGTTATATGCGGCAGCAAAAGAAAGACCTGACCGGCGCTGTGGCAATGG
>MKRO01000151.1:6908-13453 GCA_001896965.1 Sphingobacteriales bacterium 41-5 | reverse complement strand
TTTTTAAAGGATTAAAGGAATTGTGTTACATACAACCAGTTCCTCCAACACGCTATTTTCAATATTTTCGTAAGCTTTGCCACTGAGTAGCGGGTGGGTGATCATTGCCCTTACACTTCTGGCTCCTTTTTCCTTAATCAGCGACGCACATTTTGCCAGAGTTCCGGCCGTATCACATATGTCGTCGATGATAATCACATCCCTGTCTTCCACATCACCAATCAGCGTCATGCTCGACACTTCATTTGCCCGCTTGCGATGCTTATCGCAAATCACCATTTCCACGTTAAAATAGCTGGCAATTTCCCTTATTCGGTGGGTAGCTCCCACGTCAGGGGCCGCAAAGGTAAGGTTTTCAAGCTGTAAGTCCTCAATATAGGGTATAAAAACGGCATGGCTATCAAGGTGATCCACAGGAATATCAAAGTAGCCTTGTATTTGGGGAGCGTGTAAGTCCATGGTAATCACACGGTCAGCACCCGCCGCAACCAACATGTTAGCCACAAGTTTACTGCCTATTGCCACACGGGGGCGGTCCTTTCTATCCTGCCGGGCATAGCCGTAATATGGCAACACGGCTATTACTTTATACGCCGATGCACGTTTAGCGGCATCAATCATCAACAATAACTCCATCAGGTTATCGGCAGGCGGATAAGTACTTTGAACTAAAAAAATATAATCCCCACGAACACTTTCAAGATAATTGACTGAAATTTCCCCATCAACGAATTTTAGCCTGTTGACCTGCCCCATCTGGCAGCCATATTCCTCACAAATTGCTTTCGCAAGCTCCTCAGAAGCAGTGCCTGAAAAGATTTTTGCTGCGTGGTTACTGTGCATATTAAATAAAAATTATGGGATTTGCGGCGAAGATATTGATATCAGATACAAACGCCAAAGCAAAAACCGGCTAAAATTTTTTATCCACAAATTATCACTCTTCATTGTGTTTATGGGATGTAAATATGAAATCAAAAAACAAAAATCGTGATGAAAGAGATAGTTGAAATACAGCTACAGGTGTTTATAAAATTTCCTAACTTTCGTGAATGGAAACCAAAAGCACCATAAAGCAGTGGGCTAAAGACGACCGCCCGCGGGAAAAACTAATAGCGCTTGGGCCGGACAAACTCAGCAACTCCGAACTGCTGGCCATTCTTATTCACAACGGGACGCCTAAAAAATCGGCATTAGACTTAGCAAGGGAGGTACTGAAGCTCGGGCAGGATAGCCTGAACGAATTAGGAAGGCTGTCGTTAAAAGATTTGACGAAAGTGAAAGGCATCGGCGAAGCAAAAGCAGTAACGATTGCGGCCGCTTTGGAATTAGGCCGGCGCCGACAGGCGGGCGATATGCTGCAGAAAAACCTGGCGCGTAATTCAAAAGAAATTGCCGGTTTTTTACAGGAGAAACTCAAAGACCACAAACATGAAGTTTTCGCGGTTGTTTTTCTCAACCAGGCTTCCAAAATTTTGGCAATGGAAATCATCAGCGAAGGCGGCATTACCGGCACAGTAGCCGACCCAAGAATTATTTTAAAAAAAGCACTGGAAAAAGATGCCGTGAAACTTGTTCTTTGCCATAATCATCCTTCCGGAAGTTTAAAACCCAGCCAGGCAGATGAACTGCTTACCGAAAAAATTAAGAACGCCGCAGATTTCATGGATATTAAAGTACTCGACCATATTATTGTAAGCGACGAGGGATATTATAGCTTCGCTGATGAAGGATTGATGTAGTGCGTCGAAATTAAAGCGTTTAAATTTTCATTTCTGCATTACTAAATTATCTGGAAAATCTGCGCCTCTGCGGCATAACTGCTGCTATTTATTACAAACTCATGTAATTCTGAAAAATCAGCTATTAAAATTCATACGATAATCCCCCCTTACTTTTCCTTTCGAAATATCGCTGAGTTTTCCTTTCAGCAATTTGCGTTTTAAAGGCGGCAGGTGATCAATAAACAATTTTCCTTCAATGTGGTCATACTCATGCAAAATAACACGCGCAGTAATGCCGCTGAAGGTTTTGGTGTGTTGTTCAAAATTTTCGTCATCAAAAGTGATGGTAACAGTTTCTTCCCGTTTCACGTCTTCGCGAATTTTGGGGATGCTAAGGCAGCCCTCATTGTAAAACCAGGGTTCGCCATTTAATTCGTCAATATGGGCATTTATAAAAACCTGTTTGATGCCTTCATCACCGGGGTACAAATCTGTTTCGTCCTCTTCCTGGCTTTCAATAATCTGTAAACTGTCTACCACAAATAACCTGATGGGCTTGTTCACTTGTGGTGCCGCCAAACCTACGCCATGGCTGTTATACATCGTCTCCCACATATTATCAATAAGCGGACTCAGGCCGGGATAATCAACATCAATTTCATCCGCCACTTTTCTTAAAACCGGGTTACCGTATGCTACAATTGGTAAAATCATCTTTTAAAATTAGCTGCAAATTTACTGATTGAAAAGCGAAAGAGCAACAGAATAGCTATTGTTTTGCCAAATACTCCTGCAACATAATGGTGGCGGCTATTTCGTCAACCAGCGCTTTATTTCTGCGTTGCATTTTTTTTAAACCCATTTCAAGCATTGCATCTTTGGCCATTTTACTGGTGTAACGTTCGTCAACGGTTTCGAGCGGAATAGAAGGGAAATTTTTCTTTAAGTGTTCAATCGCTTTCTTTACGAGCGGCGTGGCGTGCGTGTCAGTATCATCCCAGTTTTTGGGCTCGCCAATTAAAATTTTATCAACTTCTTCTTTTGAAAAATAATCTTTTAAAAACGGGATGAGCTGTTTAGATTCAATGGTGGTAAGGCCTGTGGCAATAATTTGCAGCGGATCGGTAACGGCAATACCGGTACGTTTGAGGCCATAATCTATGCAAATGATGCGGGGCATTGAAAATGTAAAATATAGAATTTTAAATATTAAATGTAGAATGCAAACTACACAACCGGTAACCTGACACTTGCAACTGCAAGCTAATTCACAAACAAATCAGCAATTACAAACACCGCAAATACCACAGATGCAATACCGTTAGCCGTCATGAACGCAAGATTCACGCGCCGTAAATCATTTGGTTTTACAATGCTGTGCTGGTAGATGAGCATTCCGCAAAAAACTACCACACCCACCCAGTATAACCAACCAAAACCACCCAAAAAGCCTGCAATAATAACGCAGGCCGCACTCAGAAAATGCATCAACTCCGAAACCCGCAGGGCCTTGGCTTTGCCTAACCAAGAGGGCATCGAATACAAACCCTCGCCCTTATCAAATTCTTCATCCTGCAAAGAATAAATAATATCAAAACCGCTTACCCAAAATATTACAGCGAAGGAAAATAGTACCGGCAATATATCAAACCTGCCCGTAACGGCAAGGTAAGCACCTATTGGCGCCAGCGACAAGCCTAACCCCAAAACCAAATGACAAAGCGGCGTAAAGCGCTTAGTGAAACTATATCCTAAAATTACGGCCAACGCAACGGGTGACAGATAAAAACAAATTCTGTTGATAAAGAACGTACAGGCAATAAATAATAATGAATTAAGAATTGTAAAAAGTAACACACTATTGGCTTTCAGCAGGCCGGCAGGTATTTCTCTGATGGCAGTACGGGGATTTTTAGCGTCAAATGCCCTGTCTAAATAACGGTTGAAAGCCATGGCAGCACTGCGCGCGAAGATCATACAAAGAATAACGAGAATAAAAAGAATTGCATAGCGCCGTATGCTCAATGCTGAATGCTGGCTCACTCCCAAAAAAAACCCGATCATCGCAAAAGGCATTGCGAAAATCGTATGAGAGAATTTAATTAAGGAAAGATATTTTTTTGTCGCCGACATTCTTTTCAAATTTTAAACATTCAAATTTTTCAACTTTCGCCTCACCAGTTCCCAAAGTACTACACCCGCTGCTGTTGCAATGTTTAGCGAATGTTTCATACCCAATTGTGGAATTTCAATGCAGGCGTCACAATGTTCAATGGTAGATTGCTCCACTCCCACTACTTCATTGCCAAAAATCACCGCGATTTTCTCCTCGCCGTTCCAATTCAGTTCATTCAATTGTACACTATCTTCCACCTGCTCTACGGCCAACACTTTGTAACCTGAATGGCGCAGTTCTTCAATTGCTTCCTTCGCCGATGGAAAATGTTTCCAACTTACAGTGTCTTCGGCGCCCAAAGCGGTCTTTTTTATTTCTTTATGAGGAGGTTTGGCAGCGTATCCTGTAATGTAAATTGCTTCTACCAAAAAAGCATCACTTGTGCGAAAAACGCTGCCCACATTGTACGCACTGCGAATATTTTCCAGCACCACCACAACCGGCAGTTTCTCGCTTTGCCTGAATTCATCCACTGACATGCGGCCCAGTTCCTCCATGCTTAATTTTCGCATGGCGCAAATGTAAGGCGAATTGGGAGATGTTTGAACTGAGTTTTGAGTACTGTAACTACTAAACAAATTAGTACATTCGCGGCAAACAATTTCAATGGCACCGCTCGCAGAACGCATCAGGCCCAAAGCTTTGGATGAATTAGCAGGCCAGCAACACCTCGTTGGCAAAGGCAGCATCTTGCTCAATGCCATCGAAAGAGGAAAGATCAATTCGCTCATTCTTTGGGGGCCGCCGGGCACAGGCAAAACAACAATTGCAAACATTATAGCGCATACATTAGCGCTTCCCTTTTTTCAGTTGAGTGCGGTAAATGCCGGTGTAAAAGACGTGCGTGATGTGATTGAAAAAGCAAAGCACGTTCGGGATTGTATTTTATTTATTGATGAAATCCATCGCTTTAACAAAAGCCAGCAGGATGCCTTGCTGCACGCGGTTGAGAAAGGAACGATCACTTTAATTGGGGCGACTACCGAGAACCCGTCGTTTGAGGTGAACAGCGCCCTGTTAAGCCGTTGCCAGGTTTATGTGCTGAAACCCTTATCAGAAAAGGATTTGACCCAATTGCTACAAACCGCTTTAAGGAAAGATGAAGTGCTCTCAGGCAAAAATATTCATTTGAAAGAAACTGAAGCGCTTATACGAATTTCCGGCGGTGACGCAAGAAAAATACTGAACCTGCTTGAGATTGTTAGCGGCACGTTGCTGGAGGATTCAAAAAATAAAGAAGCGGTTATTACCGATGAAGCCGTGATGAGGATCGCGCAGCAAAAAATTGCTTTGTATGATAAAAGCGGCGAGCAGCATTACGACATCATTTCGGCATTTATCAAAAGCATGCGGGGCAGCGACCCTAACGCCACTGTTTATTGGCTGGCGCGAATGATTGAAGGTGGTGAAGACGTAAAATTCATCGCGCGGCGCATGATTATTTTTGCCAGTGAAGATATTGGCAACGCTAATCCTAACGCCCTTTTGCTGGCTAACAGTACATTTCAGGCCGTAAATATTATCGGCTACCCGGAAGCAAGGATTATTTTATCGCAATGTGCAATTTACCTGGCTTCGTCGCCTAAAAGCAATGCTTCCTACATGGCCATTGGCAACGCGTTGGCCGCGGTTCAGCAGCATGGCGATTTGCCGGTGCCGCTTCACATTCGCAACGCCCCCACCAAACTCATGAAAAACCTCAACTACGGAAAAGGTTATCAATATGCCCACAGTTTCGAAAATAATTTTTCAGAGCAGGAATATTTGCCTGAAAATATTTCGGGTACCAAATTTTATGACCCGGGCAATAACGCGCGCGAAAACGAACTGCGTAATTACCTTAAAAAATTGTGGAAGGATAAATACGGCTATTAGCTACCGATTATGGAATAAAGAGTTGCAGTTGTGAAAACTGCATTCGCATTGCGCTTCGGCATTTGTATAAATTTTCAAAAACTTTGTGTAAAAGATTCTCCTGGCGCATCATTAGCAAAACAATGCGCCTTGCAGCTTGTTTAACTATTAGTAACTTTAATACACCCGTAATGAAAAATCTATCATACATCCGGAAGTATTTATTCTTGGTGCTTTTGTCAGGCTCCTTTGTTGCCAATGCACAAAACTTTGAGCAACCACTGATAAAATGGCAGCAGGCAAACCCGGTTCAAAAACTTTACCTGCACCTGGATCGGGAAAATTATTTTTCGGGCCAAACCATCTGGTTCAAGTCCTATTTTATTTCAGATTTTCTGCCGTCGGCCGCTAATTCAACTTTGTTTGTGGAACTTTTGAATGACCAATCGAATGCCATCGTAAAAAAAGTACTGCCTGTTTTTGGCGCTTTGTCGAGCGGGCAAATCCTTATCCCTGACACATTAAGTACCGGATCCTATCAGCTTCGAGCCTATTCACCTTTGATGCTTAATCACGATAAAGATTATTTGTACAGCAGAAGAATTAATATTTATGGGAGAGATAAAAAATCTCCAAACGCCGCTGCAACCGAAAAAAACACAACGATTCAGTTTTTTCCCGAAGGCGGTAATTTGGTAATTGGCGCGGTCAACAATATCGCATTCAGGGCAAGTGACGAAGACGGTTTGCCGTTTACCGTAAAAGGTATTATTAAAGATGAGGCGGGAAAC
>MKRO01000151.1:4522-6822 GCA_001896965.1 Sphingobacteriales bacterium 41-5 | reverse complement strand
ATATTTTGCCGAACTCGTAAACCAAGCAGGTAAAAAGTATAACCTGCCACAGCCAACTTCCAATGGTATTGCATTGCAACTGTCTTCTGTTTCAAACGGCATCGGCATTTCAATTCAAAACCCCGGCGGGCCAGAGGCGCTCGCACCTGCCTACATGATAGGGCAAATGCAGCACCTGATAGTGTTCAAACATAATTTCAATCAAAGTAAAAATAATATCAACGCCCAAATCCCAACCGCCCAATTACATTCGGGCGTTTTGCAGATTACAGTTTTTAATAAGGATGGTATTCCGCTTGCGGAAAGGCTGGCGTTTGTTGACAATAAAGAATATATTTTACCGGCTTCGTTTATAACAACCCAATTCAACAATTCTAAAAGAAAGCTGAACGACTATGCGATCCAATTGAGCGACTCTGTGACCGGTAATTTCTCTGTATCTGTTACTGATGCTGATTACAACCCATCGGGCTTCCGTTCACAAAATATCATTTCAACATTTTTACTCACATCCGACATTCCGGGTTACGTGCATAACCCTGCCTGGTATTTCAGCGATACAGAAAATACCAAACAAGCCCTTGACCTCGTGATGATGACAAACGGTTGGCGGCGTTTTAAATGGAGCGATGTGGCAAACAATACCCTGCCAGCGCCGCAACACAAAGACCAGGGTTATATTTCTCTTTCGGGCAGAGCGAAAATGCGGGGTTCAAATAAATCTTTCGCCGATCGTGAACTGATGGTTTGGACAGCAACTTCTGATTCTGCCCAAAACCTTCAATTAGTTAAAACAGATGCGCAAGGCCGTTTTAAAATGGATTCGATGATATTTTTTGACAAGGCTAAAGTTTTATTTACTGATGTGATGGGCAAAAAAAGTAAGTTCATTACGGTTGAACTTGATACTGATTCATTGTATCGAACCTATGCACTCCCCAACCTGCACATCCCTTATCAAAAATTTAAGAATACTACGGACAATCTTTCTCAAAAAATGAATGCTGCATTCTTTGATTATGGCCGCGGTGAAGGCCTGATGCTTGATAATGTAATTGTTCAGGGCAATAAAACACGGCTGGAACAACTGGAAGAGATTTACATGAGCGGCCTTTTTGCCGGTGGCATCAACGCGCGAACTTATGACCTCACACGCGAGTTTATCCCGCAATGGAATCTTTTCGAATATTTGCAGGGAAGGGTTCCGGGGTTGTGGATTGAAAGGGGCACCGGATTTGATAACTACCGATTGTACTATCGCCAGGCAGGCGCCCGCAGGCAAATGCAAGTGTATTTAGATGAAATGCTGGTGGATCCATCTTTCATTTCGACGATCCCAACAAGCGATATTGCATTGGTAAAAATATTCCCAACATTTGTTGGCGCTCCGGGAGGAGGAGCTAATGGTGTGATTGCCGTTTACACAAAACGAGGGAACGAGCTGAATGAACACATCGAAACTACCGGAGATATTGTGGATTATGACGGTTACAGCATTATTAAGGAATTTTACGCACCGGACTATTCAAACCCCGCAAGAGGAAGATACACCGATTATCGCCTGACTTTAGATTGGAAGCCTGAAATTTATGTATCAGGCTACAATCAAAAAATACCCCTTAAATTTTACAATAATGACCGCACTAAACGCTTTAAAGTGGTGGCTGAAGGAATAACCAGCGACGGAAGATTATTGATGATGGAAAAAATTGTGGAGCCACGCAATTAAATCGGGTAACAAACTTCTAAGTTTTATATTTGTTTGAACAGTTACATAAATAATGAATCATGGTTCAGACAATTTCCAATATCACATCCTTTCTTGAAACCATTGCCCCGCCCGCATTACAGGAGAGTTACGACAATGCGGGATTGATCACAGGGCAAAACAATTGGGAATGCTCCGGCGTCATTTGTTGCCTTGATGCGATTGAGGCGGTAATTGATGAAGCGATTGAAAAGAATTACAATCTGATTGTGGCTCATCACCCAATTATTTTTTCGGGGTTAAAAAAAATAAACGGGAAAAATTATGTGGAGCGCACAATCATCAAAGCGATCAAAAACGATATTGCTATTTACGCCATCCACACAAACCTCGATAACGTAATTGAAGGTGTAAACGGCATGATCGCAAAGAAACTCGGGCTACAAAACACGTCAATTCTTTCAACAAAAACGAATCAATTAAAAAAATTGTACTTTTTCGTACCGCCTGAAAACGCGCAACAAGTTATGGCCGCCTTATTTGAAACGGGCGGTGGAAACATTGGTAATTACAGCGAGTGCAGTTTTTCGGT
>MKRO01000151.1:0-4452 GCA_001896965.1 Sphingobacteriales bacterium 41-5 | reverse complement strand
GAAGTTTTGTTTCCCTCGTGGCTCGAAGGAAGAATGATCGCAACATTGAAGGCAAATCACCCCTTTGAGGAGGTGGCTTACGAGGTGATTTCAATAAACAATCATCATCAACACATCGGATCAGGTATTAGCGGCGAATTACCCGAAGCAATAAATGGGAAGGATTTCCTGCAAAGACTCAAGGAGATTTTCGGCCTGAAAATGTTAAAACACACCGCAGTAACGGGAAAACCGGTCAAAAAGGTATCAGTTTGCGGTGGCGCAGGCAGTTTTCTTCTAAATGCCGCAATCAATTCGGAATCAGATGTTTATATTACTTCTGACTTGAAGTATCACGAATTTTTTGACGCCGATAACCGGATATTGTTAACAGACATCGGCCATTATGAAAGCGAGCATTTTACCATAGAACTCCTAGCTACGCTTTTAGAGCAAAAATTCCCTAACTTTGCCGTCCTTAAAACAGGGGTAAATACCAATCCTGTACATTATTTTTAGGTTACAAATTGTAAAATTATATGCCACAATTAAAAGAGTTCTCAATTGAAGAAAGGCTGAGTTCACTCATCAACCTGCAAAAAATCGACAGTAAATTAGACGAGATAAAAATTCTGAAAGGCGAACTTCCGATGGAAGTGGCTGACCTCGAAGATGAAATTACCGGCCTGCACGCAAGGCAAACCCGTATTGAAGAGGAGATAAATGGCGTTACCGAGTTTATTGACGGTCGTAAAGACGCTATTAAAGAAGCTGAAGCGCTCATTAAAAAATACGAGAAAGACAGCGAAAATGTAAAAAATAACCGTGAGTTTGAGGCGATCAACAAAGAAATTGAAATGCAGCAACTTGAAATTAAGTTAGCTGAAAAACACATCAAAGACGCCAACGAAGAAACTGCTGATAAAGTAGTGCTGCTTGAAAAAGCGAAGAAAAACATCAGCACCAAGGAAGGTTCGCTTGAAATAAAAAAAGCAGAACTTGAAAAAATTATCGCTGCAAACGAAAAAGAAGAAAAACATTTCAACAAACTTTCAGAAGAAGCTAAAGAACAGGTTGACCCCCGCCTTTTAGGAGCTTACGACAAAATCCGTGGCAACTTCCGCAACGGGTTGGCTGTGGTACCGGTGGTTCGTGATGCTTGTGGCGGATGCTTTTACGCTATTCCTCCACAAAAACAAAGCGAGATCAAACAACACAAAAAAATTATCGCCTGCGAAAACTGTGGCCGCATTTTGGTTGATGAAGAACTGCACAACAACGTAGAGTTAAAATAAACTATTTTTCTTTTTTTTATTTTCCCCTGTCTGCAAAGGCAGGGGTTTTTATTTAACAGTGTTAATCGGGATTTTTCAAACCACAACGCCGGGTGAAAGGATTGAAACCCTCAGTCATCCTTAGCCCGGCATTTGAAATCCCCGAACCATATTTCTGCATTTTCCTCCCTAAATTTGCCCCGTGCTGCAAAGGCTTTATATAAACAATTACGCCATCATCAACGAACTGGAAATTAATTTTTCCAAAGGGATGAACATCATTACCGGTGAAACCGGCGCTGGCAAATCTATTATAATTGGCGCGCTGAACCTGATCCTTGGTGAAAGAGCCGACAGCACCGCGCTGGTGAACAAAGAAAAAAAATGTGTGATTGAAGGTGTGTTTGCAGGAGAAAAAGAAAATGTAAATTCTTTTTTGGCTAACAACGATCTGGACGCGGCCAACGAAATAACCGTGCGGCGAGAAATCGCCGTAAATGGTAAGAGCCGGGCATTTATCAACGACACACCGGTAAACCTCACGCAACTACAGGAACTTAGCAGCCTGCTGGTTGACCTGCATCAGCAATTTGATACACTTGCTGTTGGTGATAACAACTTTCAGATAAATGTTCTGGATGCATTAGCAGGCAATCGCAATGCCATGATTGAATACAGAAATTTGTATAACGATTGGCAAATTTGCAGCCGCAAACTGTTTGAACTGAAACAACAACAATTACAGTTTGAAAAAGAAAGCGATTATAACCGTTTTCAATTTAATGAGTTGAATGATGCCAGTTTCAGGGAAAATGAAATTGAGGAAATAGATGCCGAACTAAAAACACTGACCCATGCCGAAGGCATTAAAGAAGCGCTGGGACGGGCTTACAGCGAATTGAGCGAAAGCGAGCAACCGGTAGTGCAGCAATTGAAAAGCCTCGTCAACCAGTTAAACAATTACAGTAACTATCATAAAGACCTGCCCCAGATAATTGAAAGATTGCAAAGTACTCAGATTGAACTCCACGACATTTCTAACGAACTCGAAACACTCGACAACCACATCAATTATGACGCTGAAAAAATAGAACAGCTTAATGAAAGGCTGTCGTTGGGTTACCGGTTGCAGAAAAAACATGGCGTACAAACCACGAATGAGCTGATTGAAATTCAGCAACAGCTTGAAGAAAAATTGCAGGCTGTTTTACACATCAACGATGACATCGCTAAACTTGAAAAAGAAACCGAATCATTTTTCGGGCAACTAAACGATAGGGCCGGAAATATTTCGCAGGCGCGCAAAAAACAGGTAAAACCTCTTGAAGAAAAGGTAAACAAATTACTGGCGCAGGTTGGTATGCCCAACGCATCACTAAAAGTTTCTGTTCAAAATAAAGAACCGGGTATCACCGGTAAAGATGCAATCGAATTTTTGTTTGACGCTAACAAAAGTGGCCAGTTTAAACCCGTAAGCAAAGTGGCAAGTGGTGGCGAACTCAGCCGCCTGATGCTTTGCATTAAAAGTCTGGTTGCTCAAAGCATGGATATGCCCACGCTTATTTTTGATGAAATTGATTCGGGCATTTCCGGCGAAGCCGCAAAACAGGTAGGCATCATCATGAAAGAACTCGCCACGAGCCGCCAGATGATCTGCATTACACACCAGCCACAAATTGCAGGAAAGGCCGATGCGCATTTCTTTGTGTACAAAGAGTTGTCTGGCAACACCGTTACAACCAATATTCGCGAACTCAACAACGACGAGCGTATTACAACCATTGCCAAAATGCTGAGCGGTGAAAAACCCACGGCGGCGGCAATGGAAAACGCCAGGGAAATGGTACAGAACTGATCTGGTTAATAAAAAACTAACTTTCAACCAATCCATTCATTCTATAATCTATTATCCTAAATTGCGTCATGCATTTCTGGCTGCAATTTATTATTACCATTGGTATTTTTGCATTGATGCTGATAGGAGGATTTTACACATATAAATACCTCAACAATAAACTCACCTCAAGCAACACATGGGGCGGCATCATTGGCTACTCCATTGCCCTGTTGGCCGCGCTTGCTGCAATTTATGGTGGTGGATTTTTATTGATGGGGCTGATCTATAAATATCTTACAACCTGAAAAATCGTAAATAATAAATATTTACATATTTTTACCCCTAATAAAAATTTGTACATGGCAAACAATCTACTACAGGGAAAGAAAGGAATTATTTTCGGCGCGCTCAATGAACAATCCATTGCATGGAAAGTGGCTAAACAATGTTATGAAGAAGGTGCGCAAATTGTGTTATCAAATGCACCGGTCGCGCTAAGAATGGGTGAAATTAATAACCTCGCGGTAGCCTGTGGCAACGCCCCGGTAATTGGTGCTGACGTTACAAATATGGACGACCTCAAAAATCTTTTTGAAAAAACCCTTGAACATTTTGGTGGCGGCATCGACTTTATACTACATTCCGTCGGCATGAGTGTGAATGTACGTAAGGGCCTTGACTATTACGACATCAACTATCAAAACAATCAAAAAACATTTGACATTTCATCAATCAGCCTTCACAAAATTTTAAAAACGGCCTGGGATTTGGATGCCCTTAACGAGTGGGGAAGCGTAGTGGCGCTCACTTATATCGCAGCACAAAGAGTTTTTCCTGATTATAACGAAATGGCTGATGCCAAGGCTTTGCTTGAAAGTATTACAAGAAACTTTGGGTATTATTATGGTAACAAAAAGAAGGTTCGCATCAACACAGTTTCGCAGTCGCCCGTTAAAACCACGGCAGGCGGTGGCGTGAAGGGGTTCGATGGTTTTATGGAGTACGCTGCAAAAATGAGCCCGCTTGGCAATGCCACTTCTGATGCCTGCGCCAATTATGTTGTGTCCCTTTTCAGCGACCTTTCAAAATTTGTAACCATGCAAAACCTTTTTCACGATGGCGGCTTCAGCTTCACCGGTGTAACGCCCGAAGTAATTCAAAGTATGTATCCCCCAGAAAAATAATTTGGTTACCAGCAGAAGAACAAATGGCATCCCGGTTGTGTCACTCACTTCTACTGTTGAATATAACTCAACAAAAAATCCTGCAACAACCGCAGGATTTTTTTATTATAATGAAGTTGTTTAAACTAATTTAAAAGTAAGAAGAGTCCCAAAGATTAAGGATTTTTGTTTTGGAAAT
>MKRO01000150.1 GCA_001896965.1 Sphingobacteriales bacterium 41-5 | reverse complement strand
CCAGCTTCATTATGGAATGCCGCATTTTCAAACATCGCAGCTTCAATCTTCTCAGAATTACTCACCATCCCTTTAACAGACCCGATGAGTTGTCTTCTTTTTCAGATAAGTGGAGATGGACAGGTAAACTTTCAGCCTTTGTATAAACACTAACCGTAAAGAGCCGTATAGTATTTTCTGTAATTCCGCTTTAGATTCGACTGGAACTGTGTTTTTTATTTACCAAAAATTTCACCAGTTTTTTTTCAAACAAATTGAAAAATAAACCACCCATAATAAAAAACGAAGCCCAAAGTTTCCACGAAGTCAGGCTCTCGTTTAAAAATAATGCAGAACTCAAAAAACCCACAACCGGAATGAGCAGGGTAAACGGGACAACGGTAGATGTTGGATATTTTTTAAGCAGGGACCCCCAAATGCCGTATCCAATGTGCGTGGAGAAATAAACAACATAGGCAATCGCACCAACTCCGATCCAGGAAATATTTTGAATTGAACTTGAAATTTTGGCCGGGCCTTCAATTAAAAAGGAAGCAACTGCCATAAAAGGTAATGCAATCAAATTTCCCCAAACCACTAATGCAAGTGGCGATTCGGCATTTACTTTTTTGGTAAACATGTTGCCTGAAGCCCAGGCAAGCGCCGCCAATACTGTCAAAGTCAATCCAATTAGCGTAACATCTCCGCCTACATGTGCGGCAACAATACCGATCCCAACAAATGATACCAAGGCTCCCAAAACCTTTAACAGGCCGGGCCTTTCGCCAAAGAAAAAAAACGCTAATCCCATTGAAAAGAATACCTGAACCTGCAAAACCAGCGAAGCCAACCCCGGAGATAATCCCAAATGAATACCGCTAAAAAGTAACCCAAACTGCAAAGCGAAATTAAAGAACCCAAACGCGATGATGTATTTGGCGGGTGCTTTCGGTTTTGGCATAAAAAATACAAACGGCAATGCTGAAAGCAAAAACCGCATCGTACAAAAAAGAAACGGTGGCAGTTCCTTTAGGCCTACATATATCGCGATAAAGTTGGTTCCCCAAACAATGACGGTTAAGATTGCCAAAAGCAGATGCTTTGGCGTTAGATTTACAGTTGTATTCATTCGTAATCAAAAAAGCGCAGGTGGTAATTTCGCTAACTTTTTTGCCATGCAAATTTGCGAAGTAAATTTCGATTAATGCAGATGCCGGGCCACATTTTTTAGAGTGTAGAAGCTGTCTCTGTTTTGTATTCGCAATACGCACACGGTATTGTGCTTACCTTATTAGTGTTGTCGCCTGTTTCGATGCCCCTATTTCTGCCTATTCTTATTCGTTGGTTTTTTGATATATTACGAATAAGTATGATTGAGACATCAATTTTTTAACGATCCCGCCCAACTTATGGACGAGCCCGCGGAACGCTTAGGGTTATAAAAAGTTGCTTCTTTAAGGTCTTGTTCTTTACTTGTAATTAACCAATTTGTTAATCGCTTAATATGCCTTTGGAGTTTGGTAAAATTCTGTTCTTCATTTGCATACAAAGAAACGAAAACCTCATTTGCGTAATCGTTTAAAAGCTGTTTTGTTGCTACAGTTTCAAAGCCCTGTTTAAAATGTGTCAGAATTTGCGGCTCATTGAAAGAGTTGAACGTAACAAAAGCATAACCGCATATCTCTTTGCAGTATTCTAAAAGCGCCAATGGCAATCCAAAATCGGTCGATAATGGTTTGTTCCCGTACACGGCTATGATTTTACTTAAATCAGCTAAATGCACATTTCTGACTTTTGAATGTGAAGTTGTTGTGTGTGTCGTATTCATTTTTTATCCAATTTTAATATTGTATAACAATCATCGTTGCCTGCATTTTCGCAATTAATTTTTCTTCCTTGCTGTCATAAACGAAACCTTCGCAAATCGTGAGTGTTTTTCCTGAATTGAGAACTTTCCCAACGGCAATCAGTTTATCCGTTTTAGCAGGTTTCATAAAATTGATTTTAAATTCAACCGTTAATACCTCAGTATTTTCAGGCATTAAAGTCAGCGCAGCGTAACCACATGCGCTGTCAATAATAGTTGCCGCTACGCCGGCGTGAAAAAATCCGTGTTGTTGTGTTAAAGCTTCGGAAAACGCACAAGTGATTTTTACCCGGCCGTTTTCTACTTCGTCCAATTGTGCATTTAAGGTTTTCATCAATCCCTGATTTTTAAAACTCTGCTGTATTTTCTCTTTGATTTTTTCCATAACAAAATGGTTTTTTAATTATTCTGAAGCGTTGAGCTGTTTTTGAAATTCAGCTAAATATTGAGCAACATGAAATCCATCCACTAACCCGTGATGGGCTTCAATGGAAACGGGAAGATATTTTTTTCCGTTGAGGACATTAAATTTCCCGAAAGTGATTTTAGGAACCGATTCGGTTTCATCCAAATTTGTAGGATGCAGTAATCCGGTAAACGAATTCCACGGAATAGTGGAATGACGGATTAAATCTTTTTTGATATCATCATTATTTAGCCGCAATCCCGTTGAGTTCAATACTTCCCCGATTTCACTTTGTAATTCGGAATTAAATTTTTCAAAATCATCTGAAAAATTCATAAAAGCAAAACCAAAAGTTCCGTCGGGGCGGCCAATAGTAGTTCCTGCGTGAATGGTATCAAATAAAACTATCTGATTATCCACGATTCTCATCTTTAATTCTTCCACCAAATTCACTGCAATCATTGACTTATGAAGATAATGGGCGAAAAAAGACTGTCCTTTTTCTTTTGCGGCCTGGTATGCCTGGGTACAATCAACTTCGGTTGTAATTCCAAAATAAGGGCTTGCCATTTTCGCGAAAAATTCAAAATGTTCTTTGCGCTTCCAATGCTCAATATCTATTTTTTTCATTGAGGGTAGATTTATCAGTTTAAGTTGAGTTCCATTTGAATATTTACCCGCCGGTAAGGCGATGGATGCCCGGATATTTTTTGAAAACCCAATTTGTAATACAGATTTACAGCCGCTTTTAACGCGGTATTACTTTCCAAATATATTTTTGATGCGCCCAGTTCTTTAGCAGTTTTAATCACTTCCTTTCCCAATAAATATCCCAAGTTTTTACCTTGTGCTTTGGGGGATACAGCCATTTTAGCCATTTCGTAGTCATATTCGGGATCATCCATTTTCATCAGGGAGCAAACGCCCAACGGTTCGCCTTTGTACAAAGCCACCAAAATTTTCCCGCCTTTGTTTAAAATGTATTCTTTGGGATTGTCAAGTGCTTTTCGGTCGGCATCTTCCATTTCAAAAAAGTTTGAAATCCACTCTTCATTTAGTGATTTGAAAACATTTTTATACTTCGGCTCGTAAGAAACAATCTGCACCTCTTTGCTTTCCCGAAGTTTCCTTTCGTCCTGAACCCGTTTTAATAAAGATTTTTTATCACGTAAAAACTCCCATTCTGAAACGGCTTCCCAGAGATTATAGGTGGCTTCAGCCTGAAGTTTCTCAACTGCATTTTCTACATCAAGATACGTTTCGTGTATTTTTTTTGAAAGCAACTTACCTTTCGAAGTTAGGCCAACTATATTTCTGCGTTTGTCGGCCGATTTGAGGTTGCTTTTTACCAAACCCGCCTTTGTCATTTCCTTGATTATTTTGGTTACCGAGGGTTGAGAGTGCCCAATTTCATTGGCAATTTCAGTAATCGTTTTTGCTTCATTTTCGGAAAGCACAAAAAAAACCGGAAACCACTTTGGCGTCAGTTCTACATCATACATTTCGTAAATACGGGACGACTCGTCGGTGATTTTTGTCGTTAGTAAACGCAATCGGCTGCCTAACGCCATTTTCCCGGTTTTATTGAAGAATTCCATAATAATATAATTAATTACATAATCGGTTATGCAAATATAATAATAAAAATTGAATTAATGGTATTTTGTGTGAAACTTCTAAAGGGAACTGTCCCGCTTACGTATAATTTACAAGTAAAAGGCCATATTTTAAGGGAAAATATGGCCTTTATAAATTGACAAAGTTTATTAAGCTACTGTATAAATCCTTATGTCAGGGTTGTCTTTCAGATAAGGGTTTAAACCTGTTACCAACTCGTTGGCGATTTGGTAAAAGAAGGAAAAATTATTTGGGAAAACAAATCGAGAGGAATAAACCCCAGCCAAGCTCTGACAAAAGAAATCGGTATTAATTTGATGCTGACGAAATCGCCCATACACAATAAGCAAAACCTGAATAAGAAAGCATTTTAAGTATGCCTTCCCGTATGGCCGTGTTTATCTCTCAGGCATCCGCAATACTGAAGCCACAATCTCGGGTGACAAGATACCTGTACAAATGCGTATCCCATCGGCGAACCCCGTCATTGTTTTTCAGTAGTAGGCTTATAATTTTGCGGTAGCAGTAAGTGTAGCTTTTCTTTTGTGGTAATGTTTATTTTTTCGAAAAGATTTGTGAGCCAATGTTCGGGGTTGATATTGTGTAGCCTGCACGTAGCAAACAGGCTGTAGAGCATGGCAGCATCTTGTGCCCGTTCATGACTGCCTGCGAACAGGTAGTTTTTTCTGCCCAGGGCCACGGGGCGGATGGAGTTTTCGATAAGGTTATTATCTATTTGCAAAATACCATTGGTAGTATATACGCATAGCTTCTCCCATCGTTTTAGGGTGTAAGCTATCGCCTTGCCCAGGGGGCTTTGCGGCAGGGTTTTTACCAGTAAATCTTTTAATAGTTGGTGTAGTCCTTCAAGTATTGGTACGCTTTCTGAGATTCGGTAGGCTTTTATTTGCCCGGGAGTAAAATTTTCGTTGCGGCAGTGTACTTCGTTTTTATATAACTGCTGTATGAGTCCCAAAATCGCTTCTGCATTTTGCTTATCGTAATCTTTGGCTTCAAAAAATTTACGTCTGGCATGCGCCCAGCAGTTAAGGGTAGTGATGCCTTCTATTTTATCAAAACAATCGTAACTATCATAGGCGTCTGTTTGCAAATAACCTTTAAAATTTTGCAACATGGTTCGCGGGTAAATGGCGCCACGGCCGGGCTGTTAATCAAATAAAGCCAGTTTTGTGCGTGTATCATAATAAACCCAATAATAACCCTGGTGCGTGGTTCGTTTTTTTAATTTTATCTAAAACCTTTATCGTTGTTTCGTCGGCATTCGGATAATCGCTGTTTAATACTTGTCTGCAATTCAGGTCGTACACCGGTTTTACCAATTCCATGGATTCTTTTATCCAGCCCGAAACGGTACTGTAATGCATCTCCACCTTTTGGCGTTTGAACATTTCAAGCTGGCGGTACACCGGCAGGTGATCCACGTACTTGCTCACCAGCAGATGCGTGAGCAGCGATGATCCTGCAATGGCTTTGGGTAAGGGAAGTGCGGGTAGCGGGGCTATGAGGCGCCGGGCATTTAATCCGTCTTCGGTGGGTTTTAAATATTCAGGCCGTATGATCTGCTTTACAAATAACTCACCGGGTTGGTACTCGAGCATTTCTGTCACTTCTTTGCCTACGGGATTTAAACCGCTTACATCTTCTGTGGGTAATAACTCTGTTACCTCCCTGCGAAGTGTTTCAGGCAACGGGCTGCGGCCGGGGTGGTTGAGGTTGAGTTTTGTCTGATGCTTTTGATACTGTTTTACCAGCGTGGCCTTTACCAAATCCAGCTGCCCTATTCTGTCGTCGGGGAACAGATCGGGTTGCTGCACCTCATTTGTATTTGCTCCAATGAACTTTTCTGCCCTGCTGCCAAAGATCATTTTACGCAGTTCGATGAGTTGTAATTGAAGCGAAGTGTTTTGTAATTGCTGCTCGTCAAGTTGGGATTGCAGGGTAAAAATAGTTTGTTGGGATTGCTCGTAAAGCTCTTTGTAATCGGGATATGGGGTATTATTTTCGATGCCTTATGCACGCAAATATCATACCGGACAATCGCATGAAACGCAGTATTTACAAGGTTTTCCCGAAATTATCAAGACAGCTCAGAAGTTTTTTGCATATCGCTTCCGGTGCTTTACACTCCGCAATACCACGCCCTGTAAAATGTATTGCAATTGTTGGGTAGTAATGCTATAATGGCCGCTACTATCTGTTTGAGGCTTCTCAAAAGTACCTCGTTCCAATCCTTTTTCATACAAGGCAAACCCGTCAGCATCCCACTGCAACAGTTTTATTTTATTTGCACGCCTGCCGGTGAAGATGAACACATCGCCCGAGAGTACATCCAGCTTCATCTCTGCACGAACCAGCCCACTAAGGCCGTAAGCCCCCTTTCTCATATCAGCAATACCGTTATAATAAAAGTACCGGGAGCCTGAACTCAGATGCAGCATGCCAGATCTTTTAACACTGATGCACTAATGTTGCCGCTAAAGCTAATGATTACCCCATTAGGAAAATTTACAACTATACCCGCACCCTGCCCATCACTAAGAGTGAGTGGAACAAAAGTTTTCACCTCCGGTTGCTCCTGCAGGCGTTTATACCAGTAATAGTAGCTATGTTTTTTGATGTCGTGCTTGTGGCAGTATTGCTCAACGGTCAAAGAGCCGGCTGCGCAGGCCTCTATATGGCCGCCCATCGCATCGGCCTTTATGCTATCTTTATATCCCATGCAGCAAAAGTGCTGCTTGGGATGGAATCAGGCAAGATGGGGTTGG
>MKRO01000149.1:6552-8135 GCA_001896965.1 Sphingobacteriales bacterium 41-5 | reverse complement strand
TCATCAAAAAGTCAAAAAGAACAAACTTTGCAGGAAAACCGGGTTTTATAAACCCAATTTTATCATCCATTTTTATTGCGCGAGCCACTCGGCTCGTAGCCATTTCGACGGCCTCCTGCACTGAGGCGCGCAAATGATCAACCACGTTCTTTACAGCCTCCGGCATCGAGATGGCAGCCCCGGCAAGGTTCCCGGTTTTATCCCTGTAAAACCCGTCGGTCATTTCTATATTCAGTCCTTCCCAGTCAAAATATTTTTTTTGCCGTCCTAAAAATGATGAATCTGTGATGAGGAAAAGCTTATCCTCTTTTTGTTTCAAGGCTATGCGGGCAGCCGCGTAATTACAATGGCCACCGTCTAAAATAATAGGGGCGAAAACATTGTCGCTATCAAAAACGGCGCCTACAATCCCGCATTCGCGGTGCCCCATTTGCGTCATGGCGTTGTATAAATGTGTAACAAGTTGAATGCCTTTATCAAAATAATATTGGGCCTGATCGTAGGTCATTTCAGAATGCCCGGCGGATAAAACAACGCCGCTGTCAAGAAGCATATTAATTTGATCGTTGGTAAAAATTTCCGGTGCGATCGTCATTACCTTAATAACATCTTCTCCGTGCAAAACAATTTTCTCCAACTCAGCATTCGTTGGTTTTCTTATTATCAGAGGATCATGCGCCCCGTGTTTTGAGGGGTTTAAGAACGGCCCTTCGAGGTGCATACCCAAAACTCCCGGGCGCTCTTTTCGAAATTCGCGAACCGCATCAATAGCCTCTAAAATCACTTCTGTTGGCGAAGAAATCAACGTGGGTAAAATAAATGGCGTTGCATAATCACAGCAGGTATTATAAATATCAGCAAGTGTTTCCGTATCGGGAGTTTGCGAGAAATATTTTTCGCTGCCGCCGTTTATTTGAATATCGATAAAACCGGGTGCGAGATTCCCACCCTTAAGATCAATCACGTTGGCGCCTGCCGGAATTTCAGTATTAACAGCAATGATTTTTTCTTCTTCCGTTAAAACATTTCCCGTTTCTATGATACTTTCTCCCGTAAAGATGCGCGCGTTGGTAATTGCTGTGAGCATATTTTCTAATTCTTTACAAATATAATTGATGATGCCCGATGAACTTGACGACAGATATGTATTTTTATCCATCTCAAATATTAAATCATGTCTAAAAGAGAAAATTACATTTCGTGGGATGAATATTTTATGGGTGTGGCGCTGCTTTCGGGAAAAAGAAGCAAAGACCCCTCTACACAAGTGGGAGCCTGCATCGTAAACCAGCAAAACAAAATTGTGGGCGTGGGCTACAATGGCTTTCCAATCGGTTGCGACGACGATAAGTTTCCCTGGGGGAAAACCGGCGACTATCTTGACACCAAATACCCGTATGTTGCCCATGCCGAGCTAAACGCTATTCTTAACGGCATCGGCGACCTGTATGGTTGCAGAATTTATGTGGCATTATTTCCCTGTAATGAATGCACAAAAGCGATCATCCAGTCGGGCATAAAAGAAGTGGTTTATCTGTCTGACAAATACGCAAAAATGGACAGCTTTATTGCAGCCAGGAAAA
>MKRO01000149.1:0-6500 GCA_001896965.1 Sphingobacteriales bacterium 41-5 | reverse complement strand
AGATCACTTTGTCGTTGAATGCCGAGCATGTTTAGAGCCTCGTTAAACTTCTATTTTGGCTTAAAAAACAAATTGGCCCAAATGCTCAACCCAATAATGCCTGAAAAATGGTGGACGAAAATTGTGAAGAAATCTAATTCCCCAACTTCAGCCTGACCGCAGCCACTAAACCTGCGGTTTCTGTACGAAGCCTTGTTTCGCCCAATGAAACGGGCGCATATCCGGCTTTCAATGCAACGTCAATTTCAGTTGCGGTGAAATCACCTTCGGGGCCGATTAAAATGACGGAAGATTTGTTATCAAATTTTAGTGCCGACTTTTCTTCATCCACGCAATGCGCGATAAATTTTGAAGAAACGTTTTTAAATCTTTCATCCGAAATAAAATGCTGAAAAGTTTGTACTTCATGAAACACGGGCAACCATTGCTGCCTGCTTTGCAGCATCGCGCTGGTTAAAATTCCCCTCATCCTATCCGAACGAATTTTTTGTTTTTCGGTTCTTAAACAAATCAGCGGAACTATTTCAGCAACGCCTATTTCCGTGGCTTTTTCAAGAAACCATTCAAACCTTGTTGAGTTTTTAAGCAGGGAAATGGCAATTGTAACTTTTGGTTCGGAAGGTTGTGAAAAAGATGAGTCAACAATTTCTGCAGTGCAATGCCTTTTGTTCGCATCAATGATTTTTGCCGTCAGCAACGTTCCTTTGCCGTCTGTCAAATGCAACAGTTCACCAGGCTGAATTCTCAAAACCTGAACAATATGCCTCGAGTTTTCATCGTTTAACGTAACAATTTTTTCGTTCGGCTGAAAGGATTCAATATAAAAAAAAGGTAATTGCAATTTAGAGAAATGGGTAATAGTTAATATGTAATGGTTAATGGTTAATTGTAAAATAGTTATTTAGTTTTTTAAACCTGATAAATCAATCGCTCTTTTTATCATTCGTTGATTCAAAATCAAATCAAATAACAAACGCCTTCCAGCGCCAGTTCTGTAGCAGGAAACACTTCGCGTGTTTCAGTTAAAAAGTCATCCAACACATCGTATTTACTGCTAAAATGTCCTATTAACAATTTCTTTACAGCGGCCTTTTCAGCAATACGGCCGGCTTGTTTTGTAGTTGAATGAAATCTTTGGGTTGCGCGCTCCGCAAAGTTGTCGAGATACGTTGTTTCGTGATAGATCATATCCGCATCCCTGATGTGTGGCAACAACGATTCGTCATATTTCGTATCGGCGCAAAAAGCATAAGTCTTTCCGCGAGGTGCTTCTACCGTTAGTTCTTCATTTTTTATTGACGTTCCGTTTTCATCCACGTAATCATTCCCGCTTTGCAAGTCAGCGTAAAAACTAATTGGAACATTATAAGCATGAACTTTTCCCGGATTGATCCGCCGCGGCTTTTTTATCTGTTTGAAAGAAAACCCATAGCACTCAATCCGGTGATTGGTTTTGAAACAGGAAATTTCAATATCATCAATCGTCATCAAATGTCCGGTGTTGTTGATCAGGTGAAAATGCAGCGGATAACAAAGCCTGGTATCAGCAACTTTTAGTTGTAGTTCAATAATTTGCTGCAGGGGCGCCGGGGCAATAATGTGCAGTTCCTGAATACGGCCCAACAGGGCGAAAGAATTGATCAACCCCACTAAGCCGAAGTAGTGGTCGCCATGCAAATGGGAAATAAAAATATGTGAGATTTTGCTGCGCCGGATCTTGTATTTTATCAACTGAATTTGCGTACCCTCTCCGCAATCCACTAAAAAATTCCTGCGCAATGTGCTGATGACCTGGCTTGTAGGATGCCTGTCAAAAGCCGGTACGGCTGAATTATTTCCCAAAATGGTTACGCCGAGCATTTTATTTTCGCCTAATCGCAGCCCTCTCTGTACGGAGAGGAGCCATGAAATTTTCAATTTTATACTTTAAATTCTACATTCAAAATTTTACATTCTTCACTCCGCTTCTTCCCAATCCTCTCCGTCCATTAATTCCCTTTCGATTTCCTCCATCTGCACAATGTCCCAGGCTTCACTTTCAGTTGGCGTTATGTTGAAAAGCTCTATAAGTTCTGAATTTGTTAAAAAATCCTCAACAGGTTTTTGAAGACAACAGCTAACAAACGATGCATTTTCCTGGTAATATTCCTGCTGAATTTGAAGTAACTGTTCTGCCCCACCTTCATCAATATGGGTAACATTTTCCAAATTTAAAACCACATTTTTTACTTCGCTTTGCAGAAAGGGTAGCAGCGCCACCCTCATCCCATCTGCCATAGTTGCAGATATTTCAGTGTCAACGGGTGTAATTACGTGAAATTTCTCTTTGGTATCAATTTTGACCTGCATATACTAACAATTTGGGAACCCGTATGTAAAACTTATAAAACTCGTCCCAAATATATTTGTTAATATTGTAATTAAACATTTTTATCTAAAATATGGATAATAATTTTTCAACTCAGGTAAAAGAAATCATCTCATTCAGCAGGGAAGAAGCCCTGCGCTTGAGCAATGATTTTATTGGCACTGAACATCTTTTGCTTGGCTTAATTCGCGAGGGAGACAACGCAGCAATCAAACTTTTAAAAGGGTTTAACGTAGATATCTTTGAATTAAAGAAAGAAATTGAACTCGCCATTAAAGACAAGACCGGAAAGAACATTGCCAACATCAATAGCTTGCCGCTTACAAGGCAGGCCGAAAAAGTAATTCGGGTAACAGTTCTCGAAGCAAAATCGTTAAAAAGTAATTTGGTTGAAACCGAACACTTAATGCTTTCAATTTTGAAGAATAAAGAAAATATCGCCACACAAATTTTAAATCAGTTTGATGTGGACTACGATGTTTTTCGCCAGGAACTTGGCACTGTCCGTTCCAATGATCCATCCGCAGAGTTTGGTGAAGAAGGCGATGAAGATTTTGATGATGAAAGAAAATATTCACAACAACCCCGCAGCACAGGCGCCGCAAAAGGCAACGTGAAAAGTAAGACACCGGTACTCGACAATTTTGGCCGTGATGTAACCAAGCTGGCGGAGAGTGGCAACCTCGATCCGATCGTAGGCCGCGAAAAAGAAATTGAAAGGGTTTCACAAATCCTCAGCCGTCGTAAAAAGAACAACCCCATTTTAATTGGTGAGCCCGGCGTGGGTAAAACCGCAATCGTTGAAGGCCTTGCGCTGCGCATTGTTCAACGCAAAGTGAGCCGTGTGCTTTTTGATAAAAGAGTAATCTCGCTTGACCTGGCTTCATTAGTTGCAGGTACAAAATACCGTGGCCAGTTTGAGGAGCGGATGAAAGCGATCATGAATGAACTCGAAAAAAATCGTGATGTGATTTTGTTCATTGATGAAATGCACACCATCGTTGGCGCAGGTGGCGCTAGTGGGTCACTCGATGCGAGCAATATTTTTAAACCCGCCCTTGCACGTGGCGAACTTCAGTGCATCGGCGCATCTACCTTGGATGAATACCGCATGCATATTGAAAAAGACGGTGCGTTAGATCGTCGTTTTCAAAAAGTGATGGTTGACCCGCCCAGCGTGGATGAAACCATCCAGATATTAAACAACATCAAATCGAAATACGAGGATTTCCACAGCGTTACTTACACTGATGAAGCCATTGAAGCTTGCGTAAAACTCAGTGACCGTTACGTGACTGACCGCCTGCTTCCTGATAAAGCAATTGATGTGATGGACGAAGTGGGTGCGCGCATTCACTTAAAAAATATAAATGTTCCTGATAACATTGTGGAGCTTGAAAAGAAGATTGAGGATGTAAAGAACGAAAAAAATAAAGTTGTTAAAAGCCAGAAATTTGAAGAAGCCGCTTCTTTGCGCGACACTGAAAAGAAACTGGCTGAAGAATTGGAAAAGGCGAAGATCGCCTGGGAGGAAGAAAGCAAACATAAACGCTACCCAATTGATGAGGAGGCGATCGCCGAAGTTATCAATATTATGACGGGCATTCCTGTTCGTAAAATGGTGGAAGCCGAAACTGAAAAGCTCCGCAAAATGTCTGACGACATGAAAGGTATGGTAGTTGGGCAGGACGAGGCAATTACAAAAGTGGTAAAAGCCATCCAACGTAACCGCGTAGGATTGAAAGACCCTAAAAAGCCCATCGGTACCTTTATTTTTCTGGGGCCGACGGGTGTTGGTAAAACGGAACTGGCGCGTTCACTTGCAAGATACCTGTTTGACTCGGAAGATTCGCTCATTCGCGTTGACATGAGTGAATACATGGAAAAATTTACTGTGAGCCGTTTAATTGGCGCGCCTCCCGGATATGTGGGTTATGAAGAAGGCGGACAATTAACGGAAAAAGTTCGCCGCAAACCGTACAGCGTTATCCTGTTAGATGAAATCGAAAAAGCGCATCCGGACATCTACAATATTTTGTTACAGGTGTTGGATGACGGGCAATTAACCGATGGCCTCGGGCGCAAGGTTGATTTTAAAAACACGATCATCATCATGACCTCCAATATTGGTGCACGGCAGTTGAAAGATTTTGGTGCGGGCGTTGGCTTTGCAACAGCAGCAAGGGTTGAAAACGAAGATGAGGAAAATAAAGCGGTCATTGAAAAAGCGCTGAAACGTACATTTTCTCCTGAGTTTTTGAATCGGATTGACGATGTGGTGATTTTCAACAGCCTGAGCAAAGAAAACATTTTCAGCATTATTGATATTTCAATGAAAGGCGTGTTGAAACGGATTCAAAACCTCGGTTACGGACTTGAATTATCCGAAGATGCCAAAACATTTTTGGCCGATAAGGGTTACGATCAGCAATTTGGCGCAAGGCCGCTACACAGGGCAATTCAAAAATATTTGGAAGACCCGCTCGCTGAAGAAATATTAAATATGAATGTGAAACCGGGCGATGTTTTGGTAGTAGATCACGATAAAGAAAACGACAAGCTTTTCTTTACTGTGAAAAAAGAAGAAGAAAAAGCGGCGGAAGCATAATTTTATAATTGAATACGAACACCTCACAATTTGTGGGGTGTTTTTTTTGCGTCCGTTTCTGAATAAATAGCAACACCGTTGCTATACCTGACGACCGGAGCGATCTGGCTCAAACACTTTTACATTTGCCGGCTTTTCGATACTTTTGGCAAACGAAATTTCATAAAATATTTCTTATGCACGTTGCACATTATATCGATCATACTATTCTGAAACCAACCACATTACTCACCGACATTGAAAAACTCTGCGCGGAAGCACGCGAATACGGATTTGCATCGGCCTGCGTTCCGCCACCTTTTGTAAAAAAAACAAATGAGCTGTTGCGTGGCTCAGACGTGAAAACCTGCACCGTAATTGGTTTTCCTTTTGGTTATTCTGCAATAGAAGCAAAACTTGCTGAGGTTTTACTGGCAATAGTTGATGGGGCTGATGAACTCGATATTGTGATCAACCTGATCGCATTAAAAAATAATGACTGGCAATACCTTGCGAGTGAGGCGAGTAATTTAATCCCTTTAATTAAAGAAAAAGGAAAGGTTGTTAAGATCATTATTGAAAGCGGCGTGTTAACTGATGATGAAATTATTAAATGCTGTGAGCTTTACGGTGCGGCAGGTATTGATTATTTGAAAACATCAACCGGCTATGCCGAAAAAGGCGCCAGCGTTCACGCTGTGGAATTATTTAAAAAACACCTGCCCGAAGGCGTTCAAATAAAAGCCAGTGGCGGCATTCGTGATTATGAGTTTGCTAAGCAACTCGTTGAAGCCGGCGCCACAAGGCTTGGCTGTAGTGCCGGTGTCGCCATTGTTAAGGGCGAAAAAGGAGAAGGGAATTATTAGTAAAAAACTCATCGGGGAAAGATTGATGGCCCATGAAAGTGTTTACAAATCCTTCAGTACCCCATAATATTATTCTTTGCTACCAACCGAATCTTCGGCAATGATCTTTTTCAGATAACCGTCGATATTGAAATGAGAACTTTGCTTTTTACCGGGCGAAGCAATGATTGAGTCAAGTATAGCTCGAACCGTTTTAACCCTCTCGGGTTCTGTCGCCGAAGAGAATTTGATTTCCTTTTCCCCTTTACCGGTTGTATAATCTAATCTAAAAATAGTTTCGCCCGAAGTTTTGCTCACTGTGTCCGTTACAAGTATTGATGAGTCTGCGATAAAATCATCAAGCACAGCAATGTTTTCAAAACCAATAAAGCCATAATAATATCCTGCCTGCCCATTGTCATTTCTTAAAAGCAACCTGTAATTGCCGTCTTTCGCTATTTGAAGGTAATGATTCAGGCTCAGGCCAAAACTATCCCTGCTATTATTGAGATGATACGAGGTGTACTTAAACTCTCCCGGCAATTCCGTTTGTTGTTTTGTTTCGTTATTACAACTGAAAAGGACAACCGCAGCCATGAAAAAGAATATTTTGTTCATACGAATATTTTGCTATGAAGTTAAATTATTTATTGTGATTAATGCGCAGTTATGCATGCTCTCCCAGGGCAGACGCATTAAA
>MKRO01000148.1:6601-7053 GCA_001896965.1 Sphingobacteriales bacterium 41-5 | reverse complement strand
GCCTTCAGGGTTTATTACCCTTATTACAATTGTATTATTGCCCTGTTTTAATAGATCTGGTGGGAGTGTAAAAACCCGCTCCTTTCCCCGCTGCCACTCACTTCCTACTTTATTACCGTTAATATAAGCTGTATACCTGTCGTCCACCGCGCCGACGTAGAATTTTGCCTCCTGCTTTATCATTTCAGGGGTGAGTACAATATTTCGTTTAAACCAAACTGATCCTGTAAAGCCTTTCAGTTCACTATTATTCCAAAACCCCGGGATCGTAATAGCTTTCCATTCGTTGCTATCAACTGTGGAGTTAAAAACAATATTATTATTTTCTTTTTCGCCGATGTCTTTTTTATCAAGCATTGTGAACCAATGGTTCCGTTTATCCTGCTCGTTTTCTGTTATTTTTTTTATTAGAGCTGTATCTGAATATTGATTTGCCTTTTGTATCAGGTGCG
>MKRO01000148.1:494-6563 GCA_001896965.1 Sphingobacteriales bacterium 41-5 | reverse complement strand
CCATCCTTCAATAATTGTGGCAGAGTAACTCGCATTAATGATTCCGATGGGAATTTTGTACTTATCGAATATATATTTTGAGAAATAATAGCCAACTGCGCTAAAATTCAGCAGGCTTTCAGGGGATGCACTTTGCCAACCGCCGGACTCAATGTTATTTTTTAAAAAAGGACTCCAGGAGGACTTTACAACAATCTGCCTGATCTTGTTATTTTCGGAATTATTAATATCTTTTGCATAGTGTTCTTTGATTCTATCCATTTTAAAGGCCATGTTTGATTGACCTGAACATAAATACACATCGCCCAGCAATATATCTTTTACGATAATTTTATTATCTCCGTTCACAGTCATAGTATACGGCCCACCTGCATTGCCGGTTTTAATGGATAGTTTCCAGTTGCCACTTTCATCAGTTGTCGTTGTATGGTTTTTATTTAGAAAAGATAGCCGGATGTGTTCTCCCGGGCGGCCCCATCCCCATATCAAAATGTTGGCATTTCGTTGCAAAACCATTCCATTGCCGATGATTGAAGGTAATTTTATGTTGGCATGCAGGGACGCTGAGAAAGATAAGAGCCAAAGAATACAAAGAAGTTTTTTCATAGCAACTTAACTGAATTATTCAAATGAAGTTTGTAATAAAACAAGCCTCCTGTCGCCGGTAAATTGCATTTTTATGTTTGAATCTTTTACCGGGCATTCTACAATTATAACCGACTTTGGAGGTATTGCTTTTTTAACCTCGTTTTCATTAGCGCTGATTTTTATATACAATTCTTCATTAGCGGGGTTCCATATTGTGTGAAGAGATTTTGTTACACCTTCAGCTACCCGGCAGTAAAAAAAGCCGGTACCTTCTTTCTTATTTGCGTTCTTTTCTATTTCGGCAATGCTGCCCATACCTCTCAGGTAATAAGGCCCGAAAGGTCTTCTGCCGTAAGGGATATATTGCTGTCCGGGAAGATCAGCCCATAGTACACGGTTATTAGCTGCAAACTGGTGGCCTTCTTCGGTAATAACGAGCTTATATTTTAGTTTGTCGTCGCCCAGCAGGCGGGGGTGGGGATTGAGCAACAAACCACTTACTTCACCGGTAAGCAATCCTTTTTCAGTTTCATATTCGCCCCATTTTATTGGCGATGTAATTAATGGGTATTGTTCATGTTCACCGGCGGCCATATAATGAATCAGGTTCTTCAATAGCCTGTCAGCAATGGGGTCGATTCCGGAGCGGCGGGCCAAATCAAAACCTGAAACCAACACGCTTCCGCGGCCGTCAAAAAATTCGGCGAGCGCCATAGCATTCAGTCCCGGCCCATAATTCGCAAGCACAGCCGCTGATCCAATATCTGTCTTATTTTTTAGTATGAACCCATTGGTGACAGGATAGATGGCCGGAAAGTCTTTTTTTGTTTCGTTCCAGCCCGTATAATCCGACCATTGCCGGAGGTTTCTTCTTTCAATCCCCGAAAAAACCAGATGGTCAGGACGTTCAGGATTTACATTAATGCCATTTGTTGAAGGGCCTGCAGGCCGCGGGTAAGTCGCTTTATCAACATCGGCGCGGATATTTACAATTTCAACAGGGGTAATAGCCTTTACCTGCGGCCAATTCTCTGAGCCTTGTTTCAATAACAGCAAACGCCCACCGGCGTTGATAAACTTTTTTAAGATGGCAGAAGATTCCGCCACAATTTTATCAGCGCTGTTCTCGCCTATAATAATTACATCGGTAGGTTTAATATTTTTAAACCCTTTGATGGGTTTGAAATGGATACCCATTGCTTTTAAGGCGCCCGAGGTTTTACCCTCATTATCGTACAACAAAATATTTTTTGATTTATTGGGTAATGGGGTAGAGCCGGGTTTCGCGGCAATATAAATCATGTCTTCGTTTTGCGAAATAACCTTATCGTCTTTAATAATTTTTCCGGTGAGATGGTACCATCCTTCTGTAATCGTTTCAGGTATTTTAATCGTTAATTTTTCACGAAAGGTTTCATAATATTTTACAAGCGGCACGTTGATTTTATTTTGAAACAATTCGTTATTCGCTTCATCTATAATGCTGTATTGCAAACTAGCATTTTGTAAATTGCCGAAATAATCATCATCATTGACAATATGAACGATTGGCTGAAACTCAGCGCCTGCATATAAATTGGGCTGCCAGTTTTCCCAACTTACCAGCACGGGTTGAAAAGATTTTTTTGCCTGTTGCGTGACAGGTTTGGGGTACATGTCTGAAAACCCGGTGATCGTGTTCCAGTTATCAAATAAAATTGTGAAGGGTACCACGCCGCTCAGATCCGGGTTCAGGTACCTCATTCTCCTGAATAGTTCAGTAGACATTTTATAAGTAAAGGCCTGATGTTCATTAGCCAGTAAAATTTGCATGTCCTTTGAAGCATGGCCGGTCCAGTTTAGTTGCGATTGGGGCGCTTTGTTATCGGGTGTAAGGTTATATCTTCCATCAGGCCCAATGTAATTGCCAACACATTCGGTGAACGTGATGGGCTGGCTTGCGGGTTTTTGAAATGGTATAATTTCTTTTTGATCACGGATATTAATAAAAGTGAAAGGCGTATTGTAATACCATCCCCAATAGCGGTGCAAATCACAGATGTCGCCTGCTTTGCCGTAGCCATATCCCGCGTTGGCAATATAAGGGCGCGTATTGTCCCATTTTAATAGGTTTTGATGAATGTATGTGTGAAACTTTAGCCATTCCGCTCCTCTAACGCCGGTGAAAGCGGTCTCGTTGTTGATCACGTAAACTACCAGGCTGGGGTGATGTGCAATTGACGCAAACCTGTTTTCTTTAAACCAACTCAATGCTTTATCGTAATCTTTGGGTGGAGTTTCGCCATTAACGCTCCCGCTATAATTACCTCCAAAAACCATCATGCCTTTTTCATCACATACCTCGTACCAGAAATTTTTGGCAGGACGTGGGAAACGTACGATGTTTATATTTATTGATTTGAGGAAGTCTATATAATCTTCTGCAAATTTCTTGGAGTTGTTGAGAGAGTCGTTGATGCCCCTGCCGGGAGGATTGATGGCGTTGCCTCTAAGGAATATCGGCTTGCCGTTTAGATAGAATTTCCCATCGATAGCATTGAAATCCCTGAAGCCAATTTTTTTCTGCCCCAGGGTATGCGGCCCATCTTTTTCCTTGATCAATTCTAAAATATAAAGATTAGGATCGCCGGGATACCACAGTTTAGGTTTAAGTCCCTTAATAAAAAATATTTTCGCTTTAGAGTCAGTGGTTTCAATAACTTCAATCGGTTGATTAAATATTATTTCGTTATTCCTAACATCTTTTATTGTTGCTCTGTATTTTTGTTTTGAATCAGCATCGTCGTTATAAAGTTCAATCTTAACAGAATTGCTGGTTGTAATGGCGGTAATTTGTATGGCATCTTGCCTTTGTTGAGCGCTGGAGAAAAAATTAAAAAGCAAAAGAAGGAGAAGAATACCGGATAATTTAAATTTCATGGCGAATCAGAATTAGTCAAATTTATATGTAAAAATAAGAGGTTGTACTATGCCATTTATGCGTTTCGTGATTATAGGGTTGGAAAACGTTTGAAATGCCTGAATAAATATGAAAAAGAATAAAGTTTTTTCAATAATATTTTTATGCATCGCATTCGGTTGCGCTAACAGATCTGTAAATAACACTCAAAAAAACAGCGCCTGGAGTAAAATAGCCCCGTATTTTATAGCGCCCGGGAATTTTAAAAACAAAACCGGGCAGTATTCATCTGCATTAAGGTTTTATAATGGCGATACAGTAGCAACGGCAACGGAGTGGCCGAAACGAAGAGATGAAATTTATCGTAAGTGGACGGATCTGTTGGGCCATTGGCCTCCTATGATTACAAACCAACAATTAAAAATCACCGAATCGAAAGAGCGGGACAACTTTATTCAGCATCGTGTCACTTTTAACTGGCTGCCAAACGAAGAAACTTACGGCTATTTACTCGTACCTAAATCAAAAGGTAAAAAGCCGGCGGTCATCACTGTTTTTTATGAGCCCGAAACGGCAATAGGTGAAGGAGGTAAGCCTTACCGGGATTTTGCGTATCAACTTGCGCGGAGAGGATTTGTTACGCTATCGCTGGGAACCAAAACCTCTTCTGAAAATAAAACCTATTCCTTATTCTACCCAACGATCAATAACAGCCGGTCGCAGCCCTTGTCATTACTTGCTTATGCAGCTGCAAATGCCTATGAGGCACTGGCAAAAGAAAAGGAGGTAGATGCAAACCGTATAGGCATTGTGGGACATTCGTTTGGTGGCAAATGGGCGATGTTCGCTTCTTGCTTGTATAATAAATTCGCTTGTGCTGCCTGGTCTGACCCCGGAATTGTTTTTGATGAGTCGCGCCCTTCGGTAAATTACTGGGAACCTTATTATTTAGGGTACCATCCATTGCCCTGGCGAAAGAGGGGTACCATCACGGCGAATAATCCGGCAAAAGGGCTATATCTTCAATTGAGAAAAGAGGGTTATGATCTGCATGAACTTCATGCTTTGATGGCGCCCCGCCCTTTTTTAGTTTCCGGTGGATCAGAAGATCCTCCCCTGCGATGGCTTGCATTGAATAGTACGATTGCCATAAATAAACTTTTGGGATATGAAAACAGGGTAGCTATGAGCAATCGGCCGCTGCATGCTCCAAATCAGGAGTCGAACGAAATTATTTATTCATTTTTTCATTATTTTCTGAAAAAGTAAAATGATATGAGAGCGCTGTTTGTTTTATTGATGGTTTTAATAACGGGTAATTGCGCTATTGCGCAGGATAAACCCGATCCTGATTTTCATTTATACCTGTTGGTTGGGCAATCGAATATGGCCGGCAGGGGGAAAGTAGATTCCCTTTCCAACCCCAATAACAGCAGGTTGCTGATGCTCACAAAAAACAATGAATGGATCACAGCAAAAGATCCCTTACATTTTGATAAACCTAAAGTGGCGGGTGTGGGCCCTGGTTTGCGTTTTGCTGAAACGATGCTTGCATATTCAAAAAATAAGAACATAAAAATTGGTGTGATCCCCTGTGCGGTTGGGGGCACTGCAATAGAATCCTGGCAGCCCGGGGCAGAAGCTTTAGGGGTGCATCCCTATGACGACGCAATCCAGCGGCTTCATATTGCCATGAAAAGTGGTGTTTTAAAAGGGATCATCTGGCACCAGGGCGAGGGCAACAGCAGCGAAGAAAAATCGAAAGTTTATTTAAGCCGGCTTGAAGAACTGATAAAACGATTTCGCGAGGAGGCTGGCAATAAAAATGTACCGTTTGTAGCCGGAGAGCTTGGGCATTACCGTGACAGGTACCTGTTGATAAACCAAGTTCTGAAGGAGTTGCCAACTAAAGTGTCAAATACATCTGTAGCCAAAGCTGATGGGTTAATTCATAAGGGTGATGGCACTCATTTAGATGCAGCCTCAGCCAGAATCTTGGGAGAACGGTTCGCCGAAAAAATGTTTCAGCTTCAAAAGAAAATCAAAAAAAGTCGATAGAATTTAAGCTGATGGGATATTAATATGGGATGAGCCATAAGAATACTTCATGCAAGCAGGTATGATTATTTGGCATATTCCCTGTGACCATTTAAACCCGTCCGAACGGCATTCAGCCGGGCGGAAATAAAAATATACACATGAAGCATTTTAGTCTTTTAACCGGAGCGCTTTTAAGCTGGCTCATCGTTGCTTTATTTTCATGTTCTTCGCTAAATAAATCGACGGGAAATAGTGGGTATGACCTGTATTTGTTAGTGGGGCAGTCTAATATGGCGGGCAGGGGATTTTTGGAAAAAGAAGATACTGTGGTCAATAACAACGTTTTTGTTCTGGGTGCCGGCGATACGGTAATACCCGCAAAGGAGCCGTTGCACTACGATAAAAAAAATCGCGGGAGCGGCCCGGGGCTTGCGTTTGGTAAAGCCATTTCAAAAGCATATCCCGGCAGGAAGATACTTCTGGTTCCCGCTGCTGTTGGAGGAACCAAAATTTCGTATTGGACTCCCGACAATTCACGGGGA
>MKRO01000148.1:0-452 GCA_001896965.1 Sphingobacteriales bacterium 41-5 | reverse complement strand
TATGGAACGCTGAAGGGCATGGTTTGGCAACAGGGAGAATCTGACTCGAACAGTAAGGATGCTCCGCTGTATAAGCAAAGGCTTAAAGAATTGATCGCAAATTTCAGGAAAGACCTGGGCAATGATAATTTGCCGGTTGTAGTTGGTGGGCTTGGCGGTTTCCTTCGTTCAAAATACTATCCGGTCGTTAACGCTGCTCTAAAAGAAACTGCTTCCGAAATGGGAAATGTCAGGTTTTCCGAGGCAAGCAAACTCGGGCATATTGGAGATAGCCTGCATTTTAATTCCAAAGCTCAAAGAGAGAACGGACTTAATATGGCAGAAGCAATGCTGAAAATGATTAAATAGTAAAAGCGCCAGGTTTGTACCGTTTTTATAGCGACTTGTTATTTTTGGTAATCATTCATAAAACGAACTGCTGTTCCCGGGCCAACGTAAAAAAGTACATAAAG
>MKRO01000147.1:10997-11394 GCA_001896965.1 Sphingobacteriales bacterium 41-5 | reverse complement strand
AACTGCGAAATCAGTTCGTTTATATCTTCTCTTTCATCACTATTTTGCGAAAACTCCCTCATTTCTTTACGTTTTTCTATTTCAAAAATCCGATTTTTTGTTTGCCTAAGTCCGCCCTTAAGTTTAAATTTAGCATTTTAATAGCACTTCTAAACTCAATTAGTTGTCTTCGTCTGTGAAAAACTTTCTTACGAAAGATAACGTTTTAGGATTCCCAAAGTTAAAAGAAAATTAATTTTTTTGTTTTTAACATTTTTATTGTATATTTTTGCCTTATTACAATTCCTAATAAACCTGATCAAATGAAAGTAATATTTTTTAACATATTGTTTTTGGTGGGTTTTGCAATCGTTTCTACAGCTGCAAATGAAGTTTCTATTGCTGTAGAACTCGGAAA
>MKRO01000147.1:8849-10971 GCA_001896965.1 Sphingobacteriales bacterium 41-5 | reverse complement strand
AAAAACCAAAAAAAGGATTTTCTACTGAAAATCAGGACAATTCGAAACTAAACCACTTTTCGCTTGGCTCTCAAATGTCGTTCAAAGGAGAAAAAGTGATTAATAGTAACGCTAATTATATCAATTTCAATACTTCCATCACTTATGAAAAAGGGCAAAACAGTTACATTGTTCCTTTTAAAAAGAAAGTGGTTATCAATAGGGTCACCTTTAATCCTAATGAGCAGTTGAGAAGTTATTCCAAGTAAATTGAAATCTTAAAAAATTGAAAACCGCGTCGAAATAGTTTTGATGCGGTTTTTTATTTCGGGTAATTTATCAAGTGCCATCACCGGGGTAATTCTGTTCCACTAATTCCTGCCATGCTGAAGCAAGAATAATCTCTACTGATAGGAAGAAATGACATGTTAACTGCAAAAAACTGTAAAATTACTTTGCTTTTAAACTTTCGGTGTAACTCATTACCCGGTAACCTGATTTTGGGAGGTCGAACCTCGACAAAGGCACTACTCCCAGATCGATTGAAGAAACAGTGTAGGTAACTTTGGCTTTTCCCTGGGAAGCTTCGTATTGCATTGCCAGTCCCGGCAAGCCTTTGTTTATATATTGAAATTCGTTATTGACCGGTATTAAATCTTTGCTGAAATACACAATAAAAGTAGTTCCGTCATCCAGCTTTCCAACCGCCTTTTGGCAATTATAGCCCGCAATGGTTTTAAATTCATTTTCCAGAGTATAAGTAAGGCCGTCGTATTTTTTATTATAGCTCTTCCACTCTGTTGTTGAAAAAGTTATCATAAATTTTTGGTTGCCATATTCAACCAAATTCGCTGCAGTACCGGTTTTGCCGTCGTAAATTGTTTTTTGTGTACCGAGTGAATTTATAAAATCGGCCCTGCTGTTGTTACCTTTAAGATAAACAATGCTTGTGGCGCCATCCAGCATATCGGCAGCGCCGGGCACAGCGTTATTGGTATTTATAATAATGTCATATGAAATAGTTGCCTCCGAAAGTTTTCTTTGGCCGCTAACCATGGTTCCTAAAAAACTAAATACAACTATAAATAATAAAATTTTCCTCATCAGATTGAAATTCAGGTTTAAGACGCGCCAAAATAGCCAATAAGTTGCTTAAAAAAAAATCCGGGCTTAACTTTTTAAGCCCGGGTCCTCTCATATTGAAATTTATTTTTTGGCTTTCGCCTTTTTTGTATTCAATTCTTTTTGCTGTTCCTGCATCTGTTCCAGTCGTTCCTGCCATTTGGATTTTGTTTTTGGCTTTTTACGGTTCGCCTGAATTTTTACCAGAATTTTGTCATGATCGATGATATAATTCTGAATTACAAATTGTAAAATAAGCGTAATCACGTTTGAAACCGTATAGTACCAGGTTAACGCCGACGGCATTTTATTAAAAATGAAAAGCAGGAATACCGGGAAAATATACGGCATGTACTTCATCATCGGGTTGCTTTGATCGGGCGACATGCTCATACTGTATACCGAGATCAATAAACTTGTGACAGTTGCCAGCAGCGTGAATAAACTTAAATGATCCCCCATAAAAGGAATATTAAACCCGAATTTAATGGGGTCGTCATAAGCCGAAAGGTCGTTTGCCCATAAAAACGGAATACCTCTGAGGTCAACCGTGGCGCTGAAGAAAGCATACAATGCAAAGAATATCGGAATCTGCAACAAAGCCGGCATACAGCCCCCCAAAGGATTTACGCCCGCTTCGCGGAAGAGTTTCATTTGCTCCATGCTCATCGCCTGCTGATCGTTGCCGTGCTTTTCCTTCAACTGGGCTATTTCAGGTCTCAAAGCTTTCATTTTGGCGCCGCTGAGATAACTTTTATACACCAGTGGTGAGGTAACCAGCCTGATGATGAGCGTTAAGATGGCAATTATGATTCCGTATCCGATATTAAATCCTTTGAAAAAGTCGAAGATCGGGAGTATAATATATTGGTTGATTGGCCTCACAAAAGCATACATTCCCTGGCCCAGATTCACGAGCTTACTAAAACCATTATCATAACGTTTCAGGATGTTGTAATCGGCTGGCCCATAAAATATTTGCAATGGAATGGAAGTTGTTGCGCCGGGCGTCGTTTTCAAT
>MKRO01000147.1:7225-8789 GCA_001896965.1 Sphingobacteriales bacterium 41-5 | reverse complement strand
ATTTGTTCTTTGCCGAAAGAAATGTGTTAAAAAACCGCTGCCTCACTCCTACCCATGCAATGCCTTTTTCAAGCTCCACGGAGCTTTTTCGACCGATAGTATGGTAATCGAACTCCCCATTCGCCATGTAGCCGATCTGGGTATTTTGCTCTTCAAACTGGAGGTCTTTTTCCTGCTGGTGCGCTTCATACTGCCAGATGAGGTTCATATTACCGCTACTCAGCAAATTGGGCTGGTTCAGGTTGATGTTAAAATCAATTTGGTAATCGTTGGGGTAAATAATAAACTGGTGGGTGATGGCGCCCGCTGTTGCCGCGCTGTCCCCCCCGGCTAATTGAAACGTCACCAACTTTGAACCCTTTGGCCCGTCTTCCACCTTTCCGTTGCTGAAAAACAGGTCTCCGCTCTGCGCGCTTTGAGCGGCTGAAGTGTTGATTGCATAGCTTATCTTATTAAAATCAGACGAGGCGAGTTTTACGTTCTGGCTGTCAACAGCGCTCTTGTATTTCTTTAGTTCAACGTATTTTGGCTGGCCGCCTTTATTGGTAAACGCGATTTTAAACAATTCATTCTCAACGTAAACCAGTTGCTCGGTACCGTGTGCTGCCTGCGCAAAACTGCCTGCCTGGCTCACGTGACGCTGCGAATCTGCCCTGAGAGAATCAACGCGAATAGCCGCAGTATCAAGTTTTGGTTGTAAGGCATTTTGTATAGAATCTTTACGGGCCTGCTCTTTTTGATAAGCAGCCTGTTGCTGACTGTTATAATAAAAATAAAAGAAAAAAAGTACCGCCAATAGTGCAAAACCAATAATGGTATTACGGTCGAAATTCATGCTAAATGTATAATTTTTTGAGGCGCAAAGATAAGGAGAAAAGAGTTACTGGATGCGGGCTGCTTTGAGCGTGTAGAGGTACGCGTTCAGGTTTGCAAAAAGGTGTGTGAGGTACGGTTTACGGGATAAAAGACACACAAAGTGTCCTGTGGTCACGTTGCAGGTTTGAGCTATGAATTGCGGGATTTTTATTATCGAAAAAAAGCAGCCAATCGGTAATCTTAAGTGAATTTCGCGATCATAAAAGTCTAAATCCTAACTTTGATGAAAAACCTAATCAATATGAATAAAAAACTATTTCTTACATGCGGGATAATGATAGGATTATTGATAGCATGTTCTAAATCACCTAACGCCCATGAAACACCGAAAGAAGGCGAACAGTATTTTATAATTGCAGATAATTTAGCTTCTGTAAACGGGAAGCTTGTTTTCCGCACATCGGTGCAACCCTCAAAAACTGTGGTATTGAAACCCGGCGAATCAAAAGAAACGGTAAATGCAAAAATTGGCGAGTTCGTTGAGTTCCAGGTTCTTTTACCCGGTGGCGGTGGCGTTCGGGTATTGGATAGTAAAGGAATAACAATTGCAGGTTTTAATTCCTTCGCTAAGCCGCTTTCCGAATCTCAAGACCTGTATTTTCTTGCTTTTGACCCCAATGACCCGGTAAAAGACCCGTTCCGATTTAAAACCGGCCTCGCAAAAGAAGTTGCAGACCTCATTTTAAAT
>MKRO01000147.1:622-7188 GCA_001896965.1 Sphingobacteriales bacterium 41-5 | reverse complement strand
TGAAGAAGATGTATTACCTGGAAAACGGAATTGAGACGCCTGTTGACACAGAATTGGATTGCGAAGCTGACAATGAATATCAAATAAGCCCCTTACGAAACTATGATCATTTGAATCCGGCTTTTTTTGCAGCCACTGTTAAGGTTACGCCTGGCGCCGACAATTGTGGTGGCTGGCCCGAATCTGAAAGCCAGAGTTTTATTCATCCCTCTCTGTTCACCAACGCTTCATCAGCTATTGCATTCCCGGTTTTTGATCGTTTTAGCATCGAATTTCCCCACGGGTGGCATATCGATAACTTATTGTACGATTCGATTAGCCAAACCAATAAAACTATTACTTTTCACCGCATGATTAACAGTTCTGGTAAAAAGGAAATTTTTGTTTATTCTGTGAATTAATTTTATACGAAATGGATTTTTATTATAGACCGAATTTTTCCCGTATAATGCCGATGCAATAGCCGTTTAGATCAATGAAATTGGTCTATTACGGATATGCTTTCGGTATTAAAGATTTGCCGAAGCATCAAACAAAAATCCCGGTAACGCTAATTACCGGGATTATGGTTCGACAAGCTCACCATTACAGTAAGCTTACCATACAAATTACTTCACTTCTTCAAACGGAACGTCCTGAACGTCATCTGCACCGCCTGTAGCACTTTGTTGTCCAGCACCCGCGCCTGCACCCGCATTGGGATCAAACCCTGCCTGCGCTCCTGCACCTGCATCCTGGCCCTGCTTGTAAATGTCTTCGCTGGCTGCCGTCCACGCGGTATTTAATTCAGTCATTGCCCCGTCAATCGCAGCAATATCCTGAGTTTTATGCGCTTCTTTTAGTTTTTCCACAGCGCTTTCAATAGTCGCCTTTTTATCGTCAGGAATTTTATCTCCATATTCCTTCAACTGTTTTTCAGTTTGGAACACCAGGCTATCGGCTGCGTTCAGCTTATCAATCTTTTCCCTCTCGGCCTTATCGGTAGCTTCGTTCGCTTTCGCTTCGGCCTTCATTTTTTCAACTTCATCCTTGCTTAAACCACTGCCTGCTTCAATGTGAATCTTCTGCTCTTTACCCGTGCCTTTATCTTTGGCAGTAACGTGCATGATACCATTAGCATCAATATCAAAAATTACTTCAATTTGAGGCACACCGCGCGGAGCCGGAGGTATTCCGTCTAAATTAAAAATACCAAGGCTCTTGTTGTCCTTTGCCATGCTGCGCTCGCCCTGTAACACGTGAATCTGCACGCCGGGCTGATTATCGCTGGCGGTAGAAAATGTTTCAGATTTTTTAGTAGGGATCGTTGTGTTTGACGGAATCAAAGTAGTCATCACACCGCCTAAAGTTTCAATGCCTAATGACAGCGGAGTCACATCCAAAAGCAATACATCTTTCACTTCACCCGTTAATACCGCGCCCTGAATTGCCGCGCCTACCGCCACCACTTCATCAGGATTTACACCCCTGTTGGGTTTCTTACCAAAGAATTTTTCAACAATCTCCTGAACTTTCGGGATACGGGTACTGCCGCCCACCAAGATCACTTCATCAATTTCAGAGGCATTCATTCCGGCATCTTTCAAAGCTGACTCGCAGGGTTTTAAGCAACGCGCAAAAAGGTTATCAGCCAGTTGCTCAAACTTTGCACGCGTTAATTTTTTAACGAGGTGTTTAGGAACACCGTCAACCGCTGTGATATAAGGAAGATTGATTTCAGTTTCAGTAGAAGATGACAATTCAATCTTAGCTTTTTCAGCCGCTTCTTTCAAACGCTGTAAAGCCATCGGGTCTTTGCGAAGGTCGATTGCTTCGTCTTTTTTAAACTCATCCGCCAGCCAATCCATAATCACTTTATCAAAGTCGTCACCACCCAGATGGGTATCGCCGTTGGTTGATTTTACTTCAAAAACGCCATCACCCAATTCCAGAACAGAAATATCAAAAGTACCGCCACCAAGGTCAAATACCGCAATTTTTTGTTCTTTGCCACCTTTGTCTAACCCGTATGCCAACGCTGCAGCCGTAGGTTCGTTAATGATGCGGCGAACGTTAAGGCCAGCAATTTCACCGGCCTCTTTGGTGGCCTGCCTTTGCGCGTCGTTAAAATAAGCCGGCACAGTAATTACGGCTTCATTCACTTCCTGGCCCAGGTAATCTTCTGCTGTTTTCTTCATTTTTTGAAGTGTCATTGCAGAAATTTCCTGCGGTGTGTACAACCTGCCGTCAATATCAATACGAATGGTATCGTTATCACCTTTTACCAGCTTGTAACTCCAGTGTGATTTTTCTTCGGTTACCTCGTCAAAACGACGGCCCATAAATCTCTTTACTGACATAATGGTGTTTTGCGGGTTGGTGATAGCCTGCCTTTTGGCCGGGTCGCCCACTTTGCGCTCACCATTTTTTAAAAATGCAACTACAGAAGGCGTTGTGCGGCGACCTTCATCGTTGGCAATAACCACAGGTTCGTTACCTTCCATTACGGCAACGCAGCTGTTGGTAGTACCTAAGTCTATACCAATAATTTTGCCCATATTCTATATAAATTTTTGTTTTTTAAGGTTTAACCGCAATGTTACGGCAACAAATTACTGACAATGATTATGCCGATGTAGAGAATATGAAAAAATGGCAGTGGAGGTTGGTTTACAGGTTGATAAGTTGATAGGTTGACATGAGCGCGCATTCGGGCTTCAGGTTGTGGGTTACAAGCTACGCGGTGCGAGGTGCTGGGATGGGGTGCGACAGTAGTCAACAAAAACCCCTGCGATTTCGAAAACCTCAGGGGTTTATCACACCGGATATGTGTTTTAAATTATCTCCGCCGCGCGGCGTTCTAAATGATGATTGAGCGGCGAACTATCAACTTATAAACCTATCATCTTCTAACTCAACACCACATTCTCCCTATTCTCAATCTCTTCCTTCACACCTGCAATAAATTCAGCAACGTCTTTCGCGCCGGCATCTCCTTTGCCCTGGCGGCGAACGGAAACCTTGTTTTCGTTCATTTCTTTTTCGCCCACCACAAGCATGTAAGGCACTTTGTGTAACTCTGTGTCACGAATCTTTTTACCGATCTTTTCGTTTCTATCATCGATCTCTGCACGAATGCCGGCTTTCTTTAGTTGTTTCAAAACATTTTTACAATAATCCATGAATTTATCGCTGATGGGTAAAATTTTTGCCTGCAACGGCGCTAACCATACAGGGAATTTACCGGCATAATGTTCTAATAAAAATCCGATGAACCTCTCGTGCGTACCCAGCGGCGCGCGGTGAATGATCAGCGGCACACCGGGTTCATTATTTTGATTGGTGTATGATAATTTGAATTTGTTACCGCTGTTAAAATCCACCTGGTTAGTTGCCAGTGTAAACTCGCGGCCGATGGCGCTCCATATTTGCACATCAATCTTTGGTCCGTAAAAAGCAGCTTCATCTTTTACTTCTACAAACGGTATGTTGGACTCAACCAATACCTTTCTCACCATCGTTTCAGTTTTAATCCAAAGTTCCGGTTCATCCACGTATTTCTGACCCAGTTTTTCGGGGTTGTGCAGGCTCAGCCGCATTACATATTTGTCAATGCCGAAAATTTTAAAATACTTCAGGTACATATCATTTACCGCCCTGAATTCTTCAGCAAACTGTTCCTCGGTACAATAAATATGTGCATCGTTCATGTGCAAACAACGTACGCGCATCAACCCAAACAGTTCACCGCTTTGCTCATAACGATAGCAGGTTCCATATTCCGCCAAACGTAACGGAAGGTCTTTATAGCTCTTTGGTTCCGCATCAAATATTTTGTGGTGGTGCGGGCAGTTCATTGCTTTCAAATAATACTTCTGCCCCTCTAGTTCCATCGGCGGAAACATACTGTCAGCATAATAAGGTAAGTGGCCGCTGGTGAGGTACATGCTTTCCTTAGCGATGTGCGGCGTTACTACCCTTTTGTATTCGGCGGCTTCTTCCGTTTCTTTTGCCAGTTTTTCGAGTTCCTCAATAATGACGGTACCATTTGGCAACCACAGGGGCAGGCCGGGGCCTACGTCGTCATCCATTGTATAAATTCCCAACTCTTTCCCCAGCTTTCGATGGTCGCGCTTTTTAGCTTCTTCAAGCATCGCGAGGTATTCATCCAATTCTTTTTGTGCGGGGAAGGCAATGCCATACACACGTGTAAGCATTTTATTTTTTTCATCACCCTTCCAATAAGCGCCGGCAACACTTGTTAATTTGATCGCTTTGATCAATCCTGTGTTGGGGATATGAGGCCCGCGGCAGAGATCGGTAAAATTTCCCTGTGTGTAAAAAGTAATGCCGCCGTCTTCAAGGTTGCTCAGCAAATCCAGCTTGTATTCATCGCCTTTTTCAGTAAAGTATTGAACCGCTTCAGCTTTGGGCATTTCTTTCCTGATGTACGCACTGTTTGTTTTTGCCAGTTCGTTCATTTTCTTTTCAAGCCCTGCCAGTTCTTCCTCCGAAAGTTTGCGGTCGCCGAGGTCCATATCATAATAAAAACCGCCGGAATCCAACGCCGGGCCAACCCAAAACTTCACACCGGGATAAGTAGCTTCCACCGCTTCAGCCATCAGGTGTGCCGATGAATGCCAGAAGGTTTTCTTTCCATCGGTGTCGCTCCAGGTGAGCAATATCAGGTTTGCATCATCATTGATGGGTCTTGTGGCATCCCACACTTCTCCGTTCACATTTGCCGCAATTACTTTGCGCGCCAATCCTTCTGAGATAGATTTAGCCACATCCATTGCGGTAACGCCGCTTTCAAATTCTTTTCTTGCCCCGTCCGGGAAAGTTATTTTGATCATATTTACCCCTCTTTTTAAGGTTGGCAAAGTTAGCGAAACATCAGCAGCAGGCAAAACAGATTCAACGGGTATTGTAATTCCGGTTTGATAACAGCAATCCAAACAAAAAAGCAACCGCTATTTAAAGATGGTTGTTTTTTATAAGTTGAAATCTTTTCGGATTTATTTGATAAACATTCCTCTGGGGTTGTTAACGCCGGACAGGAAGGTTTCTGCCTCGGTACCGTCCAAGTTCGATCGTTTAATAAAGCCATTATTCGTTTCGGCCCAATACAGTTTCTGGCCTTTATAATCAATTGTTATTCCCGAACCGCCACGGTTACCCGTTACATTAGCAATTTTCACAATCCCTGACCCATCCAGGTTGGCCTGCGCGATTCCGGTTTTGCGCCTGTCATCATAATAAATTTTGTCATTTTTTTCATCAATAAAAAGACCGTAGCCGTAAGCGCCGCTTATGATTTTTCCTACACCTGTTCCATCCGACTTGGCCACCCACATATCTTCATTATTTACTTCGTAGAAATAAATAGTTTTGGTTTTGCTGTTAAACCCGATGGCTCTCATAGCGCCACCTGTTACACTAATAAACGATTTCTCAAAACCTGTTCCATCCAGATTGGCCCTTGATACGTTCGCGCCATCAGCGATGTACATTTTTCCATCAGCAAGGTTAAGCGCCACTCCATAAGGAGAACCAAGTCCTGAAACCAGTTCCACCAAATTGCTACCGTCGGCATCCATGCGCCAAACTTTGCCGGAATTAGTGGTTGTGAAATCACAATAGTAAATTTTTTGATTGACAGAATCGTAGGCCATCCCATGGCCTTCTTTACCGGTCATATTAACGACCGTTTCGGCAACAGACCCCGGAACAAGCGATATTTTACGCACCAGTTTGCTTCCATACTCAATAAAATAGAGTTCTTTATCAGTGTCAATAACAGCATTAGGGTCTATAATTACGATGTCAACAGAATAATTACCGGTACCGCCCTGGCCAACTGCTTTTAGCTTTACGGTATAGTTGCCGGGATTGGCATACGTTTTTGTTGGTTCCCTGTCGGTTGATGTAGTACCATCACCAAAATCCCAGGTATAAGATTCAGCGCTCTCCGATGCGTTTTTGAATTGTATGGGCTCATTCACATTCAACTCCGCAGTGTTAATGGTAAAAAAGCTTTTTACGGTAGGCGGTAAATCGTCAAAATTGTATTTGTCTTTTTTACAACCCGCCATTGCAATTAAGGTGATTAGGAAAGCGGGAAGAAGTTGTTTAACTATCGTCATCATTATAGCGTATTTAAGTATTGTTTGTTATTTTATTTTGAATTGGTCGCCGGCCGAAAAAAGAGACAATCGCGCATTTTTAAAAGCTATTTTATCTGTGGAAAATACCTTTAGCTTTTTAGGGCGGGAAACCACTACTACCTGGCTTTCGCCCACTACCTCAGCCCTGTTTTTCTTTACAATAATAGCCGTGCTTTCATCAATACCAATTAAGGTTTTTTCAGGATGATCGCCCAATAACCCTAAAAGCCGGTTATACCTGCTGCGCTTTATAAAGTGCTGATCAATGATGGCCTTTGTAATAAATCCCATACCTGATGCGGTTACGGTGTTGTTCTTTTTTATTTCCTGAAAACCATTTTTGCTGCTTTTGTCTCTTTCCTCACCGGTGAGCATAACTTGCGACATCACTGCTGCGCCTGCGCTGGTGCCGGAAATAGT
>MKRO01000147.1:0-503 GCA_001896965.1 Sphingobacteriales bacterium 41-5 | reverse complement strand
CAGCTTTGATTTGCCTCAGCCTGCGCTTTATTGAAATTGAAACTGGTGATGGGGTTATTGCAAACCGCTTTTAGTTGCGAACTGAAATAGGCTATTGATTCTTCGGGGATGGAGGTTGCCATAGGAAGTACCACCACATAATCAGTTTGACGCAAATCAGCGGTTTTAACTAATTCTTTCATCAGAGCGGGTGTTCGCTCGCCGCCGCCTATAATAAACAGACTGCCTTTGTTTTGGCCATGCGACATCAGCGCCGCAAATAAAAATGCGCCGAACAACACCATTGCTTTATGAACCTTTGTTCTCATTTATTTATAGATATAGACTGAAATTTTGCCATTTTCATCAACCGTGCCACGGTACATACCCGAAGTATTGAATTCCATTGCCGCAGCGCCGGTTTTATCAAGCCCGATGATACCTCCGTCGCCACCCATTTTACCAATTTCTTGAATAACCTGTTTTGCGGCTTCGGCAACTGAAAGTTTTTTTAATTCGATGAG
>MKRO01000146.1:2934-9465 GCA_001896965.1 Sphingobacteriales bacterium 41-5 | reverse complement strand
ACATCCCATTTATCATTCTTATAGCCGCCTGTACCGTAATATTTTTGCGTGTTATATGAGCCGTAGGATGCTCCTAAGCTTCCGTTAAAACCAGGGATTTTATTTTTATGTGTAACGATGTTCACTACGCCACCCATTGCATTAGTGCCGTAAAGCATGGAAGCAGGGCCGCGTATCACTTCCACCTTTTCCACATCAGAAGAAACATAAGCATCGGCAAGCGGATGCCCGAAAAGGCCCTGATACTGCGGATGCCCGTCAATTAACACAAGGACTCCAGTATTTGGCGCACCACCCACACCACGAATATTAATTCCGCCCGAACCACCGGTTGCAACACCAAAACCCAAAATATTTCTTTCGGTTACAAAAATACCGGGTATATAATTATTGAGTACGGGCAGAATATTCATTTGCCCTGTGTTCTCAATTTGCTGACGGTTGATTTTTGAAACTGAAAAGGGTACTTTCTTTTTTTGTGTTTCAATTTTTGAACCTGTCACAAATACTTCATCAAGCACTTCTATATTTTCAGGGGAAAGGGTATCCACCCGGTGCAAAAGCTTATCGTTATTTTGTGATAAAACACTAGTTGAAATAATTAGAAAAAATCCTCCCAGGAAAAAAAAATTACATCTCAAAATTCGCATGGCGACAAATTTAACAAAGCCTTTCTATACACCGGCAAAAGAATTCCTGAATAACTGAACACTCCCGCAATCACCTCATAAAAATCATTAACCCTTTTATCATTCAATGGGTTGTTCGGGATTTTGTTTTGCGGCTTCAGCGGCTGCTTCAGCTTTAGCTTTATCGGTTGCGGCTTTCTGCTCTGCCTGCTTTCTTTTCTTTTCAGCGGCGTATGCAGCGCGGCTTTCGAGGGATTCATCAAATAATTTATTCCAGCCGTTGTTCAGGTTTTCTTCTTTTAAACCGGGATGCCCGGGTTCAGATGATTGCAACAAAGCGCCGGGCGCCGGGCATGCACGTACACATTCTTTGCAGTAAATACATACGTATGGGCTATAATGATATTCCTGTTTTCCTGTTTCAATGTCCTGAGAAAATACAATAGCGCCGGGAGGGCATGCCATTTCACATTTGCGGCACCAAATACACAACGATTCCTCAAATACAATCAACCCCCTGTAATCATCGGGAATATAAGTTTGCTGAACAGGGAACTCTGTAGTTACCGGTTTTTTAAACAAATTTCCGATGGCGTCAAAAAAACTTTTCATTATTGCAATTTGATATTAATTTTTACAATTATTCTATCAATAATTATCTTGAAGTGCAGGACAAACAAGGGTCATACGACCCAATGATCGCCGGTGCGCTGGCATATTCGTTATCATGAAAACCATGAACCATTGCAGCTACGTTTGAAAAAGTGGGCGCTTTAATTTTAAGCCGTTCCAAAATTTGAGTTTTATTGCCTTTGGCGTAGTAAAACAATTCACCACGTGGCGCTTCCAGCCTGTTTATTGCTTCTCCGCTCGGGAAGCCTTTGAAATCTACCGCCAGATCACCTTCAGGCAAACCATTAATAACGTTTTCAATGATCCTCATCGAAACATACAGCTCTTTCAAGCGCACCAGGTTTCTCGCATAAACATCACCGGTTGTTTCAGTAACTACTTCAAAACCTGCTTCTTTCCAGGGAAGGGTATCTTCAGTTTCGTTTCTTACATCAATCGGAATTCCTGCAGCTCTTGCAAAAGGCCCCACAGCGCTCAGCCTGTAAACATCATCTTTGGCAATCACTCCCACACCTTTATTCTTAAGCCCCAACGTATAATTATTGCTGTATATGTCAACCAGCTCGTCTAACTGTGGTTTAAAAATTTTTAGCTTTTCCAAAACCATTTTAGCAACATCAGGCCGAAGGTCTCTGGTAACTCCGCCAACGATCGAAAAGTCATATTGAATGCGGTTACCGCAAACGGCTTCTAATAGTTCCATGCTAAACTCACGGTAAGCCATTGTTTTCATGAAAAGTGCTTCAAAGCCCGAATTCTCGGCAACGTGCGACAAACAAAGTAAATGCGAGTGAATCCGGTCAAGTTCAATCACCAGCATACGCAGGTATTTGGCTTTCTTAGAAATGTCAAGCTGCATCAGCTTTTCAGCCACCTGGGAGTAACAGGTTGTATGAGAAATAGAACACAACCCACACACGCGCCCCACCACAAAACTTACTTGTCTGAACTTGAATTTGGAACAACATGCCTGCTCAATGCCGCGGTGTACATAGCCTACATTGGCTTCGGCTTTCATAATTTTTTCGTTCTCAGTAGTGAATTTAAAGTGTAGCGGTTCCAGCAACGCAATGTGTTGTGCACCTACAGGAATATTGTATTGTGTGGCCATAATTTACTTTCTATTTTTTCTTTTTACGTAAAGGCGCTTCGTCGCTATCAACATCCAGCATAAAACCTTTATCAGCATTTTCTATTTCAACGCCCATCAGGTCGCTAAGCTCGGCCTCAGCCACCCATGCGGGTTCCACTACCTCCCTAATGCTTGGTACCATTACGTTTGCGTTCGCTTTTGCAACAAACATCGTTTCAGCACAAGGATATTCGTAATCGCAAAAAAACCATTGGTATTCAATTTCGTCATTGCCAAGGTCAACGCCGTTCATGGTTATAAAATGATGTTTATCCATTTTATAAAACGCAGCCACATCATTTTTAAGGGTTTCAAAACTGGTTTCGATCCGCGTCATTATTTTTGTTTTTGTTATCAACTTTTGAATATAAATCAACTTCGTTGCGTCGCACACTTGCACTGTTGTAATTCTGTTCAACCTATTTAGACCTCGTCACCTTTTTGTTCTTTGTGCCTTTGCCTGCCAAACCTAACCAAACACAGATGGTTTTCCCCCGTTATTGATCGGCGCTGCAATTTCACGTCTGTTTATTTGATTGTCACTTTCTACCGGTGCTACTTCAAGCCGAACAGATTTTTCTATCTCTTTGGTTTTGTTCTCAAGTTTTTTCAAAGCTTCCACAACACCTGCAATAATCTGCTCAGGCCTGCAACCGCAACCCGGCACATAAACATCCACAGGAATATATTGATCCACACCCCCTTCACAGTTATACATTCCACGAAACACGCCGCCCGTACAGGTGCAACTGCCGCAGGCAACCACAACTTTCGGTTCGGGCATTTGAGAATAAATATCTACCAGCCTTTCACGCGAGCGTTTCGTAACGGGCCCTGTGATCAACATAACATCGGCCTGTTTTGGGTTGCCGCTGTTGATCATTCCAAACCTTTCAATATCATATTTTGGGCCAAGGCATGCAAGAATTTCAATATCACAACCATTACAGCCACCAGCGTTGTAGTGCAATATCCAGGGAGATTTTTTTCGATATTTATTTAGTTTCATCTTCTACTTTTTTTATGCCCGCTGTGATAGGCTCTTTCCTAACGAGAACGAGCGTTATAAAACTCCGAACATGGTTAATAATAAGTTGACAAAAGCAATCGGCAAAGCCACCCAAAGGCAAAAACGTAACATCTGTTTATAATTTACCCGTGCGGTTGAATTATCCAGCGCGTTGATATAAATAAAAGTGAGCGCCACCAGCACCAAACCCAGCCAGATATTTGCGCCGCCAAACATAAAAACTAACAGGTAAACGAAAATATAATCAAGCCATTTAGCAGTATAAACCGCTTCGTAAAATATCCCAGAATATTCCAATTCAACGCCACCCACTACTTCCTGGTGCGCCTCACTTACATCAAAAGGAGATTTTTTTAGCTTCACCGGAAGTATTAGTAACAAAGCAATAAAAGCCAACGGCATTTTAAACAATACGGGTATTTCGCTGGCATATAGGGCAGACACATCAAAGCTTCCCGTAAGCATGTATGCCGAAATTGCAATAATAATTAACACGGGCTCGTAAGCTAAAACGCTTATAGCGCTTCGGTTTGCGCCAAGGTGACTAAAAATGGACCGTGTACTGAACCCCGCTAAAATGATTACCGCAGTTGATAATAAATGCAGGAAGATGATGAGAATAAAATCTCCGCCCATAATTAATACTGCAACTGCAAACCACAAAGAAACGAAATGCAAGAGGCCCAAAAAAGCATGTGTGCTGTGTACGATCATTTTACGTTTGTCCGCAAATTTCAGAAAGTCGTAAAACGGCTGTAATAAGGGTGGGCCAATCCTGCGCTGCATACGGGCTTTCACTTTTCTTTCCAATCCATATATTAGTCCTCCCAGAATAGGCGCCAAAGCGATCAACAATATTTGAACAACAATATTATTCATTTGAATCTTTTTAGAAACCTATGAGGTTTTTGTTACATTAAATATCCAACCAACAATATCCCCACAAAAAAGAGGATACCCGCATAAACAAAATACGGTGTTGCCTTTTCGGTAGTGAAATAGAACGATGCAAAATTATATTCCACCTTTTCGCCGCAGGCATATTCCTTAGCCCTGTCCACATTTTTAAACCGCACAAACATTGCAGCAATAATTCCCAAAGGAAGCAAAACAAATGCGGCGATCATCGGGATTAAAGGCAGCTTAACATTATCAATAGTCAATGCAAAACCCTCAAACGCCACCGGCACCCCCGATTTGATTATAGTAGCCGCTACAGGTGCAAAATATCCGGGGATTAGCCACGGCAAAGCAATTGTGCAAAGCAAAACAGTCACTAATAAAAAGTTCATTGTACCCCGGTATATCGGATGTAGTTTTTCAAATTTCACTTTATCTCTTTCACCGGTGCGCGAAATCATTGATCCTAACACTTTGAAATATAGTAGTGATAAAACCGCGCCGCCGCAGACGATCATCACCAATATTAACGCGCTGATTAATTTATAGCCCGGTGTTATAACGGCACCACCAATCGTCCCCAATGTTTCAATACTAAACCATTTGCCAATGAACGCGCCGAAAGGAGGCAGCAACAAAGACATGAACCCAACCGCCACAATCAACGATGTGTAAGGCCCAACCTCCGCAAGTTTGGTCATGCTACTGGTTTGCTTCATGTGAAAAACATGTTCCATAATACCGGCGTTGAGGAAAAGCATACATTTTGAAACACCGTGGAAGAAGATCAGCATCAAAGCAGCTGTTACAGCTACCGGCGTGCCAACCGCGCTCATCAATATCATTAATGCAAGCAATGCGATTGTAGAATGAGCAAGTATTTTTTTGAACGTATCCTGTGCCAAAGCGCCGATTGCTGCAGCAATAAATACAAATGCTGTCAGGCATATAATAACTGTGGCAACAGGCGTACCTTGAATAGCAGGAGAAATTTTAAGGATGATGAACGGCGCAATTTTCACCATAGTGGATGAGTGAAGCAAAGCACTCACAGGCGTTGGCGCCACCATCGCGCCGATCAGCCATTTACTAAACGGATATTGCGCTCCCTTCACTAAACCCGCGATTGCTAAAAACGCGAACGGTAAAATAACTCCAACAGTAGGCGCCTGTGTTAGTAAATGGCTAAACGTTGGTACGCCGTAACCCGGGGTGAAAATAGTATAAGCAATCGCGCCTAAAATGGCAAGGCCACCGATCTGGTTCATCCACAAAGCAGTTAGCGCGTTTTGTTTTGATTCTTTATCGAGCCTGAACCTGATAAACAAATAGGACGCAATTGTAGTAAGTTCAAAGAATAAATAAAAATACTCAAGGTTATCAGCGGCGCTTAACAAATTCATTGCGGCGATAAACCAGAATATCGTTGACAAAAAATATTTTTTTCTAAAGGGGCTGCACTGTTCCTCATCGATGTATTTCAGAGAATAAATGGCGATCACACCACTTACTACGTTGATAAGAATAAACATGAAAAGGCTCAGGTTGTCTACGTAAAACTGCATGTATTCGCCGTGCGGCATATTCATTGCCAGATACGCAAGAATGCCTGCCTGCAAAGCCGCCAGGCCCCAAACCAAAATATTTCTTTGTAAGAAGCCCTGTGCGATCACATAGGCCAGTAACGCAAAGTCGGCGATCAAAACAATTTTATCAACAATTGCCGGAACCGCAAATTGAATGGGTTGATCGCCCCGGGAATAATATAAATAAAGCGAAATACCTGAAAGCGTAAGAGTAGCAAGTATTGTTAAAACTTTGGCTGCGGCTTTCGGCAAGAATAATAGTAGCAGGCTGACAACTACCGGTAAAATAAACAAACTAACAATGATCGGAGCCATTCCGTTAGTAATTTAAATGTGAATGAAAAAAACAGACACACAAAATTACCCCGATAATCTCCCCGACACTTTCCATTAAGCATGATTTATATCATGTAACGGGTTGATATTTAGTACCCGCTATTGTTGTGGCTTAGGCTCACCGTTGATTGTGCGCTTTGCCTCATCAATAGTTTTATTAACGGCGTCCCGGGTTTTGTTGATACCGTCGGTTATGGCCTTTGTGCTGTTGGCGCTCACTTCGGTTACTTTTTTTACTTTGTTAAGTCCGTCCTGTACTTTATTTAAACCGTCCTGAATGCCGCG
>MKRO01000146.1:0-2815 GCA_001896965.1 Sphingobacteriales bacterium 41-5 | reverse complement strand
CCATAATGAATCTGCACGCAAAGAATCGGCGTTTACTTCTTTTGTTGTAGCCGAAAAATTACACGAGATCAATCCGATTGAAAAAAAAGAAACGACCATAAATAAAATCTTCTTCATCATATTAACTATTATTTTTTAGTATTGAATCAAAATTTATTCCAAAAAATAATCCCCGACGATTGGGCCGGGGCATTAAACCATCGTGTATAACTTCAGCATTTGTTTCAGCGTCATTTAGAAACAGCAAAAATCTTCAAACTACCTGTTAGTTGTTCTTTTTCAAAGCGTCCCTTGTGGTTTCCGCACCTTCTTTCACGGCATCACCAACTTTCTGAGCGCCTTCTTTTACGGCGTCTGCACCCTGTTTGGCTTTGTCGCCAATCACTTTACCAAGCTGCTGCGCACCTTCCTTAATATCCTGCATACCGGTCTTTAACTTTGCCTTCGCAGAATCAACACTGGCGTTTAGAGAATCTCCTAAATTCACTGAAGTCGTATCGAGTAAATTGCGCACACTATCCGCCTTCCTGATTGAGTCCTGCCTTAAGGAATCCTCGTTTACTGTTATTTCTGTCGCACTGAAATTACAAGCGGCCATAAAAATCATTGAACCGATTGCTGCAAGTGTAAATATCTTTTTCATTTTATTTTAGTTTTTGATTGATACCATTACCATCAAATAGTAACCGTGTTTAAATTTGAATTAACAGTTTTTTAAAACTTATTTCTTGCGAAAGAATAACCTTACGGGAACCCCGCTGAAATCGAAATTTTTCCTCAGTTGGTTCTCCAGGTAATTTTTATAGGGTTGTTTAACGTCATCAGGGAAATTGCAGAAAAAAGCAAAAGAAGGAACCACGGTGGGCAACTGGGTTACAAATTTAATTTTTAAGGAATGTCCGCGAATTACTGGTGCGTGATGCATGGCAACAGCCTTTAGCATTACATCATTTAACTTACTGGTAGGCACTTTCTTTTTTCGGTTCTCAAATACTTCAATAGCGGTTTCCATTGCTTTAAAAATGCGCGTTTTTTCTAACGCGGAAATAAAAATGACCGGCACATCGTTGAACGGCGCCAATCTTTTCTTTAATTCGTTTTCATAATCGCGCGCGGTGTTGGTTTGCTTGTCTTTGATGAGGTCCCACTTGTTCACTAAAATCAAAAGCCCCTTACCTTTTCTTGCAGCGAGGCTATAAATAGTTAAGTCCTGTGCGGTAATACCCTTTTCCGCATCCAGCAGTAGCAAGCACACGTCTGCCTCATCAACGGCTTTAATGGCGCGTATCACAGAGTAGAACTCAAGATCCTCATGCACACGCGCTTTGCGCCGAATTCCTGCCGTATCAATTAAAATAAATTCTTTCTGAAACAAATTGTAATGCGTGTGAATAGTGTCGCGTGTGGTGCCGGCGATATCGCTTACAATAGTGCGCTCCTGCCCTACCAATGAATTCAACAAAGATGATTTACCAACATTCGGCTGGCCAATAATTGCAAACTTGGGAAGCTCAGTCTCAGCAAGTGTTTCATCAGATTTTTCTTCGGGGATTAATTCTGTAACAGCATCTAACAATTCGCCAGTTCCGCTACCGCTTGCGGATGCTATAAAATAAATTCTATCGAACCCGAGGCTGTAAAACTCAGTGGCTTCAAGCATTCTGTCATTATTGTCAACTTTGTTCACCACCAAAAAAACAGGTTTGGTACTTTTTCTCAAAACCTTCGCCATCTCATCATCAAGGTCGGTCATGCCTGTTGTGGCATCCACCAAAAACAAAATACAATCCGCTTCATCCACGGCTATCAAAACCTGTTTGGCAATTTCTTTTTCAAAAAGGTCTTCACTGCCATGCACAAAACCGCCTGTGTCAATCACGTTAAAATTTTTGCCATTCCAATCACTCACACCGTATTGCCTGTCGCGCGTAACACCGCTCACGTCATCCACTATCGCTTTGCGTTGTTCCAGCAAACGGTTGAAGAGGGTGCTTTTGCCCACATTCGGCCTGCCTACTATTGCTACTGTAAAACCCATATTGCCCCTTTAGTCCCCCGAGGGAGAAATTTTAAAAATTAAAAAAGAAAAATATTTTACCCGAGAACATCATTATAAATTCGATATTTAATATTTTAAGGAGTTCCGTAACCATACTCCCGCAAACGCAAATCATTGTCGCGCCATTTTGGTTTCACTTTAATGAACAGCTCCAAAAAAACTTTACGCCCAATAAATTTTTCAATATCCTTTCTTGCTTCTGTGCCAATCTTTTTTACCATGCTGCCCTTTTCGCCAATCAGAATCATCTTCTGCGTTTCCCTGTGAACAATGATGTCTGCAACAATCTTCACCAAAGTTTCTTTCTCTCTATACTCACGAATTAAAACGGCAGTATGATAAGGAATTTCGTCGCTTGCCAGTTCATAAATTTTCTCGCGGATCATTTCACTAACGAAAAATTTTACGGGAAGATCGCTAATATCATCGCCTTCAAAAAATGGCTCGCCTTCGGGTAACAACTCAAGGATCGGATTTATAAAATTTTCAAAGTTTACACCTGCCAGCGCTGAAATCGCAGTAACTTTTTTCGCGTATGCCTTCGATTCAAAAAAATCAACAGCGTCTTTTACTTTTTGTTCATCAGCCCTGTCAATTTTGTTGATGACTACAATCGAAGGAACTCTGAGTTTCAGTGCCGAAAATATCGCATCACTTTCTTCCCAGGACTGATTTCTCTCTACTAAACGTAACGCCACATCAGCATCTTCAAGCGCACTTTTCACAGCCTGCATCATTTTTTCATGCAGTTTGTAT
>MKRO01000145.1:2220-6611 GCA_001896965.1 Sphingobacteriales bacterium 41-5 | reverse complement strand
AATATTCAGGTTCGGGGAATCACATCCTTATCGGGTGCCGTTCAGCCCCTGATAGTGTTGGATGGTATGCCTATGGAGCGGCTGAACCTTAACGACATTAATGCAAATGATATTGCTTCCATACAGGTTTTGAAGGATGCTGCTTCTGCCAGTATTTATGGGGCAAGGGCTTCAGGCGGTGTTATTTTGATCGAAACAAAAAAAGGGCGGCCCGGTCGTGTTACTATTAACTACGATGGGAGCGCTTCATTGGAAAAGGTTGTGGCCAAACCAGATATTATGGATGCAAGAGGCTATGGCATCATGGCTTTCAGGGCTGCCGCTTATGATGAAAAAGTGTATGGAACGGCATTGGAGCCTGCATTGCCCCGGCATGCTTACAATTTTATATGGCACCGAAACCCGGACGGGCTGGCTATTTTAGACGATATATCTCTTACAGATTATTTGGATAATAATAATAAAGTGCCAACCTCTAACACCAATTGGCTGGATCAAATTCTTCGTAACGGTATGCGGACAAATCACCAGATTTCTGTTTCCAGTGGAACCGACAGGTCAAAGAGTTTTTTCTCTGTAGGTTATTATGAAGCAACCGGAACACAGATACATACATCCTTCCAAAAATATTCACTTCGGGCCAACAATGAGTACGCACTTATTAAAAACCGGCTGAAAATTGGCCAAAATCTTTCTATCAATTATTTAAGACTGAGGGATAGAAGCCAGCAGTATCCATCCATGATTATGCCTCCAACAGTACCTGTATATGATGTTGATGGAAATTGGGCAGGCGCTGCGGGCTTTGACGATTTCAGTAACCCGGTACGTGTGCTAACCAATGAGCAGGATAACTACAATCATTTTGTAAAAACCATTGCCAGTGGTTTTGCAGACCTGAATATCTGGAAGGGGCTCTCCGCCCGAACTCAGTTTGGCGTTGACTATACAAATTCTTATTCAAGAAGAATTGACAAAGAATGGCGCGAAACCGGTGGCCGGTCGAGCGATGGCGAAAATTTTGTTGGAAATGACCAGGGTCACCGCATCGGCTACGTATGGACCAATACGCTGTCTTACAGATTGGCAAAGGGCAAGAGCGGCCTCAACGCAGTTGCCGGATCGGAATATACATGGAATGTTTTTGAAGGGTTTGGTGCCAGAAGAGAAGGGATTTATCTGGAAGACCGCGACTTTGCCGGAATAGGTGTGGCAACAGGAGAGAAATGGAGTATGGGGAGCTCTGCCGATGAATATGCTTACTACTCGCTTTTCGCAAAGGCTAATTATACGTATGATAATAAATACTTGCTATCAGCTACCGTGCGCCGTGATGGTTCTTCCTTATTTGGCGAAGCCCACCGTTATGGCATTTTTCCCGCAATTTCGGCTGGCTGGCGGTTAAGCGAAGAATCTTTTATGAAAGGCAATGATTTTATTTCGGACCTGAAATTGAGAGCCAGTTGGGGCGAAAACGGAAGCGTTCAGGGGCTGCCTCGGGGATATACCACTACACCTTTTTCTCCGGTTTACTCGGCCACGGCATATCCCATTGCAGGTAACGAATCAGGCCCTTTGTATTCAGGTTATTATAGGACATGGCTGGGTAACCCAAACCTGAAATGGGAAACGACCTCTCAGATAAATTTTGGACTGGACTACTCTATTTTGAACAGAAGGCTAAGTGGTGCGTTTGATCTTTATTTTAAAAAGACCACAGATATTCTTGTGCAAACACCCTACATTGCTGCGATGGGCGAGGGTGGCGAGCCTTGGATAAATGGCGCCAGTATGAAAAACACCGGGTTCGAATTTGAACTTACTTACAGAAACGACCCTGCAAATAAATTCCAATATTCTATTTCTGCAAACGGAGGATCCTTTAAAGCAAAGATTATTGACATACCCAAGAATGTTATAAATAAATATCCCGGAAATGGTTTGGACGATAATGTGATTGGCGGCACGCCTAACGTCATTTACGGGTTGGTGGCAGACGGGATATTCAGAACGCAACAGGAAGTGGATAATCACGTAACCCAGTCAGGTGCTGCAATCGGGCGTCTCAGGTATAGAGATGTAAATGGCGATAGCGCCATAAGGGAGATTAGTGACAGAGCCTATATCGCAGTACTGGATCCTAAATTTTATGGCGGAATGGCCTTTAATTTTAGCTATTTTAATTTCGATTTGAATTTTAATCTTCAAGGCGTATTCGGAAACGAAATTTACAATCAATGGAAATATGAATCAGATTTTTGGGGCATCACGCTTCCGTCAGGGAAAAATCACCCCACAAGGCTTTACGATGCCTGGAACTTTGACAACACAGATTCAAGAATACCTGCTGCCTCTAATGTAACGTCCAACGCAGAGCAAAGAACCTCCAGTTATTTTGTAGAAAGCGGTTCTTATCTGAAACTGCGAAATATAGATTTAGGGTACACCCTTCCGGCAGGCATTGCCGAAAGAATGGGTATGCAAAAATTTCGTACTTATCTCATGGCGCAAAACGTGCTTACGCTTAGAAAAACCTGGGGTTCCAACAAATTCACAGGTTTCGATCCTGAAATGCCGAATTATGGGTACCTGATACCGCTTATTGTAACTTTTGGCGTAAACGTAACTTTCTAAATCACTTTCAATCGAATCGCGATAAGAACATACCATGCAATATTAGGATGATAATATGACGTATTCCTGCCAACAGGCAGGTAGCCATTAAAAAACATAAATAAAGAAACACATGAAAATGAAAAATTTAATATACGCAGTTTTCTTTGTTGCGCTGATTGCAGTTGCCGGTTGTGATAATAAACTTGACATCAACCCAAACCAGGTTTTAGATGAAAACATATTGAACAAGCCTGAAGACGTAGATGGCTTTCTTACTGCCGCCTATGCCAGGCTCACTGATGTAGGTTCAATTGATCCGCCTTTTCAATCAAAACTGTTTGGGTCAATACGCTCAGACGACTCTTATAAAGGGGGCGGCGGTACCTGGGATCTGGGCGGTTGGCACGATATGGAACTATTTACCAATTTAAACCCCAACGGATGGCCGATTGATTTTCCCTGGTATGCATGTTACCAGATTATCGGGCGTTGCAATACGGCAATAAGGGCAGCTGAGAAGTTTACGCCTGAACAAATGCCTAATAAAAACTCAAGAATAGGGGAAGCGATTTTTATTCGATCCTACGTGCTCCTTACTTTAAAACAGTTGTTTAAATATGTGCCCTATATTGATGAAAAGGTCGTGGGCAGTACTGCAGAATTTGAAGCAATTCCCAACAGGGATTTGAATCAGCCTAATGATTTATACCTGTGGCAGCATATTGTTGACGATTTTAAAAAAGCGGAAGACCTTTTACCGGCGACGCAGCCTGATAAAGGACGTGTTGACAAAAATGCTGCCACCGCGATGGTCGCAAAATCCTTACTGTTTATGGCCTACGAGCAGGACGAAAGAAACCAGGTGGTGAACATTAATAAGCCCAGGCTTGAAGAAGCATTGACCTACGTTAACAAACTAACAACGCAAGAAGGAAGCAAGGTTGGGTTAGAGGCAGACTTTGCCAATAATTTTCAACCCCAGTTCGATAACAATACAAAAGAATCGATTTGGGAATTTCAGTTTTCTCTAAACGATGGTAGCGCTGCCGGCGGCAGAATCAACCGCAATGAAGGCTTGTTTCATCCCTGGAACTGGGCAGGCTTTATTTGTTGTGGCTTTCATCATATCAGTTATTCTACGGCGAATGCTTTTAAAACGGGTGCCAATGGCCTGCCGTTATTTGATACTTATAATAACGATGCTTATAATGTAGATAACGCATCTACTTTCTTTGGGCGCTACACCTGGGATCCAAGGTTCAGCCATACGATTGTGGCGCCGGGCCAACCCTATAAGTATAACCCTAATTTGTTATTTTCGAGAGATGCAATAAGAAACGGCGGCGATTATGGCTACCTGAAGTCTCAAAAGGAATTGGTAAGGCCTGATTGCGGTTGCCTGCTTTATGACGGCTGGCAATTTAATTCCATGAACCAGCGCGTCATTCGCTATGACGAAGTGCTGTTATGGCAGGCAGAAATTCTCATTCAACTCGATCGGGTTAACGACGCGCTGGTACCAATAAATAAAGTAAGAAACAGGGCTGCTAACAGTACGGGGCTGCTTAAAATGGCTAATGGAAGTTCGGTAATGAATTATAAAATTGAAACGTATAAGCCTGGGGTAAATTGCACATGGACGAAAGAATTTGCATGGCAGGCCCTTCAATGGGAAACCCGGTTAGAAATGGCGGGAGAAGGCCGCAGATTTTTTGATTTAATGCGCTGGGGTATACTTGAACCAACAATGAACGCCTACATCAATGTGGAAAAGG
>MKRO01000145.1:509-2155 GCA_001896965.1 Sphingobacteriales bacterium 41-5 | reverse complement strand
CAAAACCAGATGAATTGGGCAAAAGGGAATTATACCCAAAATGCCGGTTATTAGTAACACAAAATCCTGATATTTTGCCAAAGTTCACACCTGTTTAAATTATTAGTCTGATGCTACATTTTTCCATACGTTGGGTTTTGGCCTTCTTCATAACAGCACTTTTTATTGCCTCCTGTGGTAAAGGTGACGGAGTGGGCAATAACCCGGTGCGTCATACTTTTAGTGCGGCAGCGCCAACAGTTGAATCCGACGTTAGCGGTAAGGTGGAAATAAATATAACCTTTACAGGATTAGACGGTATCGCACACCTCACTGTTAGAAAAAGCGGGTCAGGGGTTTTTTCTGATCAGGTAAACAGGAGCCAGCTTTCAACCAATTACACCTACGTTTACAATATCCAAAATGGCGACCCGGAAACTTTTCAGTTGGTTTTAAATCTTCGCTACACCGATGGCACAGACGCCAAACATACTACCGTTGAGATTAGGAATAAAAAGGGGATTGTGGATGACGGAACCCGCGAAAAACTTCTTGTTAAAAAAGTTACCCGAATTTCCCGGGTAACCGGCCGCTCTATTTCCGGCGAAGGATTATCCAACATTAACAGAACGGACCAGGTGTGGGATGTGGGTGGTACCGATTTAGGAATTATTTGGGAAACGACTCCCGGCAATTATGGAATTTTCTTTGGAGATACATTTGGCAGTGACTTTAACCCAAATCCAAACAGCCCGGGGCCAAACGGGAGCAGGTGGCGTAGCAATGTTCTGGCATATTCTAAAAGCACAAACCTCGATCAGGGACTCGTTTTTGACAGGATGATTACCGGCGGTGACGGAAAGGCAAAAGAGGTGTTACCCGGTGCCGGAATCGGCAGTACTTCCTCACTGCCTTCGGCGGCAATACGAGCTAATGGAATAGATTATGTTCATTGCTTTAAAGTAAACAGTTGGGTTCCGGATTTAACCACCCAATACTCAACAGTGTACAAATCAACTGATGACGGGCAAAACTGGTCGCGGGTAACAGGTGTAACTTTTGCTGCCGGCAGCCGCTTTGCCCTAACCGGTTACTTTAAAAAAGACGGGTTTGTGTATATGATCGGGACGCCTACCTACCGCAACAGGCCTGGTTACTTGGCAAGGATCAAAGAAGATGATATGGAGAATATTGGCAATTACGAATACTGGAATGGAAATACAAGGCAGTGGGTGAAAGGAGATGAAAGCCAGGCAACAGTTTTAATTGAAGGAACGGTTGGAGAGCTTTCTCTCATTTACAACGAAACCTACAAAAAATGGATTGTCGCCTATTTCAATGGTGCTGAGTACAACATAACCATGCGTATAGCCGATGACATCACCGGACCCTGGACCACTAAATTCGTTTTAGCAACAGGGCAGGATTATCCGCAGCTATATGGTTCGTACTTTCATCCGGTGTCAACAACCGGAGACTATTTGTACTTCACCATGTCAATGTGGATGCCGTATAACGTCTTTTTGATGAAGGTGGAATTGTCGGATAGATAATTGAGGGTTTTGAGAACAGTGTGGGTTGCGTAATAATAAACATATTGTAATCAAAAGTTTAATAATTCAATAAAATTTTTTAATTATGATAAGATTAAGAAGCCGGATGTTAAT
>MKRO01000145.1:0-483 GCA_001896965.1 Sphingobacteriales bacterium 41-5 | reverse complement strand
CCTGTATAAAAAAATACGATCCGCCTGCTTTGGGAGATCATACCATACCTGATACCTCGCAAAATAACGGAGCAGCAAAAAAAGTATTGACACTACAGGCAGACTGGGGCGATATTTTTAAAGCGGGGCATAACGGTAAATTGTATGTAAGAAACAAGAACAAAGTTATTAATGTGTATACGCCCGGTGGCGATGGTGTTTTTGGAGCCGGTACGCCGTTTCCTGGTAACCCCTGGGATGCCTCTGCCAATCTTTATTACATGGGGCTTGCCCAAAACGTTCAAACGGTTTTGGTGGTTAATACACCTCCCGCGGGTATGTTTCGTTTTGATGCGGGGTCAAATGGAATGTTGACGATGCACCCTACTACCAATGCGGCCGACCCGTTTCCAACTAATTTTGGGTTTTGGTACGGTGATGGCTGGGATAAATATGATATCATAGCTTTTAACGGGAAGTTTGTATTTCAGATCGCTCACAATC
>MKRO01000144.1:13102-13620 GCA_001896965.1 Sphingobacteriales bacterium 41-5 | reverse complement strand
AAATGCCTGAAGAACAACTGATCCTGCGTTCCAATGTGCAGGCGATGGCGCTGCCCACAATTAATCCCGTCGTAAATGTTCAGGAAGTGATTGACGCAAAAAACCTGGTGCGTGAAATTTATCTCGATGAAAAGGTTGAACGCTACATTTTAGATATTGTTTTTGCCAGCCGTTATCCCGGCCGTTATGGTTTGGAAAAACTCGCGCCGCTAATCTCTTACGGCGCCTCGCCGCGTGGAAGCATTAATCTTGCATTAGCCGGCAAAGCGCAGGCCTATTTAAATAAACGTGGGTTTGTAATTCCCGAAGACGTCCGCAGCATTGCCTACGATGTGTTGAGGCATCGTATTGGCCTTACCTACGAAGCGGAAGCTGAAAATGTAAACAGCGAAAATATCATCAACGAAATTTTGAAACAGGTGAATGTGCCTTAGGGGTGGCCGGTTGCTCGTTACCAGCTACCAGTTATCTGAAACGTTAATCAATCTAAATACAAAAGCCTCCCGTGCGTACCCGTG
>MKRO01000144.1:8923-13081 GCA_001896965.1 Sphingobacteriales bacterium 41-5 | reverse complement strand
AAGGTTCGTGAAATAGAAATCAAAAGCCGGAAACTCGCGCAGGATATTTTCAGCGGTGAGTATCACAGTGCTTTTAAAGGCCGGGGTATGTCGTTTAAGGAAGTACGCGAATACGCCGCCGGCGATGATGTGCGGTTTATTGACTGGAATGTGTCGGCGCGGTTTGGGCATCCTTACAGCAAAGTGTTTGAAGAAGAACGCGAGCTGACTGTAATGATGTTGATCGACATCAGCAACAGCTCGATGTTTGGCACAACTTATGGCCGCAAAAGAGATGTGGCTACGGAAATTGCCGCAGTACTGGCGTTCTCGGCAGTTGCCAACAGCGATAAAGTGGGCGCCATTTTTTACAGTGATAAAATTGAAAAATATATTGAACCAAAAAAGGGGCGGCAACATGCATTGTTTATTGTTCGTGAAATGTTGAGCATAGAATCAACCGGCGGTGGCACCAGCCTGAACGCCGCAATCAAATATTTTAATAATGCAATTAAAAGAACCAGCATCGCTTTTATTTTAAGTGATTTCATCGATTCTAATTATGAAGATGCCCTGCGCGTGGCGGGTAAAAAGCACGACATTATCGGCGTAAAAATTTACGATAAGATGGATATGGAACTCCCCGATGCAGGGCTGATGCAATTCGCGGACGCCGAAACCGGTACCTTGCAATGGGTAGATACGGGTAATGCTTTTGTACGCAAAAAACATCAGGAAGAATTTTTTAAAATCACATCGTACAGCGCAGAAGTTTTTAAAAAAGCAGGCAGTGACCTGCTGCATGTAAAAACCGGTGATGATTATGTGTATGTACTGCAAAGGTTTTTCAAAAGCAGGATGCAAAAGCCTTTGTAGTGTTGCGATGAAACCATAAATTTTTGAAACAGGAATGTTGAGGATACATAAAAGAAATCAATTTATAGAACGTCATTTTGATGAGCCGGGTGAGAGGGCGCAAAGAGAAACCTCCAGTGGGTTTAGAGATTCCCCGATTGCGTTTCGCTTCACCAGGTACGGCAACAGTTTTTTGCGTAGGGTGTTTCATTTGTCTTTGTTAATTCTTTCGTTCTTCTTTGTGCAAAGTTTATCGGCACAGGTGGCATTAGTGAAAGCTACTGCTGATAAAGACACCGTTTTGTTGGGGGAACCTTTTTGGCTCACGCTTGAAATTCGTGCGCCGCACGGCAGTACCATCGAACCATTTAAAGTTGATAGCATCCCGCATTTCGAATTTTTAATAAAAGACAGCGTCACCAGAACCGAAGAAGGTGGCGCAACCCTTATCAGGCAATACTTTCAACTCATAAGCTTCGATTCCGGACAGTGGGTAATCCCTCCTTTTCAATTAAGAGAATTTGTTAGGACCAATAGCTTACTCGTCAATGTTGTGTTTACCGATCCATTCGATCCAACGCAACCTTATCACGACATTCAGGATGTGAGAAGCGTGCCCATCAACAAAAGCAAATTATTATTGTGGCTGGCACTGGGGTTGGCTATGATATTATTGCTGGCACTGATTATTTACTTCGCCACACAGAAAAAATTAAAATTCTTTTCGCAGGCAAAAGACCCGCCTTATGAAGGCGCAAAAAAAAGTTTGAAGGCATTGAAACAGGAGCAGCCGCAGGAAAAAGTTTTTTACGAAACACTGATCGGGATTTTCAGGAATTACGTTCGGCAGCGTACGGGCATTGAGTCATTGCAACAGACTTCCAATGATCTTTCTGAAAAACTGAAACCATTGTTTGTTGAAAACAGTTCAAAATATACCAGCCTGAACCAGGTGTTGGTTTTAAGCGATTTTGTGAAGTTTGCGAAATACGATCCGGCTGACAGCGAGGCTACATCAGCTTATGAAGTAATTGAACAATCAATTGATCACATTGAAGAAGAAGTAAAAAGAAGCCAGGCGCGGGCCGTGCTGAATAAAGGTGACAAAATAAAAACATCCTCCTCCGGCGGGGGAGGCGGGGGGGGGGCTAAATGATTTACGAATGGTTACAGGGAATTAAATTTGTGTGGCCGGAAAATTTTATTTTCCTGGCGATCATCCCTTTTTTAATATGGTACTACCTCAGTAACCAAAAAAAGCAGGCCGCTGTATTGTCTTCGGCACTCGCCCCCAATCTTCCGAAAACTTTTAAAGTCAGGTTCCGGCATCTTCCATTTATTTTAAGATTAATCGCGATCACCTGTCTGGTGATGGCTCTCGCGCGGCCACAGCATCAAACCGCTATGAGCCGCAGCGAAGGCGAGGGCATTGATATTGTTCTTTGCCTTGATGTGAGCGGCAGTATGGGTACAGAAGACGTGAAGCCTTATCGCTTTCGCGTGGCTAAAGAAGTAGCGATCGACTTTGTAAAGAACCGTCCGGTCGACCGCATCGGGCTTGTGATTTTTGCTGGTGAAGCATTTACCAAAGTTCCTGTCACATTTGATAAAAACACGGTGCTAAGCCAGTTGAATAATTTGAAGATTATGGATGGCGGTTACCTGGAGCCGGGCACTTTAATTGGTGAAGGCCTTGCCATGTCTGTAAACCGCATCATCAAAGGTAAAAGTAAATCCAGGGTAGTGATTTTGCTTACGGATGGCAAGGAAGATGCGCCACCCACAAGAATCATCGACCCCGTAATGGCTATGGAAATTGCGAAAGCCAATCATGTAAAAGTTTATACGATTGGCCTGGGGTCTAACCTTAATACGGCTGATCAATTAGTACGCGGCGAGGGCGGCGTGGTTGTTCGAAATTATATTGATGAAGGATTGCTTACGCGCATCGCGAGAGAAACCGGCGGACGCTACTATCGCGCTACCGACAAAGCCAGCCTGCAGGCAATCTATTCTCAAATTGACAGCCTTGAAAAATCAAAAGCTGAAATTATCAATTACAATGAGGTTAAAGAAATGTTTCTGCCGCTCGTGCTTGCAGCGCTAGCCTGGTTGCTTGTTGAAATAATCTTGCGCTATACAGTATTTAGAAAATTCCCTTAGTCAGGCTTTGCATTGCATGAAACGGTATGTCCGTTATTGACGCTGGCTTGCTTTTTGCTTTTTATATCTAACTATGAATCATTCTTTTTTCGAAATAGAAAATATCTCAACGCCAATTATTGCCACAGCAATTCATGACGGGCATCTCATCAAAGAAGAGTTAATACCTTTTATGCTTTTGAGTGAACAGGAGAGAGCAAGAGAGGAAGACCCTTACACTGTATTCATGATCGCAGGCCTGCCTGTTACCAAAGTGAATGTCAGCAGTTCACGTTTTCAACTGGATCTAAACCGCGTTATAGAAAGAGCAATTTATGAAAAGCCGGAAGATGCCTGGGGTTTAAATGTATGGAAGGCTTTGCCGGAAGATGAAAAGCAAAGGCTTCATAGTGATTATGGCCTTTTTTACGATGCAATAAAAAGCCTTTTGGAAGACACGATTAAAAATCACGGTTATTTTGTCATTCTGGATGTGCATACTTACAATCACAGGCGTGATGACGCGTTTACTGAAGCTGATGCAGAAGCCAATCCCGAAATTAATATGGGGACTTTTTACAATGAGCAACATTGGAAAGGCCTTTGCTTGGCATACACCAGGTTCCTGGTTTCACAAAATTTTGATGCCCGCGAAAATGTGAAGTTTAAAGGAGGCGCTTTTGCACAATGGGTGATTAAAAATTACGGTAATAAGGGATGTGTGCTTTCTATTGAGTTTAAAAAAGTTTTTATGGATGAATGGACCGGAATTGCAAACCTGCCACATTTGGTTCGTTTGCAAAACCTGCTTTCAGCATCAGTTGATTTTTTAAATAGTGAAATAAAAAAATACTTATAGCAAAGGGTATGCAGGGGTCAGATCAAAAAATGTTAAATCGCATCGCAGATAAATTAAAAAAATCTGAGCCCATTCACATCACGCTGCCGGGCAAAGGGTTGTTGAAAATAGAGCGGCCGGTGCCGTTCCTCATAGTTTTTCGCATTCCAAAAGAACCGGATGTTTTCAGCAGCTATCTTGGCAGAACAGAGTCATCGTATATTATTTCTGAAGACAATGAATTGCTGTGTGATATTATTAAAATAGTTACGCAAAATTTATCACACAAATACAATGGCTTTTTATTGATTGAGATATGGACAAGTCATCACGCCGGCCAAACC
>MKRO01000144.1:0-8891 GCA_001896965.1 Sphingobacteriales bacterium 41-5 | reverse complement strand
ACTAAATAAAATTCTACATTATAAATGGGACAAAACAGCATCTGTTAAGCGTTCGCAGGCCGTTGCTGTACCACCCGGAAGGCACACTGTAATGAACGAAACTGAGTTGGAAAAACAACACGTGACTTTCATTGGTTTGGAAATTGCCCCGGTGTATATTGACGCCGAAACCGGGCAGCCTTACCCGTTACTGTTACGTGAATTACGCTCAGGTTATAGCACCGCCATGCGTAAAAGTATTTTTGAATTTGTAAGATTAAATACAAACCTGGACGTAGGTAATTTTCAAATGTTAGGTACCACAGCCATTGACGATAAGGCTTTACAGATTGACCGGGAACTGGCGGCTTACAGCAAGTTGTTTGATTTTTTGCTTTTGGTTACGCCGGTAAATGTGGATGAGGCTTGGGCCGATTTTAAAAAATCAGGTTATAGCCAGGACCCCGTTTTTCATTATCGCCCGATGCCTGTTGATCCCGAGATGATTAAAAGACGGTTATATAATCTGCCCATTGAAGAGATCACTGATCCCACAATTGCATTTTTATTTCGGGATAAGCGAAAAGAAATTGACCGCATGTTGAACATGATGCAGGAACGCGAGAAGCATGATTTTATGCTGACCAGTATTCAACTTTTTGGGCCGGTTACCGAGCAGTTGCTGGATGTAGCAAAAGCTTTACTCGTAACGATTGAGGGTGCTGCGGAAGCGAAACAAGGAAAACGGTTGTCGTCAGAACAATTTGCTGCGCTTGCTCGTGAGGAGCTGCTTTGGTTAAAACAACAGGACGCCAGTATTTCTGATGAAGTGCGCATCGCAGAAGATATTGAAGGCATATTGGTTTCAAAAGGTGTGTTGAATATCAGTTCGGCTTTTTCAGTTTCTGAAATGAGGGCAATGCCTTTGTTGCAGCACGAAATAGGAACGCATGTGGTTACTTACTACAACGGCAAAGCACAGCCGCTCGAACTTTTTTCAATTGGTGTGCCCGGCTACGAAGAGCTGCAGGAAGGTCTGGCTGTTTTTGCTGAATACCTCACGGGCGGCTTAACCAAAAGCAGGATGCGTACGCTGGCTGGCAGGGTGATAGCGGTGAACGAAATGGTGAGCGGTAAAAATTTTATTGAAACATTTCATTTGTTAAAAGATAAATATCATTTTAAAGACAGAACTGCATTTAATATTTCGATGAGGGTTTATCGCGGTGGCGGCCTCACAAAAGATGCCGTTTATTTAAAAGGGTTACTGAATATTATTGATTACATTAAAGGAGGGAAGGATTTGGCACAATTATTAATCGGTAAGATAAGACAGGATTATTTACCGATTGTGCAGGAATTGATTTACCGGAAAATTTTAAAAGATCCTGTTGTTACACCCAGGTTTTTACAGGAGCAGTATGCAGATAAACTTGAAGATATAAAAGCCGGAGGTAATATTTTTAAAATGATAGAGTAAAATGTACTATTAAAATATAAAATTAGAAATAAAATGAAAATAGGTTTTGTTATTAACGATTATAATACGGAGTCGCCGGCATTTACCACAACACGCCTTGCGTTGCAGGCAGTGCAGATGGGCCATGAATCATACCACATAGCTGTGGAAGATTTTGCTTACACCCAAAGCGGACAAATGGGCGCTCATGCAAAAAAGGCTTCCGGCAAAAGGTTCAGAAGCCCTAAGAATTTTTGGACCGCTCTCAATAAAACAGCAAAAGAATTAATAGAGGCCAGCGATCTGGATGTTTTGTTTCTGCGGAATGATCCTTCCGCCGATTTGGAGGAGCGGCCCTGGGCGCAGTACGCCGGTATTATTTTCGGCCAACTGGCTAAGAAAGACGGAGTACTGGTTTTGAACGATCCTGATTCACTGGCGAAAGCTACCAACAAAATGTATTTTCAGTATTTTCCTGAAAGCGTACGGCCTTCAACCATCATCACGCGCAGCGTGGAAGACATTAAGCAGTTTTATAACGACCACAACAAACATATCATATTAAAGCCTTTGCAGGGATCGGGGGGGAAAAATGTTTTTATGTTAGATAAAAATGCATCCAACCTTAACCAGATCGTTGACGCGATTGGGCGGGATGGCTATATTGTTGTGCAGGAATACCTGCCTGCCGCAAAAAAAGGTGATATCCGTTTGTTTTTGGTTAATGGAAGGCCGATGGAAATCAACGGTAAAATAGCGGCCATGCACCGCTCTCAGGCTAAGGGCGATATCAGAAGTAACGTGCATCAGGGCGGTTCGGTTTCGATGCCAAAGATCACTAAGAAAACTTTGGAGATTGTAGACGCGATGGCGCCGAAATTGATTCAGGACGGAATGTTTTTTGTTGGGCTGGATATTGTTGGCGCCAAGGAGATGGAAGTAAATGTATTAGCCCCGGCGGCCTTGGCCACTCCAGCAGATTGAATGATGTAAATTATTTTGAAGCGGTGATAAAAGCGATTGAGAACCGCTACGAAGCCTGATGAGAAAAATTGTACACTTTATTTTATTCAATGTTTTCTTAAATACTGCATCGCTGTTTGCCAGGCAATATTTTATAATTACCTTGCCTTTTTAAAAACAAACTGTGATGAAATATACACCAATTATTCTTCTTGTTTTAGCAAGCCATTTATGTTTTTCTCAAATTGATGCGGGCCTTTTCAGGTATCCTGATGTTTCTGCAACACAAATCGTTTTCAGCTACGCCAACGATTTGTGGGTGATGCCCAAAACAGGTGGTGAAGCCATTAAATTAAGCTCTCCCGCGGGTCAGGAAATATTTCCAAAGTTTTCAAATGACGGCAAAAAAATTGCGTTTACAGGGAACTACGATGGCAATTTAGATGTTTATGTAATCCCTGTGACCGGCGGACAGCCCACCCGGCTAACTTATCACGACTTTCCTGATCGTGTAGCAAACTGGACTGCAGATGGGAAGAGGGTTTTATTTGCATCGGGGAGAGAAAGCGGCAAAGAGCGGTTTTCTCAGTTTTACACGATTGATGCCGAGGGTGGCCCTGCTGAAAAGCTGCCCTTGGCCTATGCCGAATATGGTTCTTATTCGCCGGACGGCAAACAAATGGCAGTAGTGTTTCGCACACAGGTCGGCCGCAACTGGAAACGCTATCGCGGGGGCACTACCGGTAATATTTACATTTATGATTTTGCCAAAAAGGAATCTCAGAATATTTCAGCGGGCAGCGATGCAGGCGATGAGTTCCCGATGTGGTATAAGAATTACATCTATTTTCTTTCAGATCGGGGAAAAGAAATGCGCATGAATCTTTGGCGTTTTGACATCTCTGCCAAAAAATTTGAACAACTAACGAATTATAAAGATTATGATATTCACTACCCATCAATCGGGCCTGATGACATTGTGTATGAGCAGGCGGGCAAATTAAAACTCTATAATCTATCTACACAAAAAAGCAATACTGTTGAGGTGAATCTAGTCACCGATAACACAGCTTTAAAACCGCGTTTGGAAAATGTGCAGGCTTACATTCAAAACGGAAGTATCAGTTCTGATGGAAAGCGTGCTTTGATTGAAGCGCGCGGTGAAATTTTTTCTGTACCCGCCGCTGAAGGGTTTGTAAAAAATTTAACCATGACATCTGGAATTGCTGAACGATATCCTTCATGGTCGCCGGATGGCAGTAAAATCGCCTACTGGAGTGATGCGACCGGCGAATATGAATTAACGCTGAAAGATCTTTCAGCAGACAGTGAAGCATCGCGCCTCAGCGCTTACGGCCCTGGTTTCCGGTACCAGCTTTACTGGTCGCCCGATAATATAAAGCTCGCTTTTATTGATAAAGCCAACCAGATAAGTGTAATTGATACCAGATCTCGCCAAACTTATAAAGTTGATAAAGCACAAAGATGGCTGTACGGCCAACAAGCGGGATTTTCGGTTAGCTGGTCGCCTGACAGTCGCTACCTGGCGTATCACAGGGATTTAGACAACAACCACAATGCTGTTTTTGTTTACGACTTTGATGCAAAAACAAAACACCAGATTACGTCAGGTTTTTATGAAAACAGCAACCCGGTTTTTGACCCTGGCGGAAAATATTTATACGTGATCACCCGACAGAACTTTCAGCCATCATATTCAGATTTTGACAACAGTTTTGTTTATGCAAATTCAAGCCAGTTGGCAGCAATAAGTTTACAGAGAGATGTACCGTCTTTACTCGCACCAAAAAACGATACAGTTGCTATTAAAAAAACTGAAACAGAAAAATTGCCGACGGTTGATACTGCTAAAATGAAAGAAGAAAAGAAAAATAAGGAAATAGACAAACTAAAGAAAGCGGTGAAAAATACAGGAATAGATTTTGACGATATTGAAGACAGGCTTTACGTTTTACCTGTTCCGGCGGGCAACATCGGGAATTTGGACGCATCAAAAGATAAAATTTTCTACACCCGATATGCCAACACAGGAGATGTAAATTCAAAACCTTCGGTTAAATATTTTGACATCGAAAAAAAAGAAGAAAAGGCAGTGATCAATGATGTTGAAGGGTTCTCGCTTTCTTTTGATAAACAAAAATGCTGATTAATTCGATGGGCAAGTTTGCCATCATCAACGCCACTGAAAATGCTACTATTGATAAAACACTGCCCGTTGAAGATCTTTCAATGCAATTAGATCCAAAAGCGGAATGGAAGCAAATTTTCACTGATGCCTGGCGAATGCAGCGCGATTATTTTTATGATTCGAAAATGCACGGCGTAAATTGGGACAATGTAAAAACCCGCTATATGAAGATGCTGGAAGGCGCGGTTACTCGCGAAGATGTGAATTTTATCATCGGTGAAATGATTGGTGAACTGAACGCCTCACACACTTATCACGGTGGTGGCCAGCTTGAAGGTTCTAAAAAAATGAATGTTGGATATCTGGGCTTGAATTGGGAACCAGATGGAAAATATTATAAAATCAAGAACATTGTTAAAGGCGCATCCTGGGACGCCGAAGCAAAATCTCCGGTGGCTATTTCCGGTGTAAATATTCCTGCAGGCAGTTATTTACTGGCAGTGAACGGAGTTGAGTTGACTACAAGCCAGGAGCCTTTTGCCGCTTTCGCAGGCCTTGCTAAAAAAACAATTGAACTGACTTATAACAGCAAACCTTCTTTTAACGGCGCGAAAACAGCGATTGTTAAAACCCTGGGTAATGAAGCACGCTTGAGAAACTTGGACTGGATTGAGAAGATGCGCAAACGCGTTGAGGAAGCAACTAATGGCGAGGTGGGGTATGTTTATGTTCCGAGTACAGGCATTGATGGCCAAACGGAGTTGATGCGCCAGTTAAGCGCGCAAACGGATAAAAAAGCGCTGATCATTGACGAGCGGTTTAATAACGGCGGACAAATACCTGACAGATTTGTTGAAATGCTCGACCGCAAACCGCTGGCTTTTTGGGCTACAAGGGATGGCAAATCATGGAGCTGGCCGCCAAACGTGGCGTTCGGGCCAAAGGTGATGCTGATCAACGGTTGGAGCGGTTCAGGTGGTGATGCTTTTCCCGATTACTTTAGAAAGAGAGGTTTGGGGCCTTTGATTGGAACGCGTACCTGGGGCGGCTTAATTGGTATCTCGGGAGTTCCTCCGCTTATTGACGGCGGCACGGTTACGGTTCCTACGTTCAGGATGTATGACAAAGATGGCTGGTTCAAAGAAGGCCACGGCGTGGATCCTGACATAACAGTTCCTGAAGACCTCGGCGCTATGGCAAGGGGCATTGATCCGCAACTGGAAAAAGCAATAGAGGTAATCAAACAAGAACTTAAAACGAAAGGATATAAGCAGCCGGCAATGCCGAAATACGAGGACAGATAATTCAAAGACCTTCCTGAAAATTCATCGTTAAAATTTTTGATGGGAATTATAGAGCCATCGGAGAAAGTACAAATTGAGATTTGATAATTTTCTTATGACTATTTTTCAATGAAACATTTGTCTACATTACAGATTTTCAGGAAGACCCTAATTCAGCTTGAATTTTTTCTGGCACATGAACCTCTACAGCATCTAAAATCTCGTCATTTAACCACCATTTTTCAAGTAAATTTGATTCAATAAGTTTTGAAGTTGTGGCGCTGGGCTTGTCAAATGAAGACAGCAGTGTTTTGATAGATTCAAAAATAGTTTTCATGAGTTGTGTTTTTATAAGTATTGCAAATATACTCGGTATTTCTAAATCATCTATCCCCAATTTTAGTGACCCTTTGAGAATTTGCTCAAGTTGGTTAACTTAGCGCAAATATTACCCCAATTTAAAAACTTTCTAAACACCAGCATGAGTTTTTTGAGAAATATTTCGGAAAGAATAAGGATTATTCTTGCCTTGTCTCTTAGCATCTTCATTCTTATCTGTTTGGGTGTTTATTCCAATTACATGGCTGTCAAATTAAAAAAATCGACGCAGGAAGTGAACAACTCGGGTGTGATTATTACCAAAATACAGGATTTTACAAATGCAATAAACGACTTGCAATTTTCGCTCAAAGACTTCCTTATTACAGGGGACAGTTCATTTTTAACTTCATATTACATTAACGAAAGAATACTAAAACTGAGGGCAAAGGAGTTAAAAACAATGGAACTTGACAGCGCCAGGGCTAATTCTATAAATTCGTTGCTTGAGCTGGCGGGCGCCCAGGCAGGTGTTTATAATAAAATAATTTCGGAGAAATCTAATACAATTGATTCATCAGCTAATCGTCGTTTTTCCACAAAGCTGAAATACGAAATGTCACTTCTTTTGAACAACCAAAAAAAATTACAGGACGACAAATTCAGTAAGGAGAATTCAAACTTTAAAAAACTCACTTCTGTTGTAATAGTTAGTTCTATTCTTGCAATAATTGTCATTTTACTCACAACGATATACCTTTTTGGTATTTACAAGAGGCTTAATCTTACCAAATTATTACTTTTAAAATCGCAGGAGCGGCTTGAAAGCCTGATAGAAGAAATACCTGTGGGAATTGTTATTGCAAATGTTTCCAAAAATAAGTTTCATGCAAATAAAAAAGCGGTAGAGTTGTTGCAAAGTAACATTGCAATTGAGGGGACGCTGGAAAGCCTGAATGATTTGAATGACGGCGAAGATGGCCATTTACTAAACTCGCTGCAGTTGAAAGACGCCATTAAGGGGAAAAAGAGAATTGGCCTGGAATCGTTTATCACTGTGGAAAATAATAAACTGCCTGTTCGTGTGAGCGCAATCCCGATATACCATGAAAATAAAATAGAGTATGCCATTTCGGTATTTGACGATATTACCGATATAAAGAACGCTGAAGAGGATTTGTTACATGCAAAAAAGCTCATTGAGGAATCATTGGTTCTTAAAGAAACTTTCCTTGCTAACATGAGCCATGAAATAAGAACTCCAATGAATGCGATATTGGGCTTTACAGAGTTATTGCGCAAAAGAAATTTAGGAGAAGCGGAAAACGAGTATGTGTTTACTATTAATGCGGCCGGAGAAAACCTGCTGCGCATTATTGACGATATACTGGATTTTTCCAAACTAAACGCCAATATGATGACTTTCGAAGAGGCTCCCACCAATATTCAGGAACTCATTAACAGCATTTGCACGCTCTATGACCAAAAAGCAGTGAACAAGGGTATAAGCCTGACATACAATCACGATATTAATATACCGGGGAGAGTTTTAACAGATTCTGTAAGGTTAAATCAGGTGGTTACAAATATTGTAAGCAATGCTTTAAAATTTACTGACAAAGGCAGCATCAAAATTTCATCAAAAATCATTGATGAAGATGCAAATAAAGTTACTGTTCTGTTTAAAATTGCAGATACCGGCATTGGAATTCCCGAAAAAAAACTCAACAATGTTTTTACCAGATTTGAGCAGGTACTTGAAAACGGCCCGCAGCGCGGCACCGGGTTGGGCCTGAGCATTGCCAAACACATTGTGGAGCTAAGGGGCGGCAAAATATCTGTTGAAAGTGAAGTGGGGAAAGGGTCTGTATTCTCCTTTTACATCCCTTTCAATAAATGTCCCGCAGATTTTGAAATGATAAGTTACCCGATCGTTACGCAGGAAAAAAAGTCCATTCCCCAACATTTAAGAATATTAGTGGTAGAAGACAATCATTATAATATAAAGTTGTTGAACGGAATTTTTCTGAACCATAATCTTGTGGCCGATGTGGCCGAGGACGGTAAAACAGCCTTAGAAAAGCTAAACACGAAAGAATACGACATTATTTTACTTGATATCGAATTGCCGGACACCAACGGGTACAAACTTACTTCCAAAATGAGAAATGAGCTGAATTTGACTACCCCAATAATCGCTCTTACTGCTCACGCACTCGCGGGGGAAAAAGAAAAGTGCCTTGCGTTAGGAATGAACGATTATTTAACCAAACCGGTAAAAAGCGATTTGTTAATTGAAAAAATCAGTATTCATACAGAAAGTACTTTTTCTCAAAAAAATGTAAAGGAAAATAGGCAAGCAAAGGCGTTATCACAAAAAAGCATAAGCCTTGACTATTTAAAAAGTATTTCAGAAAACAACCGGGAGTTTGAAGAAGAAATGATTCAAATATTCATAGAAAAGGCTTCCGAGTATTCCGGAGAACTTAAAATTGCAATGAGCCAAAGCAATTTTAAAAGCGCCGCTTCTGTTGCTCACAGCCTCAAGTCCATTTTACCTATCATGTTAAACGAAAACGTGTCTCCTAAATTGGAAAAGATTGAATCTGAGGCAAAAAATAGGCAATTTTCGAACAGCACTTTTGAAACTCAGAAACAACTTACTGAAATTATAGAAATTGCCATTCGCGAGGCCGAAGAATTACTTGAAGACACTTATACCGTTGTAAGAAAATCCTAA
>MKRO01000143.1:7292-13976 GCA_001896965.1 Sphingobacteriales bacterium 41-5 | reverse complement strand
ATTGTAACCCGGTAACCCGCCAACTGAATCAGGAACAGGTTAATCATGCACTAAGCAGTCTTACAAACGACTTTCGTATAAGAAGCCGTTCTGCTTTGCCTCAAATTAGTTTGCAGGCAAATATAGGAGACCTTAGAATATTTAAAAACAATCATAAGTTTGGGTACACTGCTGGGATAACATATAATCATACAGAAAACATCCGACCTAATATTTTACGCCAATACGACGATTACGATTATCTTGATAATAATTATATCTATAATACAAACATTGGCGCTTTACTAAATCTTTCCTATCAAACCAATAATGGCAAATACTCAATCAAGTCTTTGTATAACAGGGTCTTTGATGATAATTTTCTGTACAGAGAAGGCTTAAATCTTAGTTGGGGAAGCGATGATAAATTTTACGCTTTTGATCTGATACAAAAATCTTTATTTAAAACTTCTTTTAAAGGGGAGAATAAATTAGGGAAAAATTTAGATCTTGATTATATTCTGTCCTACAACCTGGTTCAAAACAAACAGCCAGATCAGAGAAAAGTTGGATATACAAGGAATCATAACACAACTGAACCATTTAACGCCGGGTTGCTGAGTTTAAACCGACTTAACAACCGGCTTTTTGGCGACCTAAATGAAAAAATTTATAATGGAGCGGTTAACCTGAAAGCGCCGATAAATTTATTTAATAAATCTTCAATTAAGTTTGGAGGTTTTGCCGCGATACGGGATCGTGCAGATAAAAATCGGTTAATAGGCCCAATTATAGATGTGTCAAAGTCTGGGTACAGTCAGGTTTTGGAAAACCCGATTGAAACATTATTTCATAGTAGCCATATAAATAGCGGTTTTTATAATTTGGGAGATGTTACTACATCTAATGATAGCTACACCGCAATCGGCAATAATTTTGCGGGCTATGTTATGATAGATAACAAAATAACCGAAGAATTACGACTGGTTTGGGGTGGCAGATATGAATATTATAGGATTGATGTTAAATCACCGGCAGCATCATTTAATAAGTCCTGGACTGACATTCTTCCCTCAGCGAATCTTACCTATAGTATAACGCCAAAAACAAATATCCGGGCATCTTATTTCAGAAGTTTAGTAAGGCCTGAGTTCAGAGAAATCTCCCCACTTTATTACTATGACTTTCAAAGAATTGCCAATGTGTTAGGAAACCCAAATCTTGAGCGTTCGCAAATTAACAATTTTGATATAAAGTATGAGTGGTTCCCTACAGTGGGTGAAATATTATCAGCAGCTATTTTTTATAAAAAGTTCAAAAACACTTTAGAAACGTCTATCTATAAAGCCAATAGTGCTTTAGAAGTAAGTACAAAAAATTTCCCGTCGGCCACAAATATTGGCGCCGAAGTTGAAATACGTAAAAGATTAGGATTTCTTGGAAATGCATTCGACCAGTTTGAATGGTATGCTAATTTCGCGTGGATTAATTCAAAAGTTGACTTAGGGGAGCCTCTGGATTTGCCAAACGGTAAAACGATTACCGAAAGGCCGTTAACCGGCCAATCTCCCTATATGATTAATACCAGTTTAGGTTATAGAACCCCGGATAACAAACTTTCTGCAAATATCTATTACAATCGTATAGGGCAGCGTATTGACTTAGTAGGCGGCCAAAGTTATGGAATGGTGTATGAGGAACCGAGAAATCTTTTAGACGGTCAACTTGCCTATATTATGACACGCAGAAGTGAATTAAAGCTGAATGTGAAAGATATTCTTAATGCTCCGGTGCGGTTTTATTTTGATCAAAACTCCAATAATAAATTTGACGGGTCTTCTTTTGTTAATGGCGTGAATAAACAAGATAAGGATTGGATATTGGCTGATTACAGGTCCGGAACTACTTTTTCGCTCACATACACATATAAACTATAAAAAGCGATTTAAACTTATAGTAACAATTACGTAATAAACAAGTAATATATGAAATCTATTTTTGAACCCTGTAAAAATTTAAAAACGTTATGAAAAAAAATCTATTAATCCTATCAAGTATGGTGGCGCTTTTTTTTGCGTCGTGTGGTGATAAAGATAAAAATGTTGACACCCCGCCGCCCACAAAAACAGACACCGTGATAGTCGGTCAGGCCGATGGAAGTGGCGGCCCTGCAGCATCTAAAATTTCAGTTAATACCACATGGACCGCAAATAAAAAGTATTTGCTGAAAGGGTTTGTATATGTTGAACCCGGCGTAACACTTACGATAGAGCCGGGTACGGTTATTTTTGGTGACAAACTAAGTAAAGCATCATTGATTATTCCAAGAGGTGCCAAAATTATGGCACAAGGTACTGCGGACAAACCGATTGTATTTACGTCGTATATGGCAAAAGGTAATCGCAAAACAGGTGATTGGGGTGGAATTATTTTACTTGGAAAAGCTCCAAATAATTTGGCATCTGGTAAAAATATTATTGAAGGTGGATTAACAACTCCTACCGGCGGTTCAGATTGGAATGTTCACGGCGGTACAGATGCTAATGACAATTCAGGAGTATTAAAATATGTCAGAATTGAATTTGCCGGCGTTGAATATTCGTCAAACAATGAAATCAATAGCTTAACAATGGGTAGTGTAGGTGCCGGAACTACCATTAGCTATGTACAGGTATATGCCGGTGGTGATGATTCTTTTGAATGGTTTGGCGGTACTGTAAATGCAGACCATTTGGTATCGGTAAAAGCATGGGATGATGACCTGGATACAGACAATGGATTCTCAGGAAAAATTCAGTTCGCTTTAGTTCAGCGTAATCCATCTGCATTTGATGTTTCCGGCTCAAACGGATTTGAGTCTGATAATGATGCAGACGGGACGACGAACACGCCTCAAACTAAAGCAATGTTTTCTAATATCACTGTTATTGGCCCATTAAATGGTACCGGCAATATTGTCGATGCAAAATTCCAGCATGGCGCTCAAATTCGTCGTAATTCTTCTCAATCTGTGGTAAACTCCATGTTTGTTGGCTATCCGATAGGAGTATATATTGACGATACAAAAGGAACAGCCACTTCATTGAGTTACAAGTCAGGAAGCCTTTTGTTTAAAAGTAATGTAATAGCAGGGTGCCCAATTCCTGTTAAAGCTACAGATGCAACAATAGTAGCTACTTTAACAACAGACAATACGATATTGGCAAATGTGGCCGATGCAAAGGTTACTGATGCGTTCAAATTCAATGCAAAGCCTAATTTCTTGTTAGCAACCGGCTCGCCTGCTTTAACCGGAGCAAGTTTTGCGGGTATCACCGGTTTTCAGACTGTTGCTTACCGAGGTGCGTTTGACGGTACAAATGACTGGACTGCTAAATGGACTAATTGGGATGCGGAAAATACAGACTACTAAAGTCTGAAACCTTAATCATTTTAAAGCGCTCTCAAACGGGGCGCTTTTTTTACTTATTCAAGTCTGCTCAATCGCAAAAAAGAATCTTCAATACCTCTCGCAAAAAGTTCCAGTCACCGCTTAAAATTCTCCCTCTTTTATTTCAAAGGACGGTAAGCATAAGCCACCTCGTATTTCTCATTCTTTAGTTGCGGCATTTGCTGGCCAACATTCAGATCGGTGTTTTGCGGTGTAGGTTCGCAAATCGTGTAGGCTTCCCCATTGTAAAATATCGGCTTACCAATTGGTTTCTCAAATTTTACCGCTATTGTTACGTGCTGTGGGTATGCAATTATAATCATTGGCAGGTTATATATTTCTTTAACCAGGGAGTAAAATAAAAACACTCTGTCCTCGCAGTCGCTGCTTTCATATAAAAGTGTTTGTTCGGGTGTCAGCCTTTTCTCCTGCCCAAACTGTTTGGTGTCGGGTTCAAATACAAAAGCATAGCGTGTAAAACGCATCAGGTAATCCACTCCGTTTTTAACGCTGAGGCCTTTTAGTTGCTTTTGTAATAAAGGGATCAGGCTTTCACGTGTAGCTTTGCTAATTGGCATATTCAGGTAATCATCATAATCGAGAGTAGGATAATTAGCAAAAATTGCTTTTACCTGTGGGTTTACTTTTATTTGAAAATGATACTCATTGTTATAGAGTGAAAATTGCAAATCTTTATTTACATAATCACTTTTATCAAAATCAGGCAGTTTATGTATTTTATATGAAAAAGCCCTGCCGCCCTTGGTAATGTTAACCTGTAACTCTGTAAACCTGTTTATTGTGAAATCAATATTGCTGCCATAATCGTGATAGTTAAGGCAAACATATTGTTTGCCATCTTTCATCCTGTAAGGAATGTTGTAAATATTTTCATCACATTGTATGTAGAAAAGCAATTGGTTATTGTGAACACTCAAAATAGGATTGTATCCGCTTTTGATCATAAAAAACCATTTGTAAAGGGTATAGCGCAGGTAATTCTCTTGTTTAGGGCTAATAGTTTGAGCTACTTTCCTTACAAGCTGGTAATAAAGCCAGTCATCGGCATTATTCAAATTCCTGTAATCTTCCAGTGCTTTTATTGCAGATAAGTAATTTTTGGCAGCTACTTTATTATAAAACTCCTGTACTGATTTTTCAGATAAATCTTTTTCATTAAAGTCAATAAACAATGATTTATCATACTGAAAAGAGATACTATCGCCGTAAAAATTAAAAGATATATGTTGGCTATCGTCCTGGCAATAAATACGATATTGAGGTACTGCGATAATAATCCAAGTTAGCAAGATGGTAAGCCATTTTTGCATTTGCTAACTAAGTTACAAAACTTAATAATTATTTAATATTAAATTTTGTAATCTATGATCAAAATCAGGTAGTGGCACAACCCTCAAAAGGTTATCACGTTTTAAGAATTAAACAACCGCTCCATACACCTCTCAACAGTCTTACTGTAATCTGCCTGCACCGGTTGGTAATCGTTCATCCATTTTTCAAAATCATGTTTGAAATTGCCATTAATCTTTTCAAGTGTCATCACGTTCATTTCGTTTAGCGCTGCCGCGTTGCAGCATTGCTCATATTGTCCCACAATTGGGATGGCCATTACTTTTTTGCCAAGGTGGATGGCTTCTGACGGTGTTTCAAATCCGCCGCCGGTAATAATGCCATCGCAATTGATCAGGCTTTTGTTAAAAAGATTTTTATCAACGGGCATAAACTTAATATGGCCCTGTTCGTTTATTGAAGAACTTTCGCGACTAAAAATTTCAAAGCGATGACGTTTGAAATGCGAAAATATCTCAACCAGTTGCGGCTCACAATAGGAAGGCAGATAAACAGTGATGTGGCCAAGGCTTTTGGGCTCGGCTTCTATGATTTCTTTTTTAATGACGGGCGTTAAAATAAAATCATCATATTCTTTAAAATGCAGGCCGATGTAGCGTTCGCAAGGCGCAAAACTCTTCAGCATCCACTCGCCGATCCTGCTTTTCTTTTCAGGGCGCGGCACATTGTCCGATTGAAAACTGGCCTGATGCCCAAAATTCACCGCAGGCACTTTTTTGGCGGCGCAGGCTCTTGCGGTGATGTAATCGTAATCGTTAATTACTAAATCATATTTTTCTACCGGTAACTCTTTAATTTCCTTTTGCAGGGGGAGCGGGTTAATATTTCTGACAATTTTTACATAATTAAGTTTACCGGTGCAGGTATAATAAAGGCTTAAACCCTTGCTGCGATATTTAATAGGCGCATCTAATTTTAAATTGGCATTGTTACCGCTTAAAAAAATATCTATTTCTCCATATTTGCCGAGGTGAGGTAATAATTCCATTGCCCGGCTAATATGCCCGTTGCCCGTTGCCTGTACTGCGTAAAAGATTTTCATAAAAAAGTGGCCCCCGATGGGTTTATTAGAATTGAGTACGCTAATACCTTAAAGGGGAGATTTTTAAATATGCGTTTATTTTTTTGAGTCTGTATAAGAATATTTTTAAAAGTAAATTATTTAACTGCTGAATGTCTGGTTATACTGAAAATTGATAGCCACTCTGATTGGCTGAAACCTGAAATCCTTCCCGCTGGGGTCTTAGTGTGTTTGTACTAAGAAACACTTTCGGGGGCTGAGCCTACGCCCCCAAAGAATGCAGGTAAAACGATATCTCACTTGTTGTTACCACAGGCTGCATCTTTTTATATTCAGCTTTTTCGGTCTTCATTTCCTTTTCGTTGTAAGCGTACAAATGCCAGTCGTTATCGTAATATTCCAGAGAAGTCATGTGCTCCATCCAGTCGCCGCTATTGAGGTAGCACACGCTTCCCTTATCATTTTTAAAAATTCTTTTTTGAGGCTGATGAATGTGCCCGCAAATCACCGTGTCAAATTTTTTTTCTATCGCTGCCTCGGCAATTTTGGTTTCGTATTCATCAATTTTTATAAATCTTTTATTAAACTGCTCCATCACTTTTTGGGAAAGCGACAATTTTTCTCTTCCAAATACCTGACATACGAAATTGATACATTTATTAAACCCCAACAAAACAGCGTAACCATTACTCCCGAGTTTGCCCCAAAATTTTGCCTGTTCGGTTGTAGTGTGGTCAAACACATCACCATGAAAAATCCACGTTTTCTTTCCGTTCACCTCAATTGCAATTTTATCGGTGAGCAAAAAGTTTCCAAGTTCCAGATCGCTGTAGCGGCGCATAATATCATCGTGATTGCCGGTGATATAGATCACGCGTGTGCC
>MKRO01000143.1:4193-7237 GCA_001896965.1 Sphingobacteriales bacterium 41-5 | reverse complement strand
ATGCCCTTGCGGAAAATATCTTTTGCTGAACTGCCAGCCATCAATAATATCACCGTTGAGAATAAGCAGCCGCGGTTCAATGCTTTTTAAATAAGTAGCAAATTCCCTGGCACGACAGGCGTAGGTGCCTAAGTGCAAATCAGAGATAACCGCAATTTCAACCTGGCGCTTCTGCATTAATAGGGGGTTTAGCGAAGGTCAATAGTTATTATAAACAGAATGTTACCGGCAGGTTAGCAAATTATTAAAGTTGTAAGCACGGTTTTTGTACTTAAATTGGGAAACAATAAAAAATCATGTGGATCGAAAAGAAAAATAAACTGTATCAAAAGTTTGAGTTCAAAAATTTCAGTGAAGCTTTTGCCTTCATGACGCGTGTGGCAATCGAGGCCGAAAAGGCCAATCATCACCCTGAATGGAAAAATGTGTACAATGTGGTGGAAATATGGCTCAGCACACATGATGCCGGCGACGTGGTTACCGCCAAAGATGAAAGGCTGGCAAAAAAGATTGACGGCCTTCGCAGCAAAGCATGAAACTTTTGTACATAAATTATTGTTATTATTGGCAATGAAGAGGCTTCCCCTCATATTATTTGTGGTTTGCGTGCTTTTTCAGCAATGCGGATATTCGCAAACAAAGCCGCGCCCGGCCGCAACAACGGCTTCAAAAAATTCTGTAAAAATGAACAAAGAAAACAACCCGGTATATTCGCGAACCGATACCTCGCAGGTAGATTTAAATAACGAAGAGTGGAACAAAATTTTATCGCCCGAAGTTTACTATATCGCCCGCCAGAAAGGTACCGAACGCCCGTGGACAAGTAAGTTTGAAAAGTCAAAGGAAATAGGGACTTATTATTGTGCAGCCTGCGGTAACCCGCTCTTTAAAAGCGATACAAAGTTTGAAAGCGGTTGCGGATGGCCAAGTTTTTACGAGCCAATCAGTAAAACCAGCATCATTTATCTGGAAGACCGCACCCACGGCATGGTTCGCACCGAAGTAGAATGCGGCCGCTGCAAAAGTCATTTGGGCCACGTTTTTGAAGACGGGCCGCCGCCAACAGGTTTACGTTATTGCATCAACGGCGTAGTGCTTGATTTTGAAAAAGCTAAGGAAGCTGAAGAAAAATATAAAAAGCAATAATCTCAACAGCAATATTTTTATACGGCAATCGAACACGAAGGCCGCGTGCCATTGATTTTCAAAACTTATTTTTGCAAAAAAAATAATGAAACTGCTGAAAAACATTTTTCTTTTTTTGATTTTTGTTGCGATCTCTGTTTTTACCCTTTCCTTTTTTGCGCCCACACAACAAAGAGTTGAAAAATCTATCCTAATCAGTGCAAAGCCGGCGGAAGTGTACAGCCAAATGATGCTCTTACAAAACTTTAATAACTGGAGCGTTTGGGGCAAAGCCGATTCAACAATAAGTTATACAACCGAAGGAAAGGATGGAGTTGTAGGTACAAAGATTGGCTGGGAAGGCAGCCCGCAACTGGCAGGAAAAGGTGAAATTACGCTAACGGCTTTGCAAAAGGATAAATCGATTGTGCACGATGTAAATCTTTTTGAACCGCAGCAGTTGCAAGCCAGGTCAAAATTTGAGTTAAACCCGGTAGGTAATCAAACTGAGGTAAGATGGACTTTTGTGGTTCCTTCAAAAAGGCCGTTCAACATCTTCAATTTGTTTTACAATCTTGATAAAGAAAGAGGCAGCGATTTTGCCGCAGGCCTCAATGCGCTAAAACTGATGGTTGAAAAAATGCCGCTGAAAGATCCTGCTGCCCCCGGTTCGTAACTTAAAAAACTCCAAAAAATTTCCCGGCCATAAAAAGTTATCAACCTGTTCTTAAAATCCTCTTTTCGCAAACATTAAAGAGTTGTACATTTGCGCATTATTTTTTTCAGACATTATGGCGAAGACACAGGAAGTACTACAGGATGTAGTAATCAAATTTGCAGGAGATAGTGGTGACGGAATGCAACTTACCGGAACTCAGTTTACAAACAACGTGGCTTTAATGGGTGCTGACCTTTCAACCTTCCCGGATTTTCCGGCGGAGATTCGTGCGCCACAGGGAACCTTGCCCGGGGTGAGCGGCTTTCAGTTGCGTTTTTCATCCAATAGTATTTACACGCCGGGCGACGAGTGCGATGTGCTGGTGGCGATGAATGCGGCAGCGTTAAAAGCCAACCTGGGTGGGCTGAAAAAAGGAGGAAAAATTATTGCAAACACTGACGGTTTCGATGCCAAAAACCTTCGCCTGGCAAATTATCCCGAAGGAGAAAATCCTATTGAGAACGACAGTCTTGATGGTTATGACCTCATGAAAATTGACGTAACCAAGCTCACACGCGAAGCGCTGAAGGATATTCAGATGGGGGTTAAAGAAAAAGACCGCGCAAAAAATATGTTTGTGCTGGGCTTTTTGTACTGGATGTACAACAGGGAAATGGAAAATACCATCGACTTCCTCACGGAAAAGTTTGGGAAAAAAGCCGAAATTTTAGAGAGCAATATAAAAGCTTTAAAAGCCGGTTACAATTTCGGGGACACAACAGAAGCAATCGGCACCACTTATGTAGTTCAAAAGGCCAAAATTGAGCCGGGCACTTACCGATCCATTATGGGCAACCAGGCAACGGCATTGGGCCTCATTGCTGCATCTTCCAAAAGCGGATTGCCTATGTTTTTAGGTTCTTATCCTATTACTCCGGCGTCAGATATTTTACACGAGCTTAGTAAATATAAAAACTTCGATGTGCGTACTTACCAGGCCGAGGATGAAATTGCAGGTATTAGTGCGGCTATCGGAGCGTCTTACGGCGGCGCGCTGGGCGTAACCACTACCTCGGGCCCCGGCATGGCTTTAAAAACTGAAGCGATGGGCCTGGCGGTAATGCTGGAACTTCCGTTGGTTATTATTAATGTACAAAGAGGTGGGCCATCTACCGGCTTACCCACAAAAACTGAACAAAGCGATTTGTTACAGGCTTATTATGGCAGAAATGGCGAATGCCCGATGCCTGTTGTTGCTGCA
>MKRO01000143.1:1947-4180 GCA_001896965.1 Sphingobacteriales bacterium 41-5 | reverse complement strand
CCGATGCTTTTGACTCGGTGTACGAGGCGGTTCGCATCAGCCTGCAACACATGACCCCGATTATATTTTTGAGCGACGGTTATATCGCCAATGGCGCCGAACCCTGGATATTTCCTCAGGATGAAAACCTTCCCCCAATTAACGTGACGTTCAAAACTGAATTAGGCCACGGCGAGGAAAAATTTCAGCCATATTTAAGGGATGAAAAGCTGGTGCGCCCCTGGGCGGTTCCGGGTACTAAAGCGTTAGAGCACAGAATTGGCGGCATTGAAAAACAAAACATCACCGGTAACATCAATTACGAACCCGAAAACCATCAGTTAATGGTGAAGATCAGGGAAGAAAAAGTAGAAAAAATTGCTGATTATATACCTGAACAAAAAATTGACAGTGGGGAGGAAAACGGAAAAGTGCTGGTGCTTGGCTGGGGTTCCACTTTCGGGGTAATTAAATCCGCCTGTTTGGAATTACAGGCCGAAGGCAAATCGGTCAGCCACGCGCATATCCGCTACCTGCGCCCGTTTCCTAAAAACCTTGGGGATATTTTAAAGAATTTTGAAACGGTCATTATTCCCGAAATCAACAATGGCCAGCTCATTAAAATCATCCGCGATAAATATTTGGTAGATGCAAAAGGCTATAATAAAATTATGGGCGTGCCAATTACCAAGGCTGAACTGATTGAAGAGTTGAATAAGTATTTGTAAGAGTCCGGGATGGTGAGTTATTAACATCGGCAACTGCGCCTTGTACGTCACCTTTCACTTTATAGGTTTATCAATAAGCCCGGGAAGTGGGTTTGATATTTTTTAAGATCGTTCGATCGATTGCTGTTGTAAACTTTCTATGCATGTAACAGACAAGTAGTTTCACCGTATCTTATTAAGCCGTTGGAAATTGCGATTCGAAGAGGTGATATATATCATATTCTAACCAATCGAAAGGTATTTTATTTGCCATTTTTACTGTTTACTTTTGAGAAATTATTGAACTCATTAAAGATTATTTTGAATCATTTAAATTAATTACAATGAAACGATTTTTTCAATTTTTTACAGCCCTGATGTTAATGCTTGCACCCGCTCTTGCCTTTGCCCATCCGGGGCACGGAAACCATGGAGGGTTTACCATTACACATTATTTTACCGAACCTGAACATATTGCACTGCTCATTTTGATTATTGCAGCCATTGTTTATTTTGTGGTGAGGAGAAAAAAAGCTGCGGGGAAATAATTCTTTAAAATTTAAATTTCAATTATGTGTGCAACCTGCGGATGTGGGGATACAAGTCATTCCCACAATCATACCCATTCTCATGATCATTCCCATGGTCATAACCCCTCCCATGCAAACGTAGTGGATGTGGAAAGAGATATTCTGCATGAGAATAATCTGCTGGCTCAACGGAACCGCGGATATTCTGATGCAAAAAATATTTTAGCATTGAACCTGGTCAGTTCTCCCGGCTCGGGCAAAACAACTTTACTGGAAAGGACGCTGACTGACCTGAAAAAAGAAATCAAATTTTATGTGATCGAGGGCGATCAGCAAACATCAAACGATGCAGACCGTATCCACGCCACCGGTACAAAAGTTACGCAAATCAATACCGGCAAGGGCTGTCACCTTGATGCGCACATGATCCTGCACGCGGTACAGGGAATTAAACCCGAGGAAGATTCGGTAATGTTTATTGAAAACGTGGGTAATCTTGTTTGCCCTGCGATGTTTGATTTGGGCGAAAAAGAAAGAGTGGTGGTGATGAGCGTAACTGAAGGCGAAGACAAGCCCTTGAAATATTGTGATATGTTTCATACTTCAACGGTTTGTGTAATTAATAAAATTGACTTATTGCCTTATGTTCCATTCAATTTGCAAAAGGCAAAAGAATATGCATTGCAGGTGAACCCCAAACTTGAAATTATTGAAGTGAGTTGCACCAGCGGCGAAGGGCTTGATAAATGGTATAGCTGGCTCAAAGCGAAAATACCGGCAACTGTAAGTTAAAACAAATGCCAACTTATCATATTCACATCAAAGGTATTGTACAAGGGGTCGGGTTCCGCCCCCTTGTTTGTCAATTGGCCATTGCAAAACAATTGAAGGGGTGGGTGTGCAATGATACCGATGGTGTGCATATTGAGTTTAGAGCAGAAGATTACGAAGCAAAAGATTTTTATGAAAAGATTTTGCAGAACGCTCCTCAGAACGCTTTAATACAACAGCATAATT
>MKRO01000143.1:0-1893 GCA_001896965.1 Sphingobacteriales bacterium 41-5 | reverse complement strand
CTTTTATTAACGCCCGATATAGCGATTTGTGAGAACTGTAAAGCAGAAGTTGAAAATACTGAAAACCGGCGCCACCACTACGCTTTCACTACCTGCCTGCAATGTGGCCCAAGGTATTCAATAATAAAAGAACTACCCTACGATCGCGAACGCACAACGATGGCTCAATACCCAATGTGTGATGAATGCACCATTGAGTATAGTAACATCAACAACAGACGGCATTACAGCCAAACCAATTCCTGCCCCAACTGCGCCATCCCCATTCATTTATACAACTCAGAAAAAGAGAAGATAACAGACGATGCAAAAAAAATAATTCAGCTTGCACAACAATATTTCAACGCGGGAAAAATTTTAGCCGTAAAGGGCATCGGTGGTTATTTATTGATGTGTGATGCGTCCAATCCGCTTCCCATAAAATTATTGCGAGAACGAAAACAACGTCCTGCCAAGCCTTTCGCGGTCATGTACAACAACATGAAAACAATTGAAGCGGATGTAATTGTAAGAGAGGTTGAAAAAGAAGCGCTGTTGAGCAAAGAAGCCCCGATAGTACTTTGCGAAATGCGGGAGAGCAAATCGTCCTCTTTGCAAAAAGATCTGATCGCCCCTGGGCTTGACAAACTTGGTGTATTTTTACCGTACACACCGTTACTAAAGCTCATTACAAGTAAATTTAAGAAACCTCTGATAGCCACAAGCGGCAACCTTAGTGGCTCGCCAATTATTTATGAAGACGATGAGGCCACCAATTGGCTTTCCTCGTTTGCAGATTACCTCATCAGTTTTGACAGAGAAATTGTGACGCCACAGGATGACAGTCTGGTACAATTTTCAGCATCGGCCAAACGCATTATTTTAAGAAGGTCGCGCGGCCTGGCGCCAAACTATTTCCCCAATCCGTTCTATTCATCAAAACCCTTACTGGCTATGGGCGCCGAATTGAAGAGCGCGTTTGCTTTGCTGGATAAAAATTTATTCATCAGCCAGTTTTTGGGAGATCAGGAAAGTTACGAATCGCAGGAAAGTTATAAAATCTCATTGCAACATCTGCAGGAGTTGTTGAGAATCGTTCCACAAAAAATATTGATTGATAAACATCCCAACTACAATGTATCACTGCTGGGCAAAGAATTAGCAGCTTCGAGAAATGTACCTTTAATAGAAGTACAGCACCATGTAGCTCATTTCTGCGCGGTACTTGCAGAAAATAATTTGTTGAATAGCGATGAGAAAATTTTAGGAGTTATTTGGGATGGCACAGGTTATGGCGATGACGGCCAAATTTGGGGCGGTGAATTTTTTACTTTTAACACAGGAGGCATTGAACGTATTGCGCATCTGCAATATTTTCCCCAACTAATGGGAGATAAAATGAGCAAAGAGCCACGGCTCTCTGCATTGGCTGTATGTAAAGCAAATCCTGAAATTGTCAAAAATAATTTCAGTAATGAAGAGCTTGACCTGTACACTAAACAAATGCAGCGGAACAACCTTTATACTTCAAGTATGGGAAGGTTTTTAGATGGTATTGCCTCCCTGCTCGGCATCTCGCATCAAAACAGTTATGAAGGTGAAGCTGCTATGAAACTTGAGGCGGCCGCGAGGGCTTGTAAAACAAAGCATTCTGATTACTACGATATTTTTTACGATGGCAATGTTTTAAGTTGGAAAGAAATGATTGAAGGGGTGGTCGCGGACAAAAGCAACAATTTTGAAATAATGTATATTGCAAGAAAGGTTTTTGTTTCGCTGGTGAGGATGATTGAATTGGTTGCAAAAAATAATAAAATCAAAAAAATTGCTTTTAGCGGGGGCGTTTTTCAAAACGTTTTTTTGATTGATTTGATAGAAGATATTTTAAGCGATGTTTATGAACTTGTATTTCAT
>MKRO01000142.1:4507-6675 GCA_001896965.1 Sphingobacteriales bacterium 41-5 | reverse complement strand
CGTTGGCTAAAAAATTAGCCGCAGAAAAAGGCATCAACCTTGCAAAAGTTCAGGGTAGCGGCGATGGCGGCAGAATCATTAAATCAGATATCGACAATTATAAAGAACAGGTTGCCCCTGCAAAACAGCAAGCGGCTGCTGCTCAACCGCAGGCACAGGTCAAATCAGCTTCTGCGGGTGAGGAAAGTTTTGAGGAAGTTGAAGTTTCGCAAATGCGTAAAGTGATCGCAAAACGTTTGGCAGAAAGCAAATATTCTGCACCTCACTTTTACGTTACTATGGCGATAGACATGGATGCCGCCGTGGCAAGCCGCGCAAGGATTAATGAAACAAGCCCGGTAAAAATATCTTTTAACGATTTTGTGCTGAAGGCCTGTGCTATGGCACTCAAAAAGCATCCTGCCGTCAACAGCAGTTGGCTGGGCGACAAGATTCGCACCAACCACCACATCAACATCGGCGTGGCCGTTGCAGTTGACGAAGGCCTGCTGGTCCCGGTGGTTCGTTTTGCTGATACAAAGCCGCTTTCGCAGATTGCAACTGAGGTAAAAGATTTTGCGGCAAAAGCAAAAAATAAAAAATTGCAACCTGCAGATTGGGAAGGAAACACTTTCACCATTTCCAACCTCGGGATGTTTGGGGTAGATGAGTTTACGGCGATCATTAACCCGCCCGATGCCTGTATTCTCGCCATTGGCGGTATTTCGCAGGTGCCGGTAGTTAAGGGTGGGCAAATCGTTGTAGGCAACGTAATGAAAGTAACGTTAAGCTGTGACCACCGCGTGGTGGATGGTGCAAAAGGCGCTGCTTTCCTGCAAACGCTGAAAGAATTGCTGGAGGAACCATTGAGAATGTTGGTTTAATTTTATAATGATAAGTATAAAAGCGGGTTGTTAAATAGCAGTCCGCTTTTTTATGGTACCAGCCTGAGGCTTAAGATTGTTACTGTGCCCCCATCGTTAGAGCGGCCAATAAAATAAATTTTTCTGCCGGTTATTTCGTTCGGCAAGATTTTCGCTCCCTTATCAATAAGATGAAAAAAACTTTAGTCCTTGGTGCGTCAGAAAATCCATCCCGTTATAGCAACGCGGCAATAAAAAGGTTGCGCGCTTATGGCCACGAGGTGGTGGCTATTGGCCGCAGGCCGGGGAAAGTAAATGATGTAAATATTGTAAAGGGCACGCCTCATTTTGAGGGCGTGCATACTGTGACAATGTATATGAGCGATCAAAACCAGAAAGAATTTGAAGATTATATTCTATCATTAAAACCAAAGCGTATCATTTTTAATCCCGGTGCTGAAAACCATTTCCTTGCCGAAAAGGCAGTACTAAATGGTATCGAACCGCTCGAGGCTTGTACTTTGGTGATGCTTTCAACAGGGCAATTTTAAAAAATCTTGGTGCCCTTAATGGGTTTTCATCTTCTTTGTGGTGAAAATAAATACCTAAAAGGGAAGAATATCCCCAAACGACAGAATATCGATCTTCAATTAAATCTCCAATTCTTTTTTGTAACCATCCGGCTTAATTAGCTATCTTATCCTGTACATCGATTAGTTCAGTCGTTGTGATTTAGAGTAAATTGGAAAAGGAAAGCCTTATTTTTGAGGTTTCCAATAAATCAAATTTGCATGAGAAAAATATTTGCCATAATCATTTTGTTGTCCGCAATTAAAAGCAATTCACAAACCCAAAATTTTGTAGAAAAGAATTACGATAAAGTTCAAACCTATATTACTGCCCGCGATGGCATAAAGCTCTACACTATCATCTATGTACCAAAAGATGCGTCCGCACAAAACACATATCCATTTTTAATGGAGCGGACGCCGTATTCTATTGCGCCTTACGCTTATAATGAATATCCCTCCCGAATTGGGCCCAACGAACAACTGATGAGGGAAAAATACATTTTCGTTTACCAGGATGTGCGGGGCAGGTATATGAGCGAAGGCATTAATCTTGAAGTTACGCCCTATATCGCCAATAAAAAATCAAACAAAGACGTGGATGAAAGCAGCGATACTTATGATACGATTGAATGGTTATTGAAGAATATAAAATTCAATAACGGCAAGGTTGGTATTTGGGGAATTTCATACCCCGGCTTTTATGCCACTACAAGTTTGCCAGCCACGCACCCTGCGTTAAAAGCAGTGAGCCCGC
>MKRO01000142.1:0-4336 GCA_001896965.1 Sphingobacteriales bacterium 41-5 | reverse complement strand
TTTTGAAACTTGGCCCTTTGTCCAACACACAATCGGAAAAATATTTTAATCATAAAAGTTATATCTGGAACGAATACCTGCAACACGACACTTATGATTCGTATTGGCGGGCAAGAAATATTCGCCGGCACTTAAAAAATATTACCGTACCAACGCTGGTTGTGGGCGGTTGGTTTGATGCGGAGGATCTTTTTGGTGCGTTGAATACTTATAAGGCTATTGAAAAGTTAAGCCCTCGCAATCAGGCAAAATTAGTTATGGGCCCCTGGACGCATGGCGCCTGGGCTGTGGATAGCTGGGAAAAATTAGGGATCAATTCTTTTGGTGCAAACATCAATGTTTTTTATCGTAATATTTTGGAAAATCCTTTTTTTAACTATTATCTGAAAGGGGTTGGTAATTTTAATCTATCCGAAGCGACAATTTTTGTTACAGGATTGAACCAATGGAAGCTATACAATACCTGGCCGCTAAAGACTACAAAGCCTACACCTTTTTATTTGTCCGCAGAAAAAAAATTACTGCCTCAATCGCAAAGCGGTTCTTCGTTTGATGAATACATCAGCGATCCTGCTAACCCTGTGCCTTATACCGAAGGGAAACGAGGTGGACGAAATAATTTGTACATGACCGAAGACCAGCGTTTTTTGTCGGATAGAAGTGATGTGGTTTCATATACGGGCGCGGTTTTAGAAAAAGACCTTTTGCTTGCGGGGCCGATTATCGCAGATATTGATGTTAGCATAACCGGAACTGATGCTGATTTTATTGTGAAACTGATTGATGTTTGGCCCAATGATAATGCGGATTTAAAACTTAACGGCTATCAGCAATTGATACGTGCAGAAGTGATCAGAGGCAAATTTCGTAAAAGTTTTGAAAAGCCGAAGCCATTTGTTCCAGGTAAAAAAACGAAAGTAAAATTTGCGTTGAACGACGTGGCACATCAGTTTAAAAAAGGCCACAGGCTGATGGTGCAGGTGCAAAGCAGCTGGTTTCCCCTGGTTGACCGCAACCCTCAATCATTTCTTAAAATACCTGAGGCAAAAGAATCGGATTTTCAAAGAGCGAAGATCAGGATTTATCATTCCAGCAAAATTTTATTACCTGTTGAAATAAATTGATACGGGGGTACCAAACAGAAATTCAATGTTCAGAAAAATATTTTTCAGATACGAATTTTAAAACAGGTCAATTATCGAATCATAATGACCTATTTGTTGCTACGGATTTCGCAAAGTGATTTAATAGCACAGGCAATATATCTTCCTCAATTTTCGATAGACCACAATCGCTTCTTTAAAAGAATGCCGCGCCCTGCAATTTAACAAAACAGAATGTGTAAACGGTTCCAAATTTGACTAAATTTATATTGACAATTTATAAATGATGAACAGAATTCTATTAGCAGTTTTTCACTTAGTTGTCGGCTTCACGTCTTCGGCTCAGCAGTTGACGGTGTCGGATGCCGAAAGCAAAATTGCATTTGTAATAAAGAATATAGGGCTTGACGTGGATGGAACTTTGAAGGGGTTAAAAGGTACCATGCAATTCGATGCTAAGAATCTTTCAGCAAGCGCGTTTGACATGACGGTTGACGTGAATACAATTAATACAGGAATTGATAAGCGTGATAACGACCTGAAAAAGGAAGGATTTTTTGATATTGCAAAATATCCTACCATGAGAATTGCCACCACTCAAATCGTGTCCAAAGGGGGTAACAATTTTAAAGCTATCGCCAACCTTACCATCAAGAATATTACAAGAAAAATTGGTTTTGATTTTACCGCATTACCTACCGCAACCGGGTACCGGTTCAAAAGCTCTTTCACTATTAACCGCCGAGATTTTGGAGTAGGAGGCGGCAGCTTGATCATGGGGGACATTGTAACCGTAAACCTGGATGTAACTGCAAAAAAATAAACTCTTGCTTGTCGCAACTTGTTTACTTCACAACGAATGGATATTAGTAATAACCGAACGATTAAAAAGAACAGTTAACTTCTTAAATTTGCTCACGTAACGCCATTCTCAGTTAAATGTCACGCTCAGGTTAATGAAAATATTGGTCATTCAAAAAAAAATGATGGGTGATATTTTAATGTCGTCTGTCTTGTTTAAGCAACTAAGGCAAAAATTCCCGCAGGCGAATTTGCATTACCTTATTAGCAAAATGGGTCATGATGTGGTTCTCAATAATCCGACAATTAATGATTATATTTTTTTTGATGATTATGATTTCCCCCGCCTCCTTAAAAAAATCAAATCAGAAAATTATGATTACATTATTGATGCCTACGGTAAAACTGCAACAGCAATACTTTCTTTTCTGTCAGGCGCAAAATCAATATCATATAGAAAAGGCTATACGCAATTTTTTTACAATCAAACCATTAAAAGGCGATCGCAGCACCAATCAATTGTTACAACAAAAGCAATAGAACACCGGTTACAATTGTTGGAGCCGCTTGGGATTTCGTTTGAGGAGGTTGTACCGGATATTTTTATCACCCCGACAGAAAAGGAATCAGCAATTGAAAGTTTACGGGATTGCGGTGTAAATGATGATGATAAACTAATAATGATAAGCACTTTTGGAAGCAACGAATCCAAAACCTACCCTTTGAATTACATGGCGCAGGTGATAGAACAGGTGGCGGCTTTTCCCGTGAAGGTGATCCTGAATCATCGCGCAGGTGAAGAAGAAAAAGTAGAGAAGATAAAGTCATTTTTGTCACGAGGTGCACAACAAAAAATAGTGGAAGGCGTTCAGTTAAACAGCCTGCGTAAATTCATCGGTGTTTGCAGCCGGTGTGCGGCTCTTATTGGCAATGAAGGCGGATCAACTAATATCAGCAAAGCGTTACGGGTTCCCACTTTCAGCGTTTTCGCACCTTTTGTTGGTAAAGACGGTTGGTTTTGGGGCGAGAACGGAACCACAAATGTCTCGGTTCATGTTAGGGATTTTATATCTGATTCTGAAAAGCAAAACCATGAAAACTTCAAACCCGTTTTATTTAAAGAGTTACTGAATGAATTTTTGGAGCGCAACCTTTAATCAGTGAGGTTGAATTGCGTTCGGATATTCAATACAAAAAAACATTTACCTTCATAGCATGCTGGTAAAAATCAATGGAAGCGCTGTTTACGGAGTGGAGGCTCTGCCGATTACAATAGAAGTAAACTGGATATCTTCATCCGGTAAAGACCCGATGATTGTGGGTTTGCCCGATAATGCCGTGAAGGAAAGCCTGCAAAGAATTGAAAGCACTTTTAAAACCAATGGCTACGATATGCCCCGCACAAAAGTGGTGGTGAACCTCGCCCCGGCTGATATTAAAAAGAGCGGGACTGCATTTGACCTGCCAATCGCGTTGGGAATTTTGGGCGCGAGTGAACAATTTGAAAACGCCGAAATACTTTCTCAATATGTGGTGATGGGCGAGCTAAGCCTTGACGGCGAAGTGCGCCCGATTAAAGGTTCTTTGCCAATTGCGATACAAGCCCGCAAACTGGGATTTAAAGGATTGATCGTTCCCGCGTTAAACGCACGCGAGGCCGGTATGGTGAATAACCTGAATGTTTACGGCGTTAATCATATAAAAGAGGTGATTGAATTTTTTGAAAATGGCGAAACAGGTTTGGAACCGACGGTTGTAAACACCCGCGAAGAATTCTTCCATTCTCAATACAATTTTGAAATTGATTTTGCTGATGTGAAGGGCCAGGAAAATATTAAGCGGGCTTTAGAGATTGCAGCAGCAGGTGGCCACAATGCAATTTTGATTGGTCCGCCCGGCGCCGGCAAAACCATGCTGGCAAAGCGTTTGCCAACAATATTGCCACCGCTCACTTTACAGGAAGCGCTTGAAACCACAAAGATCCATTCTGTTGCAGGCAAACTACCCGAGAATGCCACCCTCATTTCGCGAAGGCCTTTTCGTTCACCGCATCACACTATTTCCGATGTGGCGCTGGTGGGCGGCGGCGGCATTCCACAACCGGGCGAAATTTCTTTGGCACATAATGGGGTATTATTTTTAGATGAATTGCCGGAATTTAAAAGAACGGTTTTGGAAGTAATGCGCCAGCCGATGGAAGAGCGGCGCGTAACAATTTCGCGGGCAAAAGTAGCCATTGATTTTCCGGCGAGTTTTATGCTGATCGCTTCCATGAACCCATGCCCCTGCGGGTTTCACAACCACCCCGACAGGGAATGCACCTGCCCGCCCGGCACGGTTCAAAAATATCTGAATAAAATTTCGGGGCCCTTGCTTGACAGGATTGACCTGCATGTGGAGGTAACGCCGGTACCCTTCAGCCAGCTTTCGGA
>MKRO01000141.1:7658-14265 GCA_001896965.1 Sphingobacteriales bacterium 41-5 | reverse complement strand
AAATTTATCGCTGCCTGTAATGCTGAAAATATTGTGGCAGTGGAAGTGGCAAAAGTTACCGATAGCGGACGCATGCAGATGTTCTGGCGCCGCAAAAAAATTGTAGACCTGAGCCGTGAGTTTTTAGATACGAACGGTTGCCCTAAAAAACAAACGGCTACTGTTACACATTTACAAAATGTAAAGAGCGATGTTCCCGCATTTACAGAAAAAAACTTTTTGAAAGCACTGGCTGACAAAAACGTCGCGAGCAAGAAGGGTTTAATTGAAATGTTCGACAGCTCAGTAGGCGGCACCACAGTTACCATGCCTTTAGGTGGTAAATATCAGTTGACCGAAACGGAAGGCAGCGTGCAAACACTGCCGGTACTTGGTGCAAAGGATATTGAAACGGTTTCGCTCGCAAGCTGGGGCTTTGATGCCGATACAAGCAGCGGCAACTCCATGATCGGCGCGGCAAACGCAGTGGTGGAAAGCGTTGCAAAGATTGTGGCGATGGGCGGCAGGTATCAGAACATTCGTTTAAGCTTTCAGGAATATTTTGAAAAACTGGGCAATAATCCTGAAAAATGGGGCAAGCCTTTAGCCTCTCTGCTCGGCGCTTATGACGCACAAATAAATTTTGAACTGGCAGCCATCGGTGGTAAAGACAGTATGAGCGGCACTTTCGGCGATATTAATGTTCCGCCCACACTCATCTCTTTTGCATGCGCTAATGGTGAAAAGAAAAATATCATCTCTCCTGAATTTAAAAACGCTGGTAACCAGCTTTACCTTTTTGAACACCATTCAAGTGAAAATGGCCTGCCCGGTTACCGCACATTAAAACAGGCTTTTGATTTTATTCATGAGCAAATAAAAACAGGCAATATCGTTGCTGCAAAAACCGTGAAAGAGGGCGGCGTGGCGGTAGCATTGGCGAAAATGAGCTTTGGCAATCAATTGGGCTGTGAGGTAAATTATGATGGCGATTTATTGGCAAAATCCATCGGCAGTATAATTGTTGAAAGCGTTGCTGCAATTGCGCATCCGCTATTTAAAAAAATTGGTGGAGTAGTGAATGATGAAGAGTTAATAATTAATAACTCAACATTCAACACTCAACATTTGCTTAAAACTTATACATCAACTTTCGAAGAACTCTTTCCAACCACGGAGCCAAAGGCAGAAGTGATGGAACTGGACGCATCGCTTAATAACACAGAACCTGCCAACATCATCATAAAAAAGCACGGCATTACGCCCAAGGTTTTCGCTCCGGTATTTCCCGGTACCAACTGTGAGTTTGAAACAAAAAATGCTTTTAGAAAAGAAGGCGCAACGGTTACATCTTTGCCGCTGGTAAATCTCAGCCACCGGCATTTAGAAGAAAGTATTGATGCGTGGGTGAAGGAAATCAGCAATTCGCAAATACTGGTTTTAAGCGGTGGCTTTTCTGCAGGAGATGAACCCGATGGCTCTGCAAAGTTTATTGTGAACGTGCTGAAAAACGAAAAGATGAAAGATGCCGTACACGCTTTGTTGCAGCGCGATGGCATGATCCTCGGCATTTGCAACGGCTTTCAGGCTTTAGTAAAATCCGGTTTGCTACCTTACGGACAAATCCGCGAGTTAGACGTCAACGCTCCCACGCTGGCACACAACGCAATTGGCCGGCACATTTCACAAATGGTTACAGTAAAAGTGGCGAGCGATAACAGCCCCTGGCTGAAAGGCATGAAGGGCAATACTTACACCATTCCCATCAGCCATGGTGAGGGCAGGTTTGTAGCGACCAAAGAAATGTTGGAGCAACTTTATCGCAAAGGACAAATTGCTACTCAATACATAAACCACGAAGGCTCTATTGCGCATGGCATGCCGCATAATCCTAACAATTCTTTGTTCGGCATTGAAGGCATTACCAGCGAATGCGGAAAAATTTTCGGCCGCATGGGCCACCCCGAAAGATTTACCGGGGGATTGATGAAGAATATTCCTGATGCGAATTATCATAATATTTTCAGGAACGGAGTGGAGTATTTTAAGTAGAGTGTAATATCAAGCAGAAACCTGTCGCCCACTATGGTTGCAGAGAATAAAATGCAATTGCCGGATAAAAAAATATTACAGAGAAAATTGCATGAATTGTTCGAAAACAATATTGATTAAAGCACCCACAGTACAATTTTATGAACCAACGTTCTCTTTTTTTACAGCATGTAGCACAAACATCTTTAGCCCCATTGGCTTTGGAGATCGTTAAAGCCGAAGGCTGTAATTTATTTGATGCTGATGGTAAAAAATATATTGACCTCATTGGTGGCATTAGCGTCGCAAATACAGGACACCGGCATCCAAAAGTTCTTGAAGCAATTCAGAAACAGCTTGATGCCTACCTGCACATCATGATCTATGGAGAATTTGTAGAAACACCACAAGTGCAATACGCGAAATTTCTTACGGATCATTTACCAACAAACCTGAACGCTGTTTATTTCACTAATTCAGGTGCCGAAGCCGTTGAAGGCGCGATGAAACTTGCAAAGCGTGCGACCAATCGTACCCGGATCATCGCAGCAAAAAAATCGTATCACGGCTCCACGCAGGGCGCGCTCAGTATTATTGGCGACGAATACTGGCGCAATGCCTACAGGCCTTTATTGCCGGGCGTTTTACATGTGGATTATAATTCTTACGATTGGCTGGAAGAAATTAATGAGGAAACCGCCTGCGTGATTTTAGAAACCGTGCAGACAGAGGCAGGTGTTATTGTCCCGTCAAAAGAATGGCTGCAGGCTGTAAGAAAAAAATGTACTGATACCGGAACACTTTTTATCCTTGACGAGATACAGGCCGGGTTTGGCCGTACCGGAAAGCTTTGGGGATTTGAAAATTTCGATGTAATTCCGGATGTTGTATTGCTGGGAAAAGCATTGGGCGGCGGTATGCCGATGGGTGCTTTTATTGCTGACAGAAAGTTGATGATACAGTTAGCAGACAATCCTGTCCTCGGCCACATCACTACTTTTGGCGGCCATCCGGTTTGTTGTGCCGCAGGCCTTGCGGCCATGAAAGCTTTGCTTGATGAACAGGTGATTGAAACCGTAAAGCAAAAGGAACAGCTCTTTTTATCGCTGTTAAAACACCCGTCAATTAAAGCGGTGCGCTCCTGCGGGTTGTGGCTGGCAGTTGAATTTGAAGGTTTTGAAATCAACAAAAAAATTATTGATGCTGTAATTGCGCATGAAGAAACGGGTGTGTTAACAGACTGGTTTTTGTTCGCATCCGATTGCCTGCGCATTAGCCCGCCATTAACCATTAGTGGAGACGAAATAAATATTGCTTGCCACATCATTTTAAAGCACCTCGAATCATAATTTATTAATGAGCGCACAAACTGAAAGCGAAAAAAAACTTGCCGCTCTCGAAGCGGTAAAATATATCAGGGATGGGATGACCATTGGGCTGGGTACGGGTTCTACAGCGTTTTATGCTGTTGGAGCAATTGGAGATTTGGTAAAACAAGGTATGCAGATCAAGGCGGTTCCAACTTCTGTACAAACGAAACAATTAGCTAGATCGTTACACATCCCTTTGGTTGAAATCAACGAGGTAAACGAAATTGATATAACGATTGATGGCGCTGACGAATTCACTACAAACTTTGAATTAATAAAAGGCGGCGGCGGCGCATTGCTTCGCGAAAAAGTAGTGGCATCGCTTACGAAAGAAAATATTACTATTGCCGACTCTTCAAAACATGTACAAAAACTCGGTAAATTTAAACTGCCTGTAGAAGTCATTCCATTCGCTATGAATTATGTGATTAGTCAATTAAGAGGTGTTGGCGGGGAAGGCGTGATTCGCAAAAAAGATAACAATATTTATATGACCGATTCAAAAAATTATATCATTGACGTGGATTTTGGACTGATCGGAAACCCTGCAAAACTTGCCAATGAACTCGATCATATCACAGGCATCGTGGAACACGGATTATTTATCAATCGCACCAACAGGATCATCATGGCGGAAGAAAAAACGATACACCAATTTCAAAACCACAAACCCGGTTAAAATACTGATCAACTATGAAATTTAAAAAAATAAGCGACGATGTAATCAGGCAAATATTCCTGATCCTGCTGATAGGCTTTATCGGCATTGTAATTATCTATTACCTCAAATACTTTATTCCCGGCTTTCTGGGAGCCATCACGCTTTACATTCTTTTCAGAAGAACCTATTTTCGGCTGACTGAACAACGAAATTGGAACAAGTCATTAGCCAGCGTGTGGCTGATGTTCCTCACACTCATTACGATTGTAATCCCGATCTGGATTATACTGGAAGTGTTGATCCCCCAGATCAGTGCGCTTTTAGCGAACAGACAGATCATAGTTGAAAAGTTCAACGCTGTTAAGGCGTTCATGGCAAGCAAACCGCTACTCAACCGCATTAATTTATCTGAAGAAAACCTCTTCGCCCAGCTTCAGAAAGTTGCAACCTACATACCTGGCATATTGAATTCGGTTGCTGAACTTTTTGTGAATATTGCCACAGCTTTTTTCATACTTTATTTTATGCAGGTGAATGCCCGTTATATGGAAAAGCGTGTGAGTTTGTATTTACCTTTCTCTGAAGAAAATAAGGACAGCCTTTGGGCGGAAACAAATATGATGGTCAGGTCCAACGCGATTGGCATCCCAATTCTTGCGGTTTGCCAGGGCCTTGTTGCTGTTGTGGGGTATTGGATTTTCGGCGTTAATAATCCTTTTTTATGGGGTATGCTCACAGGAGCAGCATCCATTGTACCGGCCGTGGGAACCATGATTGTTTGGGTACCGGTTTGTATTGTTCAGTTCGCCACAGGCGATATTGGGAATGCCATTGCCCTCACCCTTTACTGCCTGATTGGCGTTGGCGGAATCGACAATGTGTTACGGTTCTCCCTACTGAAAAGGATTGGAGATGTACATCCGATCATCACTGTTTTTGGAGTGCTGTTAGGGCTTAATTTGTTTGGGGTAATGGGGCTTATTTTTGGGCCGTTGTTATTGTCTTATTTTAATCTTCTTGTTAAAATTTACAGAACTGAATTTGGCAAAAAGAAGGAACTCCGTGTTGTTATCGACGCTTCAAAAATTGAGAACGCCAACGAAAAAACGTCGATCGAACCACCGGGCCCAAAACCTGAACAGTAACGAGTTTCAGGTTCATTCACGTTAGTTGATATTTACGTATATTTCAAGTCTAATATATTTACACGGTGAAACGTAGCATAACAAATGATGCTCAAATGGGGATTGAATATACCGGGTTGCCTGTCTGCGCGTCATGCAACCACTTAAAATCTAAATGATTTACAATGAAAAGATTCCTTATTATAAGTTTAACGCTTTTTTATTTCAGCAGCTTTACTTTAGCGCAATCTAAATACGATGCCAAAGAGGCTTTTAACCCGCAGTTTTATCCCTATCCCGGCAATGAATTTCGAAGCGCAAATGGAGAACCCGGCCCCAGGTATTGGCAAAACCGTGCTGATTATAAAATCAATTGTACACTTGATACTGCCACCCATGTTGTGAAGGGAAATGTTGAAATCATCTACACCAACAACAGCCCTGACCATTTAAAATTTTTGTGGCTGCAGCTTGACCAAAATATTTACAGAAGCGACTCAAAGGCAAGTGCCACTACCACCCAATCAGGCGGCCGATGGGCCAATACTGATTTTACTGACGGTGCTGTGATCACAAATATTAACATCGAATCTTCCGGCAAAAAAACCACGCCGCAACATAAGATTGCCGATACCCGTATGCAGGTTTGGTTACCCGAACCCCTGAAAGCTAACGGCGGCAAAACAAAAATTTCAATGGACTTTTCTTTTCGTGTGCCACAATATGGCAGCGACCGCATGGGCCGGTTGAAAACAAAAAATGGCTGGGTTTATGAAATTGCACAATGGTACCCGCGCATGTGTGTGTATGACGATGTACAAGGCTGGAATGTATTGCCCTATTTGGGACAGGGAGAATTTTATCTGGAATACGGCGACATTGATTTCAGTGTAACAGCCCCTGGAAATTTAATGGTTGTTGGATCGGGCGAATTGATGAACCCGCATGAAAGTTTAACAGCCGAAGAGGCAAAAAAATACACCGCTGCCAAAAACAGCGAAAGCACTGTTACTATCCGCAGTGAGCAGGATGTAAACGCGGGCAACATTGGCAAACCCGGTAACATCACCTGGAAGTTTAAAATTCAAAATACTCGCGATGTAGCGTGGGCTGCTTCAAAAGCATTTATTTTAGACGGCGCAAAAATCAACCTGTCATCGGGCAAAAAAAGCCTTGCATTAAGCGCTTACCCGGTCGAAAGCATTATGAAAAACGGTTGGCAGCGCAGTACCGAAATGGTGAAGGCCTCCATCGAATTTTATTCTAAAAATTATTTTGAGTACCCCTATCCTGCTGCTACAAATGTTGCGGGAATTGTGGGTGGCATGGAATACCCGGGCATTGTTTTTTGTAGCTACCGCTCAAGTGGGGGTAGCCTTTGGGGCGTAACCGACCACGAGTTTTGGCACACCTGGTTCCCCATGATTGTGGGCAGCAATGAA
>MKRO01000141.1:4125-7601 GCA_001896965.1 Sphingobacteriales bacterium 41-5 | reverse complement strand
TAACAACGGCGAGTTTAGAGCAATCAATTTCTTTAACGATCCCACCATGACCGTGCGCAACACATTTAGCGACAAGATGGATGCACTAAATACGATACCGGATGTGGTGCAACAGGGAAACCTCGGCACCGCAGCCTACGACAAACCTGCTCAAATGCTCAATGCACTTCGCGACCTGGTGCTTGGCCCCGAAAGATTTGATGCTGCCTTTAAAGAATATATTAACCGCTGGGCATATAAACATCCTACACCGTGGGATTTTTTCAGAACCATGGAAAATGTGGGCGGTGAAAATCTTGCATGGTTTTGGCGCGGCTGGGTGTTTAATAACTGGAAGATAGACCAAGGCATTAAAGGTGTTAGGTACGTTGAAAATTTACCGGCAAAAGGAAGTGTTATCACTATTGAAAATCTTGAAAAATTGCCCATGCCCGTTACAGCTTTAGTAAAAGAATCTAACGGTAAACAGCACACCATCGAATTGCCGGTTGAGATATGGCAACGCAGCAGCGAGTATAATTTCACGGCACCCACAACAAGCGAAGTAACGGATGTAACACTTGACCCGCAAAGAAAAATGCCCGATTGGAACAGAGTGAATAATAGTTGGAAGAAAAAATAATCTTATCAAATCTTTTTGTTTCGCAGCGCTTTTGTGCTGCGATTTTTTTGTTACCTATTTCAGTCTACATCGCAAAGCTATTGTTGCCGCCACCCCGATTAAAAACTCACCAGTTCTTCTGCCGAAAATAATTCGCAGTTTAAATTCTTCTGTAAAATTATTATGGAATAAATCCTTCATTGCATCTCATTAGCAAAAGAAAATATTTATGGAAACGATTGAATGACAGCGGCTATAACCCGCAACAGGAAAGGCTTTGCCCGAAACTCAGGTAATTAGTGTTGGGAATTAATATAACGCCAATAGTTGAACCCGTGCTAATGCAAACGGGGATTATGAAAGTATCATAAATGTATTTGATTAAATGGTCGCCAACATTATTGCCCGGTACGCGTTGGTGGATCCAAAAGGAAGTACTAAAGTTTTTCGAGTGAGCTGAACACATAATCAAAATTGGTTCTTAAAACTGCAGGTTTTAGCAGCAGGTAACTTATTGTCAAAAAAAAGCATTTGATGTTAACGGCCGGGCTATGCCCAAAATATTCATTCATTTTAAAAATTAAATTATGGAAACCTCAAAAATTCTCACAGCCGATTTTATTGATATTCTTTTCGACGGGAAGAATAAAGAATACGGCGCTTACGAACTCCGTACGAAATATTCAAAGCGAATGTGGCAGGCGCTTGGCAGTACTTTATTGTTGGTCGGGCTTATCGCCGCAGGTGCTTATCTGAAAAATTCCTACGCAAAAAGAAACAGTGAGTTAATCAACATTTCACCTGATGTCAATATCTCGGCAATTCCGCCTGAGCCCGAAGCCGAGAAACTACCACCTCCAATTCCTCCTCCGCCACAAAAAATTGACATCCCTAAAATTCAGACAATCAAACTCACAACGCCCCTGATCGTAGATGACAAGGACGTTAACGAGCCACCGCCCTCTCAAACTGATATTGCCGAATCCAAAATCAGCACAATTACTCAGTTGGGTGTAAAGGATATTGGATTGGCAGAAGCGCCAAAACAAATTGATGAGGACAAGGGAATCATTGTCACAGCTAAAGTTGACGATAACCCTGAAAAGATTTTTGAAAAAGTAGAAATAGACGCGAAATATCCCGGCGGTTCCGGCGCATGGAAAAATTTTCTGGAAAGAAACCTGCGCGGCGAAACTCCTGTTGACAATAGCGCTATGCCCGGAACTTATACAGTGGTCATTCAATTTATCGTTGACAAGCAGGGCCACGTGAGCGACATTAAAGCACTTACAAATCTTGGCTATGGCATGGAAACTGAGGCAGTGCGTGTTATAAAAAGATCAGGCAGATGGACTCCGGCCATTCAAAACGGGAATAATGTAACAGCCTACAGAAAACAACCCATAACTTTTCGGGTGCTGGAACAGTAAACGTTACTGTAAATAGTTAACTCATCGTAAGTTGGCGGGGGTGCATCCTTGTCAACTTTTAACATTTAAACCTATAACTATTAAACCGTAATTTCGCAGCAAAATTTAAAAATGACTTTACACAGGGAAGGAAAGGCCACGATATTCATTGCAATTTTACTGTTTGTTGTGATTAATACCATAAGCTGGTATTTTTTATTTACAGATTACCCGGCAATATTTTACCTGCTCCTTTTGGTTACTGCCGTGCTATTGTTTTTAATCTTCTTTTTCTTTCGCATTCCGGCCAGAAACTTAACTGTTGATAACAATGCGGTTGTTGCCCCTTGCGACGGAAAAGTTGTAGTGATAGAAGAAGTGTTGGCCGATGAATATTTTAACGATCGGCGCATACAGGTTTCTATTTTTATGAGCCCGCTGAATGTGCATTCAAACATTAACCCCGTAAGCGGCGAAGTGGTTTACGATCAATATCACAAAGGAAAATACCTGGTGGCATGGCATCCAAAATCATCAACCGAAAACGAAAGGCATACCAATGTTTTTAAATCAAACGGCAACGAGGTTTTAACCAAACAAATTGCGGGAGCCATGGCCAAGAGAATTGTAAATTACAATAAGGTAGGCCAACAGGTGCAACAGGGCAGTGAGATGGGCTTTATAAAATTTGGTTCACGCGTGGATTTGTTATTGCCTTTAAATGCCGGCATCAAAGTAAAAATAGGTGATATTACACAGGGCGGTGTTACGGTGGTTGCCAACTGGTAATATTAAATCCGCTTGTGGCGGACTCCTTTCACCTAAATCTTTCAATACTAAATTTTTCTTGTTGCCGCGATTACGGTACTGAAGACAGAATGCTAATAATTAGGCCGTTATTTATTAAACCCATAAAAATACCAACGCCCGTTAGGAGTTGGACACGCTTTTTGGCATGATATTTTAATTGTTAATACCAGAACAATTAAACTTATAAAAATGAAACGAAGCACGATAATTTTTTCTCACACAGGGGAATGTATATGCGGAGTTCCATCCGGCCATTAAAAAAAATAAAAAATATACGGATGAAATCAAAATCAATATTCTTATCAATTTTTACTTTAATGTTGGCAGTTTTTTCAGGCGTTGACGCGAGTGCACAGGCAATGCTTAAAGGGAACCCAAGCATGGAAAATTTCATCGGTTCACCGGGAATGTGGGTGATTACATTAGGAGTTATTTTTATGGTTATTTTTATTCTTTTTATCAGAAGGAAAACAAAAATGATTCCTGAGCCGGTTCGCAAAAAATTAGAGGATTAGACTTATTAAACCCTCACCTATAAAAAGCTGTCGTTATCGACGGCTTTTTATTTTAATACCCGTATCACTTTAACAAGATGTTTCTGATAGTAACCTGATAGTTGGCTGATAATAACTCCATTGCTTGTTGAGGCATGAATG
>MKRO01000141.1:3695-4107 GCA_001896965.1 Sphingobacteriales bacterium 41-5 | reverse complement strand
GGTATCAGTCACGATACCAATATGGCCGATTTTGTTGGGATTGGTTTGGGTTGTAAATAAAATCAGATCTCCTTCTTTAGCTTTTTCAACCGATATACCCTTCCCCATATTTTCGTAATTGTAAGAAGAACGCGGTGCTTTTACATTGAAACGAAGAAATACATAATATAAAAAACCCGAGCAATCGAAACCTTTCCCCGGGTCTGATGAAGCATAGAGATAAGGTACATTCAGAAATTTTTTCGCGTAGCTTAAAAAGTCTTCCGGGTCAATGTCAAGCGGCTTGTCCATAGTAAGCATTGGCTTCTTTGTAGTTGAAACTTCTGGTGAGGAAACCGGCGGCTTTGCTGAAGTTTCAGTATGTGTATTGCCGGAAAGTACATTTACTTTTTTGCTCTTTTTTGACGAAGCG
>MKRO01000141.1:0-3610 GCA_001896965.1 Sphingobacteriales bacterium 41-5 | reverse complement strand
AAATAAATTACAATTCGAAACCATAATCTTTAAATTTGTATCCACTCAAATAAAAAGATATGAACCGATTTGTATTAGTTGTACTTGTGATGTTATTTTCGTTTAACGCTTTTACCCAAAATAAAAAGCACAAGCAGGTTGAAAATGCTGTTGCGGCATTGATAAAGGCAATGGAAGATGGCAATGTAAACGCGTTAAACAATCTCGCTGCAAACCAACTAACCTACGGCCACTCCGGCGGGAAGGTAGAAAATAAGCAGCAATTTGTAAACGCCTTTGCTACGGGCGCATCTGATTTTGTTAAGATCAACATCAGTGATCAAACAATTGATGTGGTGAAAAAAACTGCCATTGTAAGGCATATGCTCGAAGCAGACACCAACGACAACAATAAACCCGGCCATGTAAAATTGAAAATACTAACCGTGTGGCAAAAAATGGGCGGCAAATGGAAACTTCTGGCAAGGCAGGCAGTAAAGCCACCGGTTAGTTAATTCCCATGCAGGCAGAAAAACTTCGACTTGATAAATATTTATGGGCGATCCGACTTTTTAAAACCCGGCGCATCGCAACCGATGCCTGTAATAATGGCAAAGTAAAATATGAAGATGAACAGGCCAAACCGGGAAAGAATGTGCATTTGGGGGATATTTATGACGTGCGCACAGAAGGTAAACGCTGGCGCATAAAAGTTACCGGGCTTTTGCAAAATCGGTTAAAATACTCCGAAGCAATAAATTATTACGCAGATATTACACCGCCCGAAGAGCTGGAACGTTTACAATTTCAGGCTTCAGCATTTCACACAGGGAAGCGCATGAGCAAAATTGGCAGGCCCACTAAAAAAGACAGGCGCGAGCTGGATGATTTTTTGGAAGAAGACAATAATGAAGATTGACATTAACCGCTCAACCTCTTTAACTTCGCTGCATGCACATTGATATTATAACCGTACAGCCCGATCTTTTAAAAAGTCCTTTTGAGCACAGCATTATGAAACGTGCGCAGGACAAGGGTTTGCTCGTAGTTGAAATCCACCATCTTCGCAAAAGGGCAGTAAATGAATACGGCCAAATAGACGATTACCAGTACGGTGGTGGTGCGGGCATGGTGATGATGTGTAAGCCGCTGGCAAACGCAATAGAAGCATTACAAAAAGAAAAAATCTATGATGATATTATTTATCTCACGCCGGATGGCCAAACACTAAATCAAAAAATTGCAAATTCACTTTCTTTAAAGAATAATTTGTTGATGATATGCGGCCATTATAAAGGCATTGATGAACGCATCCGCGAAAAATATATTACCAAAGAAATATCAATTGGTGATTATGTTTTAAGCGGTGGCGAGCTGGCAGCGGCGGTTTTAGTTGATACGATCGGGCGGCTGATTCCCGGTGTGTTGGGCGATGAAACATCTGCGCTTACTGATTCTTTTCAGGATGATTTATTAGCGCCGCCGGTTTACACCCGCCCTGTTGATTGGAACGGCATGAAAGTGCCTGATGTTTTAATGAGCGGCGATCATAAAAAAATTGAAGACTGGCGATACGAACAATCGGTACAACGCACAAAAGAACGAAGGCCCGATTTACTCGGTTAATTTTTTACAAACTGTTGCCATCAGGCTCGCCGGCAAACTACCGGATTATTAAAGTCAAACTTTAAACAGCAAAACTTCTTTTCTGCTACCTTTATCACAAAAGATAAAGGATGAACTCTTTCACCATTCGCGGCAATCTTGTTGATATACCTCAACGCAAAATTTCTCCTGTGGAGATTATTGTTGAAGAAGGAAAAATTTCTTTAATAAAAAATTCTTTGGAAGAAACTGACAACGCCGCCGGTTTTATTCTTCCCGGATTTGTGGATGCCCGCGTTCATATCGAAAGTAGCATGTTAGTGCCGTCAGAATTTGCAAAAATGGCCGTAGTTCACGGCACTGTTGCAACGGTAAGCGACCCACACGAAATCGCAAATGTGTGCGGTATGGAAGGAATAAAGTATATGATCGAAAACGGGAAAACCGTTCCTTTCAAATTCAATTTTGGCGCGCCGAGCTGTGTGCCGGCAACCATTTTTGAAACAGCAGGCGCTGCTTTGAACGTGGAAGATGTAACAGAACTTTTGCAAAGTGATGATATAGAATATCTGGCGGAGATGATGAATTTTCCGGGCGTATTGAATGGTGATGCAGCCGTGATGAAAAAAATAAAAACCGCACATAAGTTAAACAAACCGGTAGATGGCCATGCGCCGGGTTTGCGCGGCGCAGAGGCGAAAAAATATATTGAAGCCGGAATTTCCACCGACCATGAATGCTTTACAAAAGAAGAGGCGCAGGACAAATTAAATCTGGGCATGAAGATTCTGATCCGCGAAGGAAGCGCCGCGAAAAACTTTGAAGCGTTGATTGATTTAATGAATGATCATTACGAGAATATGATGTTTTGCAGCGACGACAAACATCCTGACAGTCTGGAACTTGGCCACATTAACCAACTTTGTGCAAGAGCCGTTGCAAAAGGTATTGATGTTTTTAAAGTTTTACAGGCGGCCTGCCTCAACCCGGTTAAACATTACAATTTAGATGTCGGCTTGTTAAATGAAGGCGATCCGGCCGACTTCATCATCGTAAAAGATTTGAAAAAATTTGAAGTACTTCAAACTTATATTAATGGCGAACTGGTTGCAGAAAATGGCAGAACAAATATTCAATCGCAGCCCGCGGCGATTCTCAATATTTTTAATTGCGGTAAAAAATCGGTTGAGGATTTTCAGATGCCCACAACTGCATCGGCTACAATCCCGGTCATCGAAGCTTTGGACGGCCAACTTATTACGAATAAACTGATGCTTCAGCCAAAAATTGAAAACGGTTTTTTAGTTGGTGATATTGAAAATGACATTTTGAAGATTGTTGTGGTGAATCGTTACAACGATGCGCTTGTAGCAAAGGCGTTCATTAAAAATTTTGGTTTAAAGCAGGGGGCATTGGCATCCACAGTCGCTCACGACAGTCATAATATTATTGCAGTTGGTATTGATGATGAAAGCATTTGCAAAGCTGTAAATCTTGTTATTGAACAAAAAGGAGGAATTGCCGCAGTATCAAATCAAAATGAAAAAATAATTGCATTGCCTGTTGCAGGGTTAATGACAAACAAAGACGGCTATAAGGTGTCAGCTGACTACACAGCTATTGATGAAATGGCAAAAAAAGAATTGGGGAGTACGCTTGCATCGCCTTTTATGACATTATCATTTATGGCGTTGCTGGTAATTCCCCAATTGAAACTAAGTGATAAAGGTTTATTTGACGGAAGTTCGTTTACTTTTATTGAGCAATAACTACTCCCCTTCTTTGTTTTGCTCTTTGCTATTTTCTTCAATCACTTCTTTTGAAGCCTGCACCAACGATGATACCGGGCCTTCCATCTCTTCCTGTGGATCGGTAGTGTGCAAGGTTTCGGGATCAGGCTTTACGGGAGCATCCTCGTTGCCTTCTAATTCTTTCTTTATATTGTCCTTATCGTTGTTATTCATAATAGTAAATTTTAGATTTTTTATTAATGATACATTGAACTTACGCAAAATGTTTGCCAAAA
>MKRO01000140.1 GCA_001896965.1 Sphingobacteriales bacterium 41-5 | reverse complement strand
CTAATCAGTTTATCAGTTTGATGTGGCCTTTTTTGACGATAACCTTGTTACAAGGGGAATGGGTATCAATGTGAAAGCAGGTGTTGTTGTAAAAGCTACAGATAATTTCAGGTTTGGCCTTGCAGCTCATACGCCCACCTTCTACTCTTTGAACGATAATTACCATGCGGAGGTGGGTTTTAATGATGACGTTAATGACGTTGTTGTGCATACGCCAAACGATTTAACGTATGATTATGCGCTACACACGCCTTTCAAATTGATGGGAAGCTTTGCATATTTTTTTGGGAATGTGAACAATGTTGAATCGCAAAAAGGGTTTTTATCAGGCGATATCGAATATGTAAACCATAAAGCTTCAAGTTTCAGAAATAATTCCGATAATTCTTAGGGCAACAGGGATTATTTTAGCGGGTTAAACACCGCCATAGATAATGCATACAAGGGAACCGTAAACGCGAGGTTGGGCGCTGAACTTAAGTTTAATACTTTCATGGCCAGGTTTGGCGGCGCCTATTATGGTAATCCTTACGTAGACCTGGCGGGCGAAAAAGGCCAGATACTTCAGGCATCAACCGGCTTGGGCTACAGAAACAGAGGCTTTTTTATCGACCTTGGGTATACCCATAGTTTTGGCCAGGATGTGGTATTCCCTTATAGGTTATCGTCAGGCAACTTCAGCCCGGCTTCCATTAAAAATAATAACTCAAGGGTATTACTTACTTTAGGGTTTAAAATTTAAAAAGAAATATTTGATTGCAAAAAACTCCCTCGTTCAATCGGGGGAGTTTTTTTTATAGTTTTTTTATCTCAGCAATAAAAGAAGGAGCCAGATTGAGTTGCCGGGTACTATTCACCATTTGTTTTAACTCAATTATAATGGACCTGATGGGATGGAAGTGCCACCGGGGATCGCATAATTTCTATTCACGGCTAATTTTGTGATCATCGTAAGAGCCAGTTTTTTTGATTGTGATAAAGTTTGCCAGCTAAGCGTAAGCGGTGAAATAAAGGAGTTTGAAAAATAGTAATTAGATATCTCGCCATCTTCAACATTCTTAAAACCTTTCAGGCTTCCTATTTCAACGGCCATTTCTTTTTTCAGATTTTTCTTAATCGCGTTGTAATCTTTCAAAACCATTTTGCGGTTCAGATCTGTATCATCAAAATACGCCAGTATTTGATAGGTGTAAACTGTGTAAAGTGTACTAACATTCTGTTCTTGTATTTCCTGTTGATGCTCTGCAAAAAGCATTTCAACTTTTTCCGCATTGATGCTAAATGGGTTGAATACCTCGTAAGTGCCTTTCAGAAAATAGTTTGAACTGTCAGACTTTGGGATTAAAGTCTTGTCAAGAAGTTCAGGGTCTGAAGACAAGGATTTTACAAATGCAGGGAAACTACCTTCGAAAGGATTTACCCGGTAATATTTTTCAACGACGCTGCCAAACCGGCTCTGTGAAAAGGTTTGAGTTGAATACAAAAGTGTAGCGGCAAGGGAAAGAATAATAAGTTTCACGGCAAAAAAATCTGAATATAAAGTTATCCACGATTTTACAAACTATTTCTTAAAATTATCTTTATAAAGATCAATGGCCTCTAACACTATATTGTGCGCCGTTTCCTTATCCTGAAAGGTATCAATTTCAACCTTCTTACTTTCCAAAACTTTATATTGTTCAAAAAAGTTGCGCATTTCAAGTAAATGGTGTTGAGGCAGTTCATCAATGTTTTCATAGTGGTTTACTGAGGGGTCGTCAACAGCCACCGCAATAATTTTATCATCGTATTCACCACTGTCAATCATTTGCATATTGCCAATCACCTTTGCGCGCACCAGGCAAAAAGAACGAATGGTTTGCGAGCAGATAACCAAAATATCAAGGGGGTCATGATCGTGCCCCAGCGTTTGCGGAATGAAACCGTAGTTAACAGGGTAGTGAAACGATGAATAAATAACACGGTCTAACTTCAGCAGGCCCGTTTGCTTATCAATTTCGTATTTCGCCCTTGATCCTTCAGGAATCTCAATAATCGTATTCACAATTTCAGGGGCGTTAGCCCCGTAATCCACGCCATGCCAGGGATGATTAACTGTTAACATAAGTTTGTTTTAATTAAAATCCAGAAGTTTGATAGCCAGAAAAGTAGCCAAAAAGCCCAGTACCAAACTCCCAAGAGAATATGCCAAAAATAGGGAGATTTTCCCTTCGCGCAACAAAGTAACGTTTTCTATTGAAAAAGTGGAAAATGTTGTGAAGCCACCACAAATTCCGGTCATTAAAAAAAGTTTGATATGATCTGACATTGATGAACTCTTCAAACTTACTGCCCATAAAATGCCGATAAAAAAACACCCCACAATATTCACTACGAAAGTACCCCACGGGAAAGCAGGTGAATACAACCATTTGCTGACGGCAAACCGCAACACGCTTCCAATTGCGCCGCCACCGGCCACCCAAAGAAAACTTTTAATCATTCCTGATGTGTTTGACCTGTGCTGTTAGCGGCATTTTGGTTGAATAAGTATTTAAAGTCAACCAACCACCTGCCATCAACTTTCACAACTTTGAGGGTATCAGTATTTTCTTTATGAAACGAGTTGGAATAAATAATAATACTGGTGGAATCGTTTTCCAGCTTACGGTTATGGATGTTGATGGAGGCATCCCAAAGGCCCTGTTTTTCGGCGGTTGAAAGTTGTACCCGCGAAATAGCATCCATTTGTTGTTCATTTATTGAATCCTGAAGCATGAAGTCCCGGGCCTTTCCCCATTGGCCCTTTAGCGCTGCCTGTATAAAACTTCTTGCAGCGTCAAGATCGTTCTCTGCCGCTTCCTCTTTTTCTTTATCTGCCGGGCTGCTGCAGGCGGCCGCAAAAAAAAGCAGGCACAAAAAATAATTTTTCATGCCTGCAAAGTACAATTTTAAAAAGTGTTATTAATGAGTTTTTATTTTTTCAAGTTGTTTCTGAATTTCTTCTAACTGTTTGGGATCAATATTTTTCATAACGCTGTCTAATGACTTAGAAGCTTTTTGAAGTTCTTCAGAATTCATTTTTAAAGAATCTAAAGAACCCGGGGAAATGCCCTCAGGTGTTGCGCCATTGTTGATCTGCTGTTGCCCCATTTTCATTAGAGTTGCCATGCTGAAATCAACTTTCCATTTGCCATCTTCTTTCGCCAAAGTAAAATCTGCAGGTGGCTGGTCTTTTTTGGCCTTCTGTGTTACGGTTACGGTTGCAGTGTTGCCATTGATTTTGGCATCCCCAAATTCCACATCCTGAAATTCTTTCATCGGGTCTTGCTGAGGCAAAGAATCTTTCATCGTTTCAGCCATGTCCATTCCTTTTTTCACCATATCAAGTGTTGACTTACTGTCGGCTGTGGCAAGTTTAGCCGCACCGTCCAGATCTTTTTTTGCCAGATGCTCAAAAAATGATTTTAATACTGTTTTAGGATCATCGGAATTAGCTGAGCAACTCGCAAACAAAATTGCCAGTACTGCAACAACAGTTAACAGGTTTAAGGTTTTTTTCATTTCTTAAATTTTTGTGATGCAAATGTAAGTATTGTGGATGTAGAACATTTTAAAATATAATTTTTTTTACTAACGTGGCCGACGGGTTCATGTAAAGGTCATCCACAGTAATATATACCGGATTTGAAGGAGGCAGAAATTGTATAAAATAGTTTTTGGCGGCTCGGTTGATGCTTTTAAAAACAAATTCGCTGCAATACATTGTATCGTCAGATTCATAATTAAAAAACATATCAAACGGTAGTTGGTTTTTATAATGCTCTTTAATAATTTCTGCCAAGGCAGATTTTTGTTCATCGGGGAAAGAATAGCGATAGATCGCAAATTTGTCAACCTCCACCGGGTTGCAGAAGCTATCCAAAACCTGCCTCATCAACTTTTGTGATGGGTTGTAACTGCCGCCAAGTGCGTGATAAACAAACACTGTATCATTTTCAATTTGAATAATTCCGCAGTGTGAATAGGTTGTGTCCTTGCGGTTAAATTTTCTTGTGGCAAGGCTCACTTCATCGTTTCCGTTTCGTACAATTAAATCCCCACTTTTAACCGAAGCCTTTACACTGTCTATTTTTTTAAACTGATCAGCAAAATCAATTTTGGCTTCATTATTCTTACATGATGCAAATACCAAAATAAAAAGGCAGCAATGAAGCCACCTTTTTACAGTTGATTTTTTAGAATATCTACTTACGATAATCCTGTCTTTCGGTCTCTTGTTCATGTTCTTTGTGGTAAGCTTTAATGATAGCCTTCACAAGCCTGTGCCTTACCACATCTTCTTCATCAAGTTCAATGTGGCCAATGCCCGAAATGTTTTGCAAGATACGCACCGCAGTTTGTAAGCCGCTTTTTTGATTGCGTGGCAAATCCACCTGCGTCATATCGCCCGTAATAATGGCTTTTGCGTTGGCGCCGATGCGGGTTAAAAACATTTTTAACTGAAGGTCAGTGGCGTTTTGCGCCTCATCTAAAATGATAAATGCGTTGTCGAGCGTGCGCCCGCGCATGTAAGCCAGTGGCGCAATTTCAATAGTGCGGGTGCTCATATAATAACCCAGCTTGTCTGCCGGAATCATGTCATCCAGCGCATCGTACAAAGGTCTCAGGTAGGGATCAATTTTTTCTTTTAAATCCCCCGGCAGGAAACCGAGGCTTTCGCCGGCTTCAACCGCAGGCCGTGTTAAAATAATTTTCTTTACCTGTTTGTTTTTTAATGCGCGAACAGCAAGCGCAACAGCAGTGTAGGTTTTACCGGTACCAGCCGGCCCGATCGCAAAAACGATGTCGTTCTTTTCAGCCTCCTGAACGAGCTTTTTTTGATTGGCTGTGCGCGCCCGAACGGATTTACCATTTGGCCCAAACACCAACACCTCGTTAGGATGCCTTTCTACAAAATGATCTACGGTTTCCGCATCATCGCCGCCAATGATCTGGTCGAAATAATTTTCGCTCATATGGCCATTTCTTTCAATGTAGGAAATAACGAGATCGATCTTTTCTTTTGCAGATTGAATTTGCTCGGGAGATCCGCTCAGCTTAATTTGCTTACCCCTTGAAAGTATCTTAAGGAGCGGAAATTTTTTCTTCAGAATGTCGAGTTTACCGTTGTTAACTCCAAAGAATTCAATTGGGTTTACTGTTTCAAGGTTAATAATTGCTTCTGTCAAGTTGATACGATTAATTTTTAAAAACCCGGCGAAGAGCGAAACCGGAATATAGCCCCTCATCTGAAATTTGTTACAAATGCCTGCCCTTCTTTCTCAAATATATTTTTTTAAATCCTTAACTATGAATATTTTTTATTCACAGTTGTGAATTAAATACCATAATAAAATTTCCTGAATATGAATATTATTTTTATGTTATTAAGATGTTGTTAAAGGTGAATTAGTTGTATTGAAGTGAACCAGAGAATTCGTTCATTTGTACTAATAAAACTTTATGAGAAAGTATTCACTGCTGATACTTTTTTTTGTTTTCATCATTAATAATATTGATGCGCAGTTTATATTATCAGGCAAGATCACCAATTCAAAATTAGAACCGCTTGCACTTGTTACAGTACAGATCAGAGACAGTAAAAAAGGCGCTGTTACCAATGAACATGGCGAATACAAATTCGAATTAGAAAAAGGCATATATGAACTCGCGATTACAATGGTGGGTTATACACCACAATTAATTAAAATATTTATTGATAATAATAAACGACAAAATTTTATTTTACAGGATGAGGAAAACAGGCTTTCGGAAGTTACTGTTACGGGAATAGGAAGGGATAAGGCGGAAGACTACATTAGGTTGGTTATCAAAAATAAAGAAGCGATCAGGAACGCAGCAGGAGCCTATAGTTATGATGCATATATTAAAGCTGTAAGATACGATTCACTTGCGAAGCCGGTTAGGAAAAAGACGGCAGCCAAAGACACGGTGATCAGGGATTTTAATCCTAAAAATATGTCAATGGCAGAAATCTCCGCAAGAGTGGATTATGAACCTCCCTCCAAAATAAAAGAGCAGCGTAGCGGAATTTCGCGAAAAGGAAGCACTCACGGTTTATTTTATCTGACTGTAACTGATGGAAGATTTAATATTTATGATAATCTCATAAAAGTTCCTTCTGTTTCTGCAATTCCTTTTGTGTCTCCGGTAAGTTACAGCGGTCTGGTCGCTTACCGTTATAAAACTATTAAAACTGAGAAAAGAGGCAATCATAATTTTTACACAATTTCCTACAGGCCAACAAGCGTGAGCAACGCAACTGTTACAGGTACCTTGATTATAGATGATAGTGCATGGGTTGTATTGCATAATAAGTTAAGTTTACCAAAATATCATTTACCTGAATACGATTTTTTTGAAATAGAACAACATCACGAATTTGTAAATAACAAAGCGTGGCTCGTGACAAACGAGCGGTTCAATTATTTTTCAAAAGGCAATCGTGGCAAATCGTCTGGGGGTACAGTAGCGTCCTATTCAAATTTTGAACTCAATAAAACTTTTCCCCGAAGATATTTTGGCACAGAGATCAGCGCCTCTTCAGACAGCGCTTACAGACGCGAT
>MKRO01000139.1:8922-11915 GCA_001896965.1 Sphingobacteriales bacterium 41-5 | reverse complement strand
AATGAGTTTTTTCTTCACTAAATTATTATCCCAAATTATTTTGATTAACCACAAATATAATCATGTAGCCTAAGAGAAAGGTAAACAACACAAAGGGCAATACTTTCCAACACTAACCTTGTTGGTTAATCGTAGACCTTATTTAACAGTTATCCTATACAATTCGTTATGCAACGCGTTCAATGTATTTTCGGGAATTTTAATAACTTTCCTGTCATAGGTCATTATACCATTCGTTTCTACTTCAACATCTGTGGTTTGGGTATAAACACCCGCCGATAAACCCATTGGAATTAACCGTTTTAAATCAGTCATTAGTTTTTGATAACGCTGTAAAAGCTCTTCGTTATTTTTAAAACTCTGATAACCCCAGTTGTCTTTTTGTTGCCAGGTATGATTTTCAACGGGCAAGCCTAGGCCGCCAAATTCGCCAAGAACAAGGGCCTGCCCACCCTTTCCAAACACGGCAGGATCGGGCATTGCGGGATCAGGGTAATTATGAATGTCTAAAATATGGCCGGTGTAAAAAAAGTTTCCGCCGCTGGCGCTATTCACCAATCTTGAAGGATCATAATTCATTGTAAATTCAGTGATCTCCTTTGTTTTAAACTGTCCCCACGCTTCGTTGAACGGTACCCACACTACGATTGAGGGGAAATTGTGCAATACGTCCATAATCGTTCTCCATTCCTTACGAAAATAATTTTCAGATTCAGAGGAACGTATCTTATCAAGGTTTTTTCCGGATATCTGGCCGGGGCGCATGTCCCACTGATTTGCGCCCAAATCGCCACTGGGCATATCCTGCCAAACTAAAATCCCCAGACTATCACAATGCTTATACCATCTCGCCGGCTCTACTTTAATATGCTTACGAATCATATTGAAGCCCATTTGCTTTGTTTTGGCCACGTCAAATGCCAGTGCTTCATCAGAAGGCGCTGTGTATAATCCATCGGGCCACCAGCCCTGGTCGAGCGGGCCGTACTGAAATAGAAACTCATTATTTAATGCAAGCCTTTCGATGCCATTTGCATCTTTTTTCAAAGAAATCTTACGCATCGCAAAATAACTTTCTACGTAATCGATCTGTTTTGTACCGCGCATCAAATAAATCTTTAATCGATACAAATATGGTGATGAAGGTGACCATAATTTGGCATTCTTCATTTCCAAATCTGCCCCTACTCCTGAGGGCACAGTGGCTTCATCAATTATATTTTCTCCATCGTAAGCAACAATCTTAACCACGTCGCCGGTTACAGCGCCGCCTATATTTACAGACACTTTTATTTGGCCGTTATCAATATCCGGCGTGTGTTTTGTTGAAATAATATAGGTAGCCGGAACGACTTCTGTCCAAACAGTTTGCCAGATTCCGGTAACTGGTGTGTACCAAATGCCGTGAGGACTTTTAATTTGCTTCCCCCGTGGTTGAGGGCCTTCATCTGTTGGATCCCAAACCCGCAAAACGATATCCTGTTTGTTCCCCTTCTTTAAATAATTCGTTATATTAAAACTGAATGGATCAAATCCGCCTTCATGACTGGCAACCTTTGCGCCGTTTACAAAAACATCGCAGCGCCAATCAACTGCTCCAAAGTTTAACAACAACTGGTCAGTACCGGATGGCCTTTTTAAATCGAAAGTATTTTTATACCACAAAACATTGTCTTTACCAACGGTTTTTCCAACGCCCGATAACGCTGACTCTACTGCAAACGGAACTAATATTTGTCCATCAAAATTTGATGGAATTGCCTGAACACTTTCTTCAGTTATTGCATACTGCCAAAGCCCATTTAAATTTTGCCAGTTACCTCTTATCAACTGCGGGCGTGGATATTCCGACAATACATTTTTTACATCAATTTTTTCTGCCCAGGGCGTTAAAATTCTTTCTCCTGCTGGTTTCCAACCCTGAGCAAGTAAATCGCCACCAATAAAAAAACATATCAAACCAAACAACTGAAACTTCTTCATAAAAGCAATTTTGATGAGCGATAAAGTTAATGATTAAAGTGTTTTTAATCAATTAAAAGCTCGTTTACTCCACAATAATCTCATCTGCAAATATCCAAACAGGCTTTCCCTCACCAGGGTGGCCTTTGGGAGCAGCCGGTAAAATTGTTGCGGAAACCCTTATGTACCTTGCGTTTTCGATATTAAACTTCGCTGTAAAATCTTTTATGGTTGATTGGGTTTCCGTTGCGGGCACATCGTTGACAACGTTTGCCACTTCTTTAAAATTCACGCCATCGTTAGAAATTTCGAACAGCACCTTTGAAGGTAAAAAGATCCAGTCGCGGTAATGTTGCAAAGTTCCTAACTTAATTGATGAAATATTTTTAGCGATCCCAAAATCAATCGTAGCAACTAAATCCTTTGCGTAAAAGCCATGCCAGTATTTACCCACCGCGTAGGTACCGCGAATGCCATCCACCAAAGAATTTGGGCCATCTGCCAGATACGCATTGCTTGGCTGATTTTTATAAGTTATTTTAGCTCCAATCGCCTTATGCATTACAAAAGATTGTGAAGAAGGAACCAGGGGCATAACGTTTCCATCTTCTACGGTGACAGCCTGAACATTAATGGACGACTTAACATCAAAAGGTTCCGTGTAAAGAGTACTGTTAACACCGGGTTGCGAACCATCAATGGTGTAACGTATTTCAGCATCTTTCATTTCAGTATAAAGCCGCACTTTTAACTGGCCATCGTTAGTCAGCGGTTTAATATCCACACTGTAATTCCCTTTTGAATAATGCAAACCCAGTTGGCCATAAGCAATAAGATGCGGCTGCAAGCGGTTTCTGAAATCAACAAAATCCTTCGCAGCTAACGGTGTCCACGTTAGTTCGGCAAGGGCAGCCATGCGGGGCAGTACCATATATTCCACGTGTTCGCGGGTTTTTACAAACTCAGTCCACAAATTGGCCTGCGCTCCTAAAATAAACTTAGCCTGTTCGGCGCTCAACTCCTTTGGAATT
>MKRO01000139.1:6764-8790 GCA_001896965.1 Sphingobacteriales bacterium 41-5 | reverse complement strand
CGGCTTCGCCCCTCCAGCTCATTACAGTGGCGCCCGGTGCGAGGCCTCCTTCCAGTATTTCATCCCAGCCAATAATTTGCCTGCCTTTTGAATTTAAAAATTTTTCCATCCGCTGAATAAAATAACTTTGCAGTTCATCTACGTCTTTCAGATTCTCATCCTTAATGCGCTTTTGGCATTTAGGGCATTTCTCCCAAAACCTTTTATCAAGTTCATCGCCGCCAATGTGAATATATTTTGATGGAAATAAATTCATCGTTTCTGTAAGTACATCTTCCAAAAATTTAAACACTTCTTCATTGCCCGCGCAATAACTTGTTTGAAAATCGGGAGGATAGATACCGCCGGGCAACACCGATTGCGGTTTTTGAATACACGATAACTGCGGGTAAGCTGCAATGGCGGATTCAACGTGTGCAGGCATTTCAATTTCAGGAATAACAGTAACCCCACGTTCTGTGGCATAAGCAACAATTTCTTTCACCTGCTGCTGGGTGTAAAATCCGCCATAGGTGGGCTTTTCGCCGGGTTGCATAATTTCACGCCGATCCCAATCCTTGTGATTTCTGTTGACACGCCATGCGCCTACTGCAGTTAGTTTAGGATATTTTTTTATTTCGAGGCGCCAGCCCTGGTCATCAATCAAATGCCAGTGAAATGTATTGAGTTTATACTTTGCGATCAGATCAATATAAGTTTTTACAGTTTCGGGCGAAAAGAAATGACGGCTTACATCCAGGTGCAGGCCGCGATATTTAAAACGGGGATAATCTTCAATTTCCATGGCGGGCACTTCAAGCGCCGCATTGGTGCGGATTGCAGGCAAAGTTTGTAACAGGCTTTGCATACCATACAAAATGCCCTGGTTTGAATTTGCAGTGATCAATATCTTTTCAGGTGAAACAGAAAGCCTGTAACCTTCGCTTTGAGGGACTGCAATTTTATCAATTTTTAGTTCAATTACTTTTTTAAAAGATTTATTAAAAGGCAGGCTGATTCCCGAAATATCTTTTATGGATTGCACGAAAAAATTTGCTGCGGAACCCATCTCTCTGCTTTCGGGCAATTTTAGCGTGGTAAACCGATCAATCAAAAAAGAGCCCTTCTTTACATGTAAAGAAACGGGTTTGGGAATAATGTTGACGGCTTCCTGCGCGTACAAAAATTGAAAAGAAAATAATAAAAATAAAAAGATGATTGATCTATTCATACTGCATGGTGCTTAAAAAATTAATTGAAATCACTATTGAATCACAGGTTGTAAATATAATCCCACTTCCGCCAGATAAGGATTTAAACGCGATGACTCAATTTCGAGTTTAATTCTATTGGCTGTTACTTTATTAAAACGCAACAACCTTTTGTAACCGATCGTGGTGCCTTCAGTGAATTTTTTCCAGGTGCCATTATTATTGTAATAAACTGAAAACTTTTCCACCCTCTGGCCAAGTTTTATATTTTCCTGCAACGCAAGCACATCGAAGGTGACCGCGCTTTTTAGATTAAATTCAATGGTCGCTTTATCGGCTTTTCGCTTTGTGGTGTAATGCGTTCCGTCGTTTTCATCAAAAAGCTTTTTACGTTTCAACCATCCCAAACCCTTTACCTTAGCTTGTTTCAAAAGATTGTTGGAAAATGTTTGCGTACGAATTTCCTCCCATCCCTGTAAAGTTTTAATATCGGCTGCATGAACCAGGCCGCGTTTATCAGGAGGAATATTCAGCAACAGCACGCCATTCATTCCTACGGAAGTGTAATAAATATCATTGAGATGTTTAGGTGTTTTTACTTTTCCATCTTCGTTTTCATGATAAAACCATCCCGGCCTGATGGAGACATCCGTTTCAGCCGGGTACCAAACCAAACCTTTCGCGTTCAATATTTTTTTACGGCTACCAATATCATCACCTCTCATATCGCCCATGGGTTTAAAAACCTGATCCTGCTGAGAGGATGCAGCAATTGATTCGGCATCCATATTATCAGCGGGTACCACGCTCCACTCCTGTTCGCGGCCCACGCCGGT
>MKRO01000139.1:5571-6728 GCA_001896965.1 Sphingobacteriales bacterium 41-5 | reverse complement strand
GGGCCCATTATGGCGATAACGGCCTGTGGTTGCAGTTTTCGTATCAGTTGATACCACCTTACAAAATCGTACACCTGCTTTTTGCCGTTAGGCCCTTCGCCATTGGCGCCATCAAACCAAACCTCATCAACATTTCCATACCGGGTAAGCAACTCTGTTAACTGTTCTACAAAAAAATCATTGTATGCATCAGTGCCGTAAATCGGCGCGTTCATATCCCAGGGCGACAAATAAACCCCAAATCCAATATCATATTTTTTGCAGGCGTTTGCCACATCACGCACCACGTCGCCCTGCCCGTTTTTCCAGGGACTGCTTTGTACGGAATGTTTGGTAGTTTTTGTGGGCCATAAACAAAAACCATCGTGATGTTTTGCCGTAATAATGATTTGCTTAAAACCCGCATCCTTTGCGGTTGTAACCCACTGTTCGGCGTTCAACTCCGTAGGATTAAAAATTTTCGGATCTTCTTTTCCTGTTCCCCACTCCCTGCCGGTAAAAGTATTCACGCCAAAGTGAAAAAACGCAGTCAACTCTAATTGCTGCCACCTCAATTGCCTTTCTGCAGGCCTTATGTTTGCCGCTTTGCGGATAATATCATCCGGTGTATCGGCTGGCGTAATCATTACATAATTATGCTGGGCCATTATTATGTCAGACACCAAAATCGCTGCAACCGTTAAAAAAAATTTGACGTTCATTTTCAATATGTTAAGTAAAAGTTATCTAAATTTTTTATAAAGTTTTGTAAATATAATAAAAAGATCCTTAACTTCACACAAAATTTGGGTTATTACTCTAAAAACACATCTATGCTTGCCCCTGTTAATGCGAAAAAGGACAATCTAAAGCGAAAGATCATTAAAACCCTCTTCTTTTCAAAAGAATTATCGTGCAACGAGTTGAGTGAATCGATAAGTAAAAGTGTGCCGCTAACAACCCAATACATTAACGAAATGGTGAGTTCGGGCCAGCTAATGGAAAGTGGTTATGCAAGTTCCACGGGCGGCAGAAGGCCGCAGGTATTTTCACTGCCGTTAGAGTTATTTTATGTAGTTTCTGTAGCGATGGATCAGCTGATTACCAGGATCGCTTTAATTTCATCGGAAAATAAATATGTTGGCGAGGTTGAAAAGTTTGATCTTAAACTCGCGAAT
>MKRO01000139.1:0-5521 GCA_001896965.1 Sphingobacteriales bacterium 41-5 | reverse complement strand
AAAAAATAAAATCCCTGCCGATAAAATAATTGGCATTGGTATTGGCATGCCCGGTTTTGTGGATCCGAAAAAAGGGATAAACCATAGCTTTCTTCAACCGGCATCCGGCTCCGTCGTTTCAGCAATCGAGGAAGCAATCGGTATTCCGGTTTTGATTGATAACGACTCAAGTTTAATTGCCCTGGCAGAACTAAAATGGGGCGCTGCAAAAAATAAAGATCATGTAATGGTGATTAACATTGGATGGGGCGTGGGATTGGGCATTATAGCAGATGGAAAACTATTCAGGGGAAACCAGGGTTTCGCCGGAGAGTTCAGCCACATCCCCATTTTTGATAACAACAAACAATGCAGTTGTGGCAAATACGGCTGCCTTGAAACTGAAACATCGCTGCTTGTTGTTGCTCAAAAAGTTATTAAAGGATTGCAAAACGGGAAAGTCTCCGTTATAAAAAATATGGCGAAAGGTGATATTGAAACCGTTGCAAAGAAAACAATTGAGGCCGCGCAAATGGGTGATCGTTTCTCCATTGAGGCGCTGTCAGATTCGGCTTACAATATTGGGCGTGGTGTTGCTATTTTAATTCATCTTTTAAACCCTGAACTGATCGTGATAAGCGGCCTTGGCTCGCTTGCCGGCAAAGTGTGGATAGCGCCTATTCAACAGGCAATTAATGAACACTGTATCCCTAAAATTGCCGAAGACACAGAGATTAAAATTTCAACTCTGGGGTATGATGGTGAGCTGGTTGGAGCTGCAGCTTTGGTAATGGAAAATTATGAAAACCTAAGGCAGCTCCATCACATAAAAACAAATACGAAAAATAAACACAAATCTTTGGTATAATTTTTTTTCAAAATCAAAAAAAGCAAATATGAAGGGAACAATGAAACAACTGCTGTTTTCGATTCTTATGAGTTGTTTGGCAATTTTTGCACAAGCCCAACAACGGACGGTAACGGGAACAGTAATGGACGAACAGGGAGCGCCTTTAGCTGGCGTATCCTATCTACTAAAAGGGACCACTACAGGCGGCCTCACGAGCGAAAATGGAACATTTTCGGTTGCCGTTTCTGGCGCTAATCCGGTTTTAGAATTCACAGGAGTTGGATTCGTAAATCAAACCATTAATGTTGCCGCTCAAACCACGTTGAACATTGTAATGGTGCGTGGGGATAACCAGATGGAAACGGTTGTGGTAACAGCCCTTGGTATCAGAAGACGACAAAAAGAGCTGGGTTACTCAACATCCTCAGTTAAGCCGGAGGAAATTGCCAGAACCAACACTATAAACGTCGTTAACGCCCTACAGGGTAAAGTTGCCGGTGTTAATATTAACGCGATCGGAACCTCAGGTGTAACATCATCTTCAAGTATTACGATCAGGGGCGCCAAGTCACTTGACAAAAACAACTCGCCAATTTTCGTAATTGACGGTATCGTAATGGAAAATAACATTACTGACACCTACGGTGGGAAAGACTGGGGCTCTCAATTAAAAAACTTAAACCCTGATGATTATGAAAGCATCAACATTTTGAAGGGGGCGGCTGCAACAGCTCTTTACGGGTCCCGTGGTGCAAACGGTGCCATCGTGATCACTTCAAAAAGCGGTCATTCCCGAAAAGGATTAGGTGTTGAATTGTCGCAAACCTACCAGGTTCAAAAAATTTATGCTCCTCATATCGAGCTTCAAAATACTTATGGATCCGGCTCTCCTCATAATGGATTTGAGGGCGGATTCAGGGCTGATGGCAATATACAGAACAACACTACAAACAGCTTTGGACCGGCGATGGACGGCTCCATGCAGGATCAAAACGACCTCGGTGGAAGAAAAACCCCATATGTTGCGCATCCTGATAACTGGAGAGCTTTATACCAAAATGGTAATTACCTTAATACCAACGTTGCCATTAACGGTGGTAGCGAAAAAGCTGTTTTCAGGCTTTCTTATTCAAGAACCGACAATGTAGGCGTACTGAAAAATAACAAATTCACCAGGGACGCGGTAAGTTTTAAAACAAATGGTCAGATAAGCAAAATCTTCTCAGTTGATTTTGGACTTAACTATACAAGATCAAAGGCCAAAAATGCCTACGATCAGGGTTTTTACAGAGAAGGCCAAAACCTTGCTTTGATGACAACCTATTATATGCCGCGTAGTTTTGACCTGGCTAATTTCTATAAGAATTACCGCGATAGCGTAACAAACGCAATCAAATCACAGCCCATCTACGGTACGATTGCAAACTTCCTGCACAGGATGGATTACTATGACGAAACAAGAAATGAAGAGAGTGTACTGACAAACCTCCAGTTGAGAGCACAGATCGCCCCGGGCATAGCAGCAAGCGCAAAAGCTAACTACAATATCTACAACGTTCAGGGAAGAAGAACAGAGTATGGTGGCGGGCCTTACCTTAGCGGTGGCGGCTATTATGGTATCAGCGGTAGCAGAAACGGCAATTACAACTTCCTCTTTTTATTGGATATGAACAAAAGCCTGATGAAGGATGATTTAGAGGTAAACTTTAAGATCGCAAACGAAGTTTATGGTAACTCGAAAAATGAAAGTTGGGGCAAAGGAACGAATGGTGGCTTAATTGTTCCGGGATTATTTGCGTTTGCCAATTCGGTAAATCCAATCTTCCCTACATTTAACTATACAAAACCCAACTATCAGGTAATCGGCCTTTCCGGTATATTAAACCTTGCGTGGAAAAATCAATTGTTCCTTGAATTGACCGGAAGAAACGACTGGAATTCTTCCCTCATCTATCCTGATTGGATTCAGGGCGGACAAAGTAACTGGTCGGTTTTTTATCCATCAGCTAACTTGTCATGGGTGTTCACCGATACTTACCGCGATGGCTTACCGGATGCAATTTCCTTTGGTAAGTTAAGGGCTTCTATATCACGCGTGGGTATGGGTACAGGTGCTTATGCCACAAGCCAGGGAGCGGGCGGATTTTCTCAGGGTGGTACATTTGACCAAAACCGTGGTAGCATCATCACCGCAAATCCCAATATTGGTACTTTGCCTAACCTGAATTTAAAACCGGAGATTCAACAATCAATTGAACTGGGTACTGACCTGAGGTTCTTAAGAGACAGGATAGGGTTAGACTTCACCTATTATAAAACCAACACATTTAATCAGATCCTTTCGGTTGGTAGTGTAATAGAAGCCGGCGCTACTTCCAGAAGAATCAATGCCGGTAATATTCAAAACCAAGGTATTGAGTTGCAATTAGACGCTGACCCGATAAGAACCAGCGATTTGAGATGGACGGTATCAGTGAACTACACGCGTAACAGAGGAAAGATCATCAAATTGCATCCCGACGTTAAGGAATGGCAATTAATGGGTAGCGCCGATGCGGGACCGGAAATTTGGGCTTATGAAAACGGACCATTCGGTGTTATTACGAGCGGCTATAACAATGCCTATGCATCAGCACCGGCACTTTTCAAAAATGAAAGTGATCCTAACGACCCAAGAAATGGTAAAAGGATTATTGATTACACAGGCCCTTATGGAAGTCCAAATGCTGCTTATACGTACGCTTATCTTACTGAAGCTGACATGGGCATTAAGGAAAGAAAGACCCTCGGAAAAATTGAAGCTGATTTCGTGGGCGGTATCAATTCAAGTTTGTATTACAAAGGCTTTGACCTTTACGTACAGGCCGATGGACGTTTTGGCGGACAGTTCTTTTCCCACTCTTACAAATACGCCATGTCAAGAGGCTCCCTTGAAGAAACACTTTATGGACGCGACCAGGCTCACGGTGGTATCGCAAGGGTAAATTACAAAGGAGAAACAGTTTATGATGGTATTATGATTGATGCCGTGTTTGCAGACGATGCAACCGCACCTTCAAAAGCCGATCCTTCAAAACCGGTTGACGTTGGTGGCAAAACTTACAAAGAAGCTGTTGAAAGCGGCTTAATCAACCCGATGATGGGAAAAACCTATTATTGGTGGAACTTTGGCTGGGGCGCCAACGTACAAGATCCAATCATGAACAATAGCTGGGCGATCATGCGCGAAATGACCCTTGGTTATAAAATACCTGCATCTATTCTCAGCAAAGTGAAAATGGATTATGCCAGAATAGCTTTCTCTGTACGCAATCCATTCTACATCTATAACGGCCTTAAAGCAAAATTGAATCCGGAATCTATTCAATCAACAAACCCTTTAACTCCGTACGAATATGGCGGTGTGCCTTATTCACGCAATTTTGCAGTCACGCTCAATATTAAATTCTAAATAAATGAAAATGAAACAATATTTTAATTTAATCATGGCTGCTGTGCTTATCATCTTCCTGGGAAGTTGTAAAAAGAGCATGACAGAAATGAATACAAATGAGGAGCTTTTAGTTAGTACGGATCCCAAATTCGTATTCACAAATGCCACCGAGAACTGGAATAACGCTTCCCGGGCCGATTTGATGGGCAAATACGGCGGCGTAATGTCTTACATGCAATACATTGTGGCAAATACAGGTGGCGCCGAAGGGATATACGCGAACCCCACAAGAGCTAATAACCCTGCCCCCTATCTTCCTTATTACAATTACTATTATACAAAATATGGTAATAAACTTAAGTATCTGAATGACGTGGTGATTCCAAACCGCGTGGATAAAGAGAGGTATGGAAATATAGGAGCAATCGCCAGAATTTTACAAACCTATGAGGCCTGGCTGTTGTTCGACACACACGGCGCAGCTCCTTACAGGGATGCGCTAAAAGGCCTTGAAGGTAATAACTCACCGGCCTATGATATGTTTGATGATATTTACAAATCGTTCGACTCTACAGTAAAAGCCGGAGTGGCTTCCTTGCAGAGCAATGCGCCCAATCAGGTGGCCCTTGGCAACAACGATTACTTCTATCAGGGCGATGTTGCGAAATGGATAAAATTTGGTAACACGCTTCGCATTAAAATGGCGCAGCGTTTTGAAAAAGCCGATAACGCCCATTTTCAGTCTGTATTGACCGAAGTTTTAGCGAACCCCGGCGGCATCATTTCAAACAACGATGAGTCATGCGTTTATTTCCACAATCTGGAACATAATAATGATACCTGGGATACGGCAGTACTTACCTATCAATATACAGCATCAAACGCGTTTGTTACATTTTTGTCAACTAACAGCGACCCCAGGCTTCCCTTATTCGTAAGAAAGAACGGATTTGGAGGCGGAAACAATAATCCGGACAACGACAGGTTTGCCGATACGTTGGCAAAATACTACCCCGGTTATGCAACTGACCCTGCCTATCAAAAATATACAAAACGATATATTGGTATGCCGGCCTCACCCGCGTTAAAGGATGGAATAGAAGCAAGAGAGTATCTTAGCTTCACAACACCGCAGAGCACCGCGTTTACGATACGTGGCATCTCTCAAATTCAAAGCCGTTTCTATGTAAAAAATGGCGGAAACGCTGAAACAGCCTCCGGTTCCCGAAACATTGACTACCCAAGATTTGACAACAACG
>MKRO01000138.1:10497-11480 GCA_001896965.1 Sphingobacteriales bacterium 41-5 | reverse complement strand
CAGCCCTGATTTTATTTCGAGCCTGTCGCCCGAAAGATTTCCCGTGATGACACGCTTTTTACGGGCCACTAAGTTTTTATTTTCCGTTACGGCCACCATCACGTATTTACCTTCCTGGTCAGTTTGCAAAGTATTCAAAGGAACGGTGATGGCGTTACCCCTTGAGTATTCCTGTAGTTGAACCTTGGCAATCTGGTTCGCTCTGATTGCCGGATCAGAAGGAACATTTGCCTCAATCGTGAATGTTCTTGAAACCGGGTCTATTAATTTGCTTGCCACCGAAACTTTTGAATTGATAACCCTGTTGTTCGCATCAGGCAGCGTGATTACAATTGGCGTACCCACATTTACGCTGCTGATATAAGTTTCAGGAACCTGAACCATCAATTTTAAAACAGAGGTATTTACAATTGAGATTTGCGGGCCCGTAGCAGTTACGCCGGTGAATTGCTCTCCCACCCGCACGTTAACCTGATCAATAACCCCGCTGATGTCGGCCCGTACATTTGAAAAATCCAGTTGCTCCCTTGCCATTCCCACCTGTGCTTCGGCGGCCCTTAACTGGCTTGTGATTGTTTCCACGTTAGCCTTGGCCTGAATGACCTGCATCTCTGTACCGATATTATTATCCCACAAATTTTGCTGCCGTTGTAATGACGTTTTTGCAAGATTTAGCTGCGACCTTATGGCACCGGTTTGCTGGGCTGCGGCGGCTACCTGTTGACGCGCAACAGCATCATCCAGTTTTAGGATTGTTTGGCCTTTCCGCACAAAACTTCCCTTCTGTACATAAATGGCACGAACAACGCCCGGCATTTTTGGCGCCACATAAGCCGTGTTCTTCGCATCTATCTTTCCCTGTAAATCGATGTAATGGTTAAAGGTACCGCCGCCAATCGTTTCCACGTTGACCAGTTTTGCCTTTACGGCGGTTGAATCTAATTGCCCGATCTCGGTGACAAGTGTTGCGATTTTTTCGTTTA
>MKRO01000138.1:3706-10443 GCA_001896965.1 Sphingobacteriales bacterium 41-5 | reverse complement strand
ATCGCCGAGTTTGCCCTTTTCTTTTCCTCCGCCACCGCAGGAAGCAATTGCAACAACTAACGCAAATAGAAAAAATGACTTAGTGATATGGTTCATAAAAATGTTTTTTGTTTTGTTTGGTTATAATTTTCCGGTTGCTTTTAGGAAGTCAACCCTCGCTACAACTGCATTGTACAAAGCATTGTAGTAATTTGTTTGAGCGGTTTCTAAATCCACCCGCGCCTGGTTTATTTCAAGCTGTGAACCGGTACCTATTTCGTATTTCTTTTTAGTTTGATCGTAAACTTTTTGCGCCAGGGCCATATTATTCTTTTGGTAATCGAGGTCTTCAATCGCCGATTTGAAATCGTTCACCGCAGTTTGAATTTCCCTGTCGATGTTCAGTTTTAAGGCATCAATATTATTTTGGGTTTGGCGAAGTTTAATCTTTGCCTGCTCAATTTTGGCATTTGTAGAGAACCCGTTAAATATTGGAATATGAAGATTTAATGATATGGCGCTAACCGGCGACCAATAAGAGTGCCCCGAAAAAATATCGAATTTATTGCTTTGTGCCATTTGGTTATAATACCCGCTCAACGAGAGTTGCGGCAGCTTACTGTATTTATAACGCTGAATGTCGTACTCACCCAATTTCTCACCCATTAAAGCGTACTGGTAATCTCTTCTTTGAGTATAATCGAAATTCATTGCCTCCAAAACCCCTTCTTTAATGTCATCATCAGAGATATGATCTGTAAGCACCAGTTCATCCTGCACCGGCATGCCCATTAAAACCTTCAGGCCGAGATAGCCGTTGTTGATCTGGTTTAAAGCAGTTGTTTTAGCTGATTTGAGGTTGGCCAGTCTTACATCCTGTTTGTCAATATCAATGCCTTCGGCGAAACCATTATCGTACATAATTTTCATATCGCGCCTGAGCTTGTTAATCAGGGCGATATTTGAATCGAGTAATTCAATCTGCCTTTTGCTTACTACCAGCTGGTAATAAATTTTGGTGATGTTAGCCCGAATTTGCTCCCTCGTTACCTCCGCATTTTTTTCCCTGAACTCTATCAGCGTAGTTCTTGCCTGAAGGCCGGTAAAAACCTGTCCGTCAAAAAGTAGCTGGCTTAGTGAAACGCCGCCGGTTGAGGTCCATTTCACACCAAAAACAAGCCTTGCAAACTCTCCCGGCTGGCCACCAAAAAATTCAGCCGGCACTAAACTGGCCGGCAGCTTGGCATTGTAGGTAAGCTGGCCGTTACCACTTATTTGCGGATAGGCAGAGCCGGTTACTTCACGGTTCTGTTGTTCCTGCAGTTGAACGTCTAATAGCGCATTCTTTACCTGAACATTGTTCTTTTCAGCATAAGCAATCGCTTCCTGCAACGAAAAATGATGTGTTTGAATATCTGTGGTTACGGGTTGCTGGGCGTTGGCTTTATTAAAAACCAATATCAACAGGGCTATAATTATGAAACTATTTCTTCTCATTCCCGCTATTTTTTAAAATTTCCCTTCTGTATTTATTAATTAATTGATACCCCTTTGGAGTGGATATCCCGTATAAAAAAAGATAAAACAATTCCTCATAGGTTTTATCGATGCTCACGTTTGCAAACCTGTATATTTCAGGCGCAAAGGGAACCATAACAGTTTCAAGCCTGTAACGCACGATGATCTCCAAATTCATGTCATCTCTGAATAATCCATCGGTAATACCCCATTCAATATTATTTTTCAGTATAACGTAGAGGACTTTTGTTTTGTAATCCAAAAAGGCTTTGTAAGCGGCAGGATGATATTTTTTAAGGTCATACATCAGCAAAGGATTCATCCTGCTAAATAGCTCGGTAGTTTGCCCGATCACCATAAAAACTTCATGTACCGCGTTCTTTGCCAGTTTTTTTCCGGCTTTATTAGCGTTATGATTTTTACCAAGAACGGAATGAACCACTTGATTCACCAATTCATCTTTGTCCTTAAAATAGTTGTAGATGGTTTTTTTACTCATGCCCAGGCCAACGGCAATCTCATCCATGCTAACGCGCCGGATGCCGTACATCATAAAAAGCTCGAGCGCTTTGAGGGCTATTCTTGTTTTGTTATCCTGTAAATCTTCCATTTCGGGCAGCGAAACTACGGAAACTAATTAAACTGCAAAAGTTTCCTGCGTTAATTTTTTATTATCAAAGAGCGATGCAAGATTAAGCGCAAATTTTCTAACGCAACTCCCCTTTTCGGTGAATGGTAGAAAATTAAGGCCGGATGGCGTCAGTTACATTTAAAGATCCTGTAAAATTTTCAACGCTTACCTCATCATTCAAAGTACATTCAGAAAATCTTTAGTAAAGACGTTTTAAATAACCGATTACTTTAAATTGACGGTAAATATTATCTTGCATCCTATGAAATACCATCCTTTCTCTGGAGAAAAAGACGGATTGTTAAAAACCCTCTTCCGTTATTTTATGCAGGGCGTTTTAATTTTAGCGCCGATCGCGATAACCGGTTACGTACTTTTTTGGGTATTTGACTGGATCGACAGTTTTCTGCGGCCGTTTGTAACCTATCGGGGCATTGGTTTTTTAATAGTGATCGGCTTTATCATTTTCATGGGATGGATCAGCAGTTATTTTATTATGGAAAGTGTCATCAATTTCTTTGACCATTGGCTCGAACGCACACCCGGCATTAAAATTTTGTATAAATCGGTAAAGGATTTTTTTCAGGCTTTTGCAGGTGATAAGAAAAAATTCACCAAAGCCGTGCTGGCAAATGTTTTCAACAATGATGTGTGGATTGTGGGGTTTTTAACCGATGACGAAATGGAAAAATTCAACATGGGTGCGGAGATGGTAGGCGTGTATGTACCGCAGGCTTACAACTTCGCGGGGCAATTATATATTTTACCAAAAAACAGGGTAAGAGCGATTGAGAACATTACCGCGGGCGACGCCATGAAGTACACGGTTACGGGCGGTGTGGTGGAAACAGAGGGAAAGGTATAAGCATTGAATAGAAAAGTTGTTGAAAACATCAAACAAATTTTAGGAGTTGGAGTTTACAGGTGTTCAACATATCGGATAGGTTTTTCATAAAACAAAAAGATTTAACTTTACGGGATTTCAGCTGCCAAAATCCTACTGATCAATTGCACGATGCCTGCCCGTAACAGGCGGCAAAAAAAGTCAATGTATATTCTTCAGCCGGTGTAAAAAATAAGCGCTGAACAAACACATTTAATGATTCAAAAATGGCAACGGTTAAACCTTACAAAGCATTGAGGCCGAAAAAAGAACTGGCTGTTAAAGTGGCTTCAAAACCTTATGATGTGCTGAGCAGCGCAGAGGCAAAAGAAGCGGTCCGTGGCAACCCGGCATCTTTTTTACATATCACCAAATCGGAAGTGGATTTACCGGATGAAATTGATATTCATACAGAGGAAGTTTATAACAAAGCGAAGGAGAACCTTCAAAAGTTTCAGGACGAGGGCATTCTGGCTGTGGAAGAAAAACCCTGCTACTATATTTATACATTGGTGATGAATGGACGCAGCCAGACAGGCCTGGTTTGTGTTTCATCGGTGGATGATTATTTTAATAATGTGATAAAAAAGCACGAGTTTACAAGACCGGAAAAAGAGAAAGACCGCATTGAACATATTTCTACAACAAAAGCACAAACGGGTAAAGTGTTCCTGGCATATAATAACGTGGCCGAAATGGATGAACTAGTGAACAACTGGAAAAACACTCATGAACCTGAATATGATTTTACGGCAGACGACGGTATTCAACACACGGTTTGGGTGGTGAATGAAGATGCAACGATCGAAACAATTACAAATATTTTTAAAGAAAAAGTACCCGCCACTTATATCGCTGACGGCCACCATCGCGCAGCGTCAGCGGCAAAGGTGAGTAAAGAATTGCCCGATAGCGAAAATGCGAAGTTTTTCCTCACGGTAATTTTCCCCGCCGGGGAACTCGCTATTATGGATTACAACAGAGTAGTGAAGGATTTGAATGGTCACACAGAAACGTCATTTTTAGCCACATTGAAAAAAGATTTTGACATTCATCAAAGTGTTGAAGCTGTCCGGCCATCACAACTTCATGAATTTGGCATGTATTTAAATGGTAATTGGTATTGCCTGCAATCAAAGAGCGATACCTATACCTCTGACCCAATCGGCGTATTGGATGTGAGCATTCTTGCAAAAAATATTTTAGACCCGCTGCTTGGAATTAAAGACCAGCGCACAGATAAGCGCATTGATTTTGTTGGGGGCATCAGGGGGTTGGATGAGTTAATAAAAAGAGTTGACAGTGGAGAAATGAAGGTGGCGTTCAGTTTATACCCTGTTACCATTCAGCAATTATTTGATATTGCCGATAGCGGCGAAGTAATGCCGCCAAAAAGCACCTGGTTTGAGCCGAAATTAAGAGACGGGCTGTTGACCCATTTATTGTAGATCGTTTTAAACTAAAAAAATTAATTATGAAAGCCAATGGAAAAACTGTTGAAGAAATTCTGGCAAATGTTCCCGAAGAAAGGAAAGATTCATTTAACAAGTTGCACAATGTGATTATAAAGAACCTCCCCAAGGGTTTTGAAGCAGCTATCAGTTATGGTGGTTTGGGTTATGTTGTCCCGCACAAACTTTACCCTGACGGTTACCATTGCAAGCCCAGTGAACCGCTTCCGTTCGCGGGTATTGCTTCGCAAAAAGATTCTATTAATTTTTATCACATGGGCGTTTATGCTGATGCCGATTTGTTGAACTGGTTTGTGGGTGAATATCCAAAGCATAGTAAACACAAATTGGACATGGGAAAAAGTTGTGTTCGTTTTAAAAAACCTGATGAAATTCCTTACAAACTTATTGGCCAATTAATGAAAAAGGTAACTGTAAAAGACTGGATAAAAAAATATGAAACCGCTTACAAGCCAAAGCCTAAATCAGCCAAAAAGAAATCTACCACAAAATAATACCCAGTGAAAATCGGGTGTGCGTTTATGAAAATCGTCATCGCTCCTAACGCTTTTAAAAACAGTTTGCCCGCCGATGAAGTGGCGAAGGCATTGCACGAAGGCATTTTGCAAAGCGGCTTCAAAGGAACTGTTGCGTGTTGCCCTGTGGGCGATGGGGGTGACGGAACCGGGAAAATCTTAAGGCAACACCTTGGCGCAAAAGAAATTCATTGCAAAGCAGTTGATGCCCTGCAACGCCCTGTTGATACGGCTTTTGGATTGACCGACGATCAAACAGCCATTATTGAACTTGCAGATGCATCAGGCTTGCGATTGTTAAATTTGAACGAATACAACCCGCTTTTGGCAAATACCCGCGGAACGGGTACGATGATAAAAGCTGCACTGGATGCCGGTGCAAAAAAAATAATTCTCTGTATTGGCGGTAGTGCTACGGTTGACGGCGGAACGGGTATTTTACAGGAGCTGGGCATTAAATTTCTAAAAAATAGTAATATAGTTATTGAGGAACTGCCGTTGGGTTTGGCTGACCTTGAAATGATTGACAGCAGGGATTTGGATAAGCGATTAAGAGATGTTGAATTTTCGATATTGTGTGATGTTAAGAATAAACTGCTGGGATCAAACGGCGCTGCAGCAGTGTTTGGCCCTCAAAAAGGAGCAGACGAGTCTGACGTAAAATTTTTAGAGAGATCGCTGACAAGGTTAGATGACATTGTTTTTGAAACCACCAGAAAAAGAATGAGCGAAATGCCTCACAGCGGCGCAGCCGGAGGTGTAGCGGCGGCCTTGTGCGCCTTTTGTAACGCAAGCGCCGTTGACGGGATTAGTACTTTCCTAGATATGATTGATTTTGAAAACCAGATCAGAAACGCCAATTTAATAATCACCGGTGAAGGAGTAATTGATAATCAAACGTTGGATGGCAAAGCGCCTTTTGGCGTTGCGTTTGCGGCAAAGGAATTTAATATCCCAGTGGTAGCCGTTGCAGGAAGGGTTGAAGAGGATGAGAAGCTCAAGGAAATTTTTAATGCATTAATCTGCATCAATGCCTCGGGTACGCCTATTGAAAAGGCCGTCAGAAACACATATCAAAGCCTTGTGTATACAGGCGTATTGATTGGTAACAGATATTAATAATCCCGAAATCTACTACCCGAGTTCTAACGTTACACAAAATATCACCTGAAAAGACTATAAAATAATAATGCCCGCATCCAGTGTAGCGGGCATTACATTTTTAATGAATAACACTGTTACCACCTCACTGCATCATCACGATGCTTTGCATACGCTTTTGAAAAATTAATATTTTTTACACGGCTTGCAATATAGCTGATGCCTCCCCAAATGTGGCTGAGGTAGGTTTTATCGGCATAATCTTTTTTATCGTGGCCGAGTGTGGTGCACCAGGTGTAACCACCGTCAAAATCATAAGCCCAGGCAGCGGGATAATATTTTGCATAGTTTCCCGCATTCTTTGCAAGCAGTTCTTTTTGTTTGGCTTTAGAAGTATCAATCGTTGAAAAGTCGTTCACCATAAGGGTTTGCGGCCCCGGGTACATTTCTTTCGCAAAATAACATTCATCTTCTTTTTCCCAAACGGCAGGTGTGCCCTTCATAGACGGATGACCTGTGTTAATGACGCGCACCGTGAATTTTTGATAAAGTGCGTGCCACGAAAAAGTTCCGCCCAGCATCATTTTAAACCACTCCCATTTGCGCTCAGTACCGGTTACAGAATGAATGCCTACGAA
>MKRO01000138.1:471-3541 GCA_001896965.1 Sphingobacteriales bacterium 41-5 | reverse complement strand
GAAATCCTGAATGGCTTTTGCGGCATACGGAATATTTTCATGCACATAGCCTTTGCCGTTTTTTGTGTACACTAAAACTTTTACTTTTTTCCAGTTTACGTTTTGCTGCGAAAACGCAGGAAGTAAAGAAAAGGCTGCCAGAACGAGTAAGAAGATTTTTTTCATTTTTGATTTTAGAGATGTTTCAATTTTATGGTTCATTTCGAAAAGGAATCATGTGGAGTAAAAAATATTGCAGAGCAAGTTTCTCCAGATTTTCTTTCAAAAAATTCGTTGAAATGACGAAAACGCTTATTGCCTTTCGCTGCTTACAATTCGCACCAGCGGCGGCTTTGCAAAGCTTTGCCAAGCTTCTTCCGATTCGTTTTTGCCGATTTTATCATTAAAAATTAAGAACCTGTATTTTAGTAAATAGCTCTTGCCTGGCTCTAATAACCAGTCCTTATTTTTTGTAGGTGAAAAATTTAAAAATACATCGCCGCGTTTATTGGAATTTTCAGGCCACACACGCAAAGGCTCGGGATGGTTATAATTGGCAGGATAACTCATCATGACTAATCCGCCGTAATCGTTGCCCAACCGGCCCTGCGTGAGGCACCAGCGGGCCGTGCTGCCATCTGCCGCTTTGCGGTCTTTGCCTTCTGACGTGAGGGTCATGCTATTGTCCTTGTTCCACAATTCCGTTGCACGAATACCAATTCCGCCGTAGCGGTATTCTAACAGCTTCACCGGGCTTTCGGAGGCGCAACTTAACTCAATGCTCACATCCATGAAATAATAATTACTGTTATTACCGGCACTGTATGTTTTCACAGTTTGCAATTCGTTGATCGCAATTTTTTGAGTGCCGTCTTTTTTAAAAGCAACGTGCTCATGCAAAGTGGTGAAGCCGCTGAATACATCGCCGGAATAAATGCCGCCAAACCCTGCAAAACGAACCGTTCCTTTTTTATCTTTCAGGTTCCAAAAATCAAGCGTATCTTTTTCAAACAAAACATGTGTCCACGGGTTCCATAAACCATAGTGGTGATAATGGTCTTTGGGTTGCACCCATGTTAACGTTTGGCCGTGTGGCGTTAACAACGGGTGAATAAAACCACTTCGCTTATAATTGGTATCGATGCCCTGTGGCGGATAAACAGTTTTATAAACGTAATGGAGCAACGGGTTTGTTCCGTTTGATAAAATCAATTCGCCGTCATTCAGCCCCGCATGCATAGCCGGTTTTGCCTCAGCATTTTTTCCTTTTATAAGTTCAAAGATCCTTACCTTTTGTTTGGATGGGCTTACGAGCCAGTTTAGGATTCTGGCATTTGCCGTGGTTTCTATTTGAAACGGCACAGATTGATTTTTACCTGCGGAGATTTCCTGCAACCGCAAAACACTGTCAGGCAAAAGTGTAATGGCATCAAGGATTGTCTGCATTGGGATCGCATAGTTCTCCGTGCCTTTTGTGGTGACTTGTAAAGTAGCGATACGTTGGGCGCCGGCGGAATTTGCAAATATTGCCACTAAGGCACAAAGGCACAAAGTGACACGGAGCACCTTGCCACCTTCCGCTCGCCCGTTCGCTGAGCTAAGCCGAAACCGGGAGTAGGGAGTTGGCATTTTTAAATTTTTAAATATTTGATATAAATCTGAAATCAGGATCATCATTATTTATTTGGCGCGGATTGCGATGCCATTTCAAGCGCTTTTGTGGTGATATAATATTTTGTGATCATATTCGGTACTTCCCACTCGGGGAGCTTGCCCTCTTTGAGGTATTGCAAATATTTCTCAGTAACCTGGCCAAAATGCGCTTCGTGGCCTACGTTGTAGCTTTCGGGTATTACAACCTGCCAGCCGTTTGCCACCTTTTTAATATCCACCCCGGCGTATTTTCCTGATACGGTTTTTAATGCATCAGTTAAATCTTTTTCAAAAGAAGCATCTCCTTTTTTAACAGGTTCAATGTACAAAACGGGTTTGTAGTTTTGTTCCTTGCCCTGCCGAATGATAAGATTGGCGCGGGTTCCACGCATGGTGGAGTAGTGGGTATCGCCTGTGCCATCTGGCGCTTTGTAAGCCCAAATCACGGAAACTTTGGCATTCACACCTTTCAGTTTATAGTTAATCTCGCCATTGCTGAACACGTTCAACACCGAATCATTGGTAACATCTTTTTTAAGATAATCAGGGAACGCCGGCATTTTGGTAACATCAGCAAACTCGGTTAAGGTCATTGGAGTTGCCCATCTTTTTGCCGAAGTCAGTTCTACATCTTTGGTGTAGTCCAGCGCCTGTTCGGGAAAAAGCGCCCATTGAATCATGTCAACCAAATGTGTTGTTACATCCACTATGCCTTCGCCCTGCTGTGTTACGTCAAAAAACCAGGCGGGGCGCTGCAAAATGCTGCCCGCTACAGATTTGTAAAAATGATGTACGCTTTCTTTTGTTACTGCCGGATTTTCGGGAGTACCTTTTTCCAACTCGCCAAAAACGGATTTGATGTGGGAGAATTCTTTTTGCAACATCGTGTTGATCTCAAATCTTTCAGTCATGATATCGTAGAGCAACACATTTTTTTGCTTCGCAATATCAAAGGCATTTTTCAATTGCTCAAATCCCTGCGTGTTAATCGCCATCGGCTTATCAGCTAAAACATTCATACCTGCATCAACGGTCTTAAAAATGTACTCTGTTTTCTTTTGATTATTTCCGGCCATTACAACCACGTTGCCCTTTTTTTCATCAATCATTTTTTCAAAAAAATCAGAGCCTGTATAAACAATCTCGTTCCAGTGCGTGGGGTTTTCCGCACGGGTATTAAAACCTTCAATTCTTTTTAGATGCTGGTCAAGATCGGGGCCCGCGGGCGCGTAAACATACACGTTACTGTCCACGCCGGGGAACATGGTTTTTTGAACGAGGCTGGCGTGAAAGTGGCCGGGATCAAGCGTGATAAAGGTTACGGCAGATGAATCGCCGGATGCTCCGGATTTTTCATTGTTGTTACATGCAATCATAAGTGGTAGCGCAATAAGCGGAAGTAATTTTTTTGTCATTGTTTATTTTTTGTGATCAGCTG
>MKRO01000138.1:0-370 GCA_001896965.1 Sphingobacteriales bacterium 41-5 | reverse complement strand
CCATCGCGCGCTTCAACCGAGGAGCACCCATCAAAAATTGCTTCAATTATTTAGTTCTTTTATTTAAAACGTAGCTCGTTCCGTAAGGATAACGCTGTGGCCTCGATAATAATTTATTAGCCTCTACATTATTTTTAAACACCTCCTTTACGGGATCCCAATACAATTTTGTTCCCATCTTCATAGCTGCGAATGCGATCAAACAGGCGCTGCAACTGCGGTGTGCAATCTCAGCGGGGCTGATTGTTTGCTTTTTACTGATGATACAATCCAGCCAGTTTTTATGTTGCTCAGGGCTTTCGTACAGGCGAATTTCTTTTGGCCCGATCACTTCTTTTAATATACCTGGATCACTTGCATTGAAGGCTTT
>MKRO01000137.1:12866-14784 GCA_001896965.1 Sphingobacteriales bacterium 41-5 | reverse complement strand
CGCTCAAATCCAAAATACGGGAGTTGATGCCGCCCGCAAACAATCCGCTCGCGTATTTTTCCTCCAATTCTTCCTGCTTAGATTTTACGCGTGTTTTTACAGTTACTCCTTCCAGCATTAATCCCTCGGCTCTCAGGTAATCATTGTAGTAGTCTGTCATTTTCGCAGTCGTTTCGGTACTGAACGTATCTCTAAAGGGTATTTGAACGGTGGGGATGCTGTAAGCTTTATAAAGTGAATCTGAATCTAACTTAACTTTTATATACTTACTTTTTTTACCTTTTGTATCCGCAAACAATACATTCATTTTTCCGAAAAACACCTGCGAGTCCAATTTGAAATTCCCCATTGAATCCGTAGCTAAAAATCTTGGAACACCCAATCGCCGGGTGTTGGCACTGTCAGAAGAGGTGAGAAAATAAAGCACATCCTTATTTGCAAAAGGCTTTTTGGTTCCTTCAATATTAATCCTTCCCTTTAATGCAATAAAGCCGGGATCCTTGTAAACCGGCGGCGGCAGTGTGTTTTTAACCGCATCTACCCAATTAAACCGCGACCAGCCGTTGGTCATCATGACAAGGTCTAATGCGTTGGCTTTTGAATCGCCGGGTAAAAAATACCAGGAAGGATTGTGGATATACCCTTTTAAATCGCCTGACAGCAGAAAATTGGAATAAATATTCTGATCACGAACCCCGGTTGTTTCGTAGCCGGCATCGGTTATTGAAACTGAAAAATTTCCGATGATCGTGTCGGGCAACGCAATGGAATAATGATTGCGCTTTCTTTCTGCGGTATTTAAGGTATCGGCACTAAATGTAGCCGGCAACACGTATTCTTTATTATCGATGAAAGTCAGCCGCTCGGCCAAAGGCAGGTTATCTTTATTAAAAACAGTAATCTGTAAAATTCCCGAAAGCAGGTCTTCGGTAGGTATGGTGCCCCCGTAAAGATTTTTACCGGAAAATGGTTGCTTAAACACAATCTGATTTTGCATTTGACCAATCATATAGGCCGCCTTAAACGTTTCCTGGTCAGGAAGTTGCTCAATTTTAAACTGTTTTCCTTTTGCTGAATTTCGTACGTTTAAAGTAACCCCGCGGTTTGTTGCTGCAGGCAGTTCAAATTTTTTCCCGGCGGCGTCATTAACAATAGTAGCATAATAGGTTTCGGAAAGTTGAGGTACGATTGAAAAATTGCCCATCCCATCGTGGGAGCTGGAAACAGTTGTTATAGTTTCATTTTTATTATTCCTTATTTCCAGGGAAACGTTGGCTGGCAAGCCTTTTTCATCTACCGCTTTAAAAGCCACATTATTCATAAGCGTGTAAATGAGATTGCCCCCTTCGGGGAAAAAACTCACATTAACCGAGGGCGCCGCGGCTTCTTTTGAAACAGTTTTAGGTTGTTTGCCAAAAATTGAAATTTTCTTTACAAAATAATGGCCGGGCTGGTTGAGCATCATTGGCGAATAGCCTCTAATAAAGTAAACGCCCGAAACAATATTTTCCGGCAACTGAAGCTGGCCAAAGGATTCGCTCATAAACGCCGGGAAAACTTTTCGCAAAACCATCTGGGATTTATCATTCAACAACTCCACGTTTAGTGCCGTACTATTTGAAGAAGGGATGTAGTCTGAAAGAAAATAACCCTTGAACCAAATTGTTTGCCCGCCGGTGTATGAATCGCGATCGAGGTGAAGGTAAAGTTTTTCAATAGGATTAGTTTTGGCCCAATTTGCAAGATTTGTCTCCATTGTTTGCGATGAAGCGGCAAAAGTTGTAAAGATTAAAGCCAAAAGAAACAATTTTCTGTATATCATCAGATTAGTTTTTGCTGCGTGAATTTACGATTAAATCGCTGTAACTATTTATTTGCCACTGCATTTTATTCAAGTTTGCGTTAAATTTTTCATTTC
>MKRO01000137.1:6868-12845 GCA_001896965.1 Sphingobacteriales bacterium 41-5 | reverse complement strand
AAAAAGTTTATTGTTACTGTTGGTTATTTTTGGTACAATCACCCTAAATAATTAACAGTAATTTTATTTACCCGGATAATAATTGATAAATCGCTTCGTTATATAGTAAGTTTTAATAAAGTTTGGCATAATTATTTCGGCTAATCTCTGAACCATTTTTAATAACCCCTCTCTTTTAAAAAAATTATGAAGAAGAACATTTTTTTGGCCTTTGTTGCCGTTTTGATAAGCGCTTTTGCGATGGCTCAGGTTTCTACCACTCCGGAAGTTCCACGTAACTATAAACCCAAGCCGAAAGAGTTGCTCCCGATGCCCGATTCTTTAACAACAGATGCTATTTTTCCGGTTTTGGGTAAATACACCGTAGCCAATAAGGATGGCGACAGCACCAACATTAACATCATCCTTGATGCTGACAGCAAGGGCGTTGTATGGATTAACGGCCTCCCTGAAGGAAAAGTTAAAGCTATTCTTAAAGGATCGCCCGCAACCTATAAAATTCCATCGCAAAGAACATTTGTAAATGATGCGGGAATGGAAGAAACTGTGGAAGTGAACCCAAATGTTGAAACGGTTGCAGCTACGGGCAAAAAGCCGGCAAAGAAACTTTCAGGCAAGTCAGTAAGTGAGGGAACGATGATTTTTGACAAGGATGCCAACGCTATTTATATCAACCTTGGCTCCAGCTTCAATGAAGAGAACCCCTCGGCAGTTTTTGAAACTCTTACAAATACTGACGATACTAATGTTACGAATACTGCCGCCACCGGCAAAAAAGCGAAAAAGACGGTGGTAAAAGGTAAAAATTATACCGGGATTAAAGTTATAGATGCCCCTGTTGCAGCAGTGCAATAGCAGTTTCAAATACTTTTTTCCTTCCAATTATATTCAAAAAATAATTTGAGTAAGAGAGACGCTTCAGCGTCTTTTTTTTGTGTGGTATATTAGCGATCATGCAGAAATGATATCAGATACATTCCATATTTTTGGGCATCTGTATAAATATTCAAATTATGAAAAAATTATTTTTGGCTTTTGCTTTGTTTGCAATTGGAACCGTTGCGAACGCACAATTAAAAACCCCGGCGCCGAGCCCGGCTCAAAACGTTAAGCAGGATTTCGGGCTTTCCTCAATTGAACTTGCATACTGCCGCCCGGTAATGAAAGGCCGCAAAATTTTCGGCGACCTTGTTCCTTTTGGTAACGTGTGGCGCACGGGTGCAAACGCCGCTACCACTTTAACCTTCGGCGATGAGGTAACCATCGGCGGTAAAAAAATCCCGGCCGGTAAATACGGCTTATTGACTATTCCCGACAAAAATTTATGGACGATCATTATCAGCAAACAAACGAATGTCACCAGCCCTTCTTTATACAAACCTGAGGAGGATGTTGTAAGGGTAACAGCGAAACCCGTAGTATTGCCAATTAGTGTTGAATCGTTTACCATCAGTTTTCATGATATACAACGCGAAAGCTGCAAAATTTACATCGTCTGGGATAAAACTGCTGTAAGTTTTCCGGTTACAACTGATGTGGATAGCAAAGTGATGGCATCAATTGATGCCGCCATGAAATCTGAAAAGCCTCCGTACTTTCAGGCGGCGGCTTATTATCTTGAAAATAACAAGGATATTAAAAAAGCAAACGAATGGTTTGCAAAAGCGGTGGAGCTCAATCCCAATGCATACTGGGTGTGGTACCAACAGGCAAAAGGCCTTGCAAAAGCAGGTAAAACAACTGAAGCCAGGGCGGCTGCGCAAAAATCAAGGCAACTGGCCGTTGAAGGGAAAAACAACGACTATGTTACTTTAAACGATAAACTTTTAGCCGAATTAAAATAAAAGAGTTAACGATGAAAAAAATCTTTCTATGCGCCGCGTTTGCGGTAATCGTTTTCAATGGCCTCGCTCAAAAAGCCTATAGTTTTCAGCTAAAGCCCCGCCAAAATGAAAAGTACGATGCAATAACCAATATCAAATCTACAATTAAGCAATCGATGATGGGGCAGGAAATGGTTATTGATATGGCTTACAATATTGATATGCTTTATGATATTCAAAAAGCCGGGGAAAACATGCTCTTTACTTCAACCTATAAAAAGCTGGCAATGGATATGGCAATGATGGGGCAGAACATCAAAATGAGCAGCGAAGAAGACGACTCGAACCCGGCCAACAAATCCTTTCGCGCACTTAAAGATGCGAAGGTTTCAATGACGGTAACGCCCGACGGAAAAGTAATAGATGTGAAAGGAGCCGAGGATCTCGTAAACCGATTAACGGATGCATCTCCGGCGGAAAAAGAGGGATTGAAAACCTTTATCGGCAAAGAAAATATTAAGAATGCGATGGAGCAAACCTTTAGCTATTTGCCCGCCAAACCTGTTAAAGTTGGTGATAGCTGGACATCGCTATTCTCAATTGAAAGCCCCTACAAACTTTCTTCAAACAATACTTATAAACTGGTAAAAGTAGAAAACGGGCTCGCGTATGTTGATGTAACCGGCACATTGACCACCAACGGCGCACAAAAAATGGTTTCAAACGGAATGGAAATGCTAATAGACCTGTCCGGCATCCAAACCGGCAGCATGGTATTTGATGAAAACAACGGTATGATTAGTTCTTCCGACTTAGTACAATCCATGAAAGGCAAAATGGAGGTAATGGGTCAGGAAGTTCCGATGGAAGTGAAGAACGATACAAATGTTAAGATGATAAAAAAGTAAAACCTAAATTAGCAGGCTAACATAATTTAAAAGAGGCCGTAGACGGTTTCTTTTATTTTGTTGCAGATCCCGTTTTATAAAAATTCCCTCAGACTCTATCAGTGAAGATTTGTTGGCGGACTATGACACCTTAAAGCCGAGTTTTAAATCTGGTTCTATTCTCATTTTTGAATTTATTGTAGAAGTTGAAGGTAAGAAAAATCAGGCCTTTTGTAACTTCGAGAACTCGGAGAAGATGCAATGGCACAGATTTTTCTCGCAAGACACTTTACCTTGTGTACTTAGCGTAATCTTTGTATTCATTATGGTTAAGCTACTTAAAACCTCTATATTTATCCAAACAAATATTTATGCTCACATCAATCAACCCTAAATTGCCGATGCGGAATAAAGCAACAACGATTGAGTATTATGTAAACCGGTTAGGCTTTACAATTTTTGGCGAAGGTGATTATGAGGACTACCTGATGGTGGAAAAAGACGATGTGCAGGTTCATTTTTTCAGGTTTGAAGAATTAAACCCGAAAGAAAATTATGGCCAGGTTTACATCAGAACTAACAATATTGAAGCCATTTATCAATCGTTCCTCGACAAAAAAATTGCGATTCACCCTAACGCGCCGCTGCAAATAAAACCCTGGGGGCAAAAGGAGTTTTCCTTACTCGATCCGGATCACAATTTACTGACTCTCGGGGAAAGTATTTGATGCAGACTTATGCAAGAGCGGGATCAATAAAATAAACTTACCGCAACCAGCTTCTCGGGTCAACATTGCGCTCCTCAATCATTAAAATAAAATCAAGTTTGCCGCTGCCGGTTTCTTCATCTGCACCCACGCTGCCAATGGTTTGGCCACGGCTTACTGCGGCACCTTTTGAAACATTTACAGAAGCAAGATTACTGTAAGCTGTAAAATATTTTCCGTGCCTGATAACCACGAACGACATGCCGCCAACGCGCGAAATGCTTACTACTTCGCCGCCAAACACTGCACGCACAGGTGCCCCAACGGAAGTGGTGTATGTAACTCCCGGGTTATCGCCCACAATATCGGGACCAACGCCTTCAATTTTATAGCGGCCAAAACCAAGTGTGATCACGCCATCCACGGGGTGCGGCAACCTGCCGCGGTTTTGCGCAAAATCAGTATTTAATGCGATGTCTTCTTTTTGATAGTTGAGGTATCCGCCCACAGGCGGTTTATTTTCTGCCACCGTGGGTGCAGAAGCTGCTGGCCTGTTTACGCTGATCGTTTTATTGGCCACGATCGATCGGTTGCCTGCATTGGGCACATTTCGCACAGCAACCGAAGGATCCATATTCACCTTTTCCGGCTTTGGAATATTTGCTGGCTTGGCGGGCACGGGTTCCGGGGTGGGGTTGGCGGGGGCAGCCGGCGTATTAGCTTTAGCTACGGGGGGCGGGAAATTCACTTCCCTGGCTTTTGCTTCTGCCAAAGTTTTTCTTTCTGTTTCTGCCTGCATCCTCGCTAATGCATCGGCGCGTTCTTTTGCATCAGCTGCGGCTTTTCGCTTTGCTTCTTCCTGGGCAATTTTTCTGGCTTCTGCAATTTCCTTCCGAACAACAGCCGCGATACTACTACGCAATTCCGAATCACGTTGTTTCTTTTTCGCAATCTGCTTTTGCAGATCGCCCGCCTGCGTACTTAGTATTTTGGCTACAGAATCCTTTTCCACTTTTTGTTTTCCCAGTACAACAAATTCTGTTTCTTTAGTATCGAGGGCAGATTTTTTTTTATTTTTTGTAGCTACCTGGTAATCGTATCTCTTTGAAATTAAATCGCGCGTTTTTAAAATATCTCCCATTTGCTTTTGCCTGTAATTACGATAACTTTTTAAATAGGCTACACGTTTTACTGCATCATTAAAACTGCTGGAAGAAAAAATAAAATTGAGATAATCGTAATTGCTTCGGTTTTTGTAGGCATATACCACTGTACGGGCATAATGCGATTTGAGTGTATCGAGCTGCCCTTTTAACTTTTTTATTTCGATGGCGCTGTAATAGATATCATCATCAAGCAAGCGCACTTCCTTGCCAATATTGTTAATATATTTTTCCTGCAACTCTATTTTACGATTAAGCGCGGCCATTTGGGCGAGGTTTTCTTTGGACATACCTTTTACCGCATTATAGGCCTGCTCAATTTGATTCAGTTCGCGCTGGATCTGCCTGCGCTCGGTCTCCATCGTTGTCTTGTCGCTGGTTCGTTGTGCCTGCAATTGCGTATTAATCAATAATGCTATAAATAAATAAGATAGTAACCTTGTCATTTTCTATAAGAGATAAGCAGACCTGCTATCGTGCTTCTGATAATTTTTTATAATAATACTGTTGAATTTCAGTAGTAAAGCATCGCTCCTATTTCACCTGTCTTTTGTAACCCGAAGGAACCGAAAACGGATTTGAAATAGTTCCGTTAAAGGTATAAGATTTATACCTGATGCCAATATCAATATTCGTTTTGTAATTCACTTTTATAGTTCGGGTTTGAGAAAATTGTTTATCACCTTGCGGCTTGTAATCGCTGTAAGTGAGCGCTGCAGACCGGTTTCGGGCAGCATCCACATCTTCCAGCATACTCGTTGCCGGCAAATAACCCGGCATCATCAGTACTAATATATTCTTGAAATACCTTGTTTGCGAAGTGATTGTTGGCTGGCCCTCATTCAATACATAGCTACTGTTATATTTATCAATAAACAACGGATTTCCGATCAACAGATCCTGCATTGTTGCCAAATCCAAGGGCAGGCCCAATTGATCCTGTAAATACGAAATGCTGCGGGTGATATATGTTTTTTCAAGTTTATTTAAAATTTTAACCGAGTCTTTTGTGATCAATCCCCTGGCTACTTCAATTCCCAGTGGGCCGGTAACTGACAACCAGATCAACTCATCTTTCTTCATATTGAGCTTTACATCAAAATTATAATCCTTGCCTTTATTGTCTTTGTACGAGGCGTCAATCTTTCCGGAAAAAGTATTGTAATCAAGATGGTTCATTTTTGTTAGCACAGAACTCATTGTTTCGAGGCTGTCAGGCTTCGGTTGTGCCAGCTCAGTTTCGGCGGGTGGCGCAGGCCTTTGCGTTTTGCGTGTTGTACTGCACGATGTAAAAATTATTGCCGTTACAATTATTATTGATAAATATTTCATTGTTCGTTGTTAATAGTTGTTATTATTATTATTATTGTCTTACTCTTTATCGCCTCTTTACGCTA
>MKRO01000137.1:594-6721 GCA_001896965.1 Sphingobacteriales bacterium 41-5 | reverse complement strand
GTTCTTCGTTGGAGAGGTTGATTAAAATCACTTTAATCTCTCCGCGATAATCCGCGTCAATAGTTCCGGGGGTGTTCAAACAGGTCAATCCATGCTTAATAGCCAATCCGCTGCGCGGCCTCACCTGTGCTTCAAATCCCTGTGGCAGTTGTATAAACAACCCGGTAGGAACCAGGGTTCTGTCCAAAGGCTTCAACACCATATTCTCCGACAAAGACGCTCTCAGATCCATACCGGATGCACCATTGGTGGCATAAGCCGGTAAGGCGTGCTTTGACTGATTGACGATTTTAACTTGTAAAACAGGCATGGCGACAAAGATAAAACCTTAGGGGTAAAGCGCTGAAAGCTTTTAATTAACATTCTTTTAAAATTTCAAATCGCCATTTGCATGAATACTTCGTACCAATAATTCCCGATTTTTGCTACCAAAACATTGACTATTGCACTTGCTTTGCAGGATCATATTTATTTTTTCTTTGTTGTTACTTTTTTTTGAAAGTGAGGGGCAGGTTGTGGGACAACCGCCGCCGGTCAGCAACCTTCGTCATAAGTCAATTATTATTTCAGGGAGTGAAAGTATCCCGTTAGATTCACTGAGCATCATTCCCAACACATTTCTCATTAAAGAAATTGACAGTAGCGCGTTCAGTATTGATTATATTAACGCGGTGCTTCACTGGAAAATAAATCCAATTTCACTGCTGCAAAATAACTTTCCCGACTCCTCAAATTCCGTTCAACATTCAGCTAACAGGTTTACTATTTCAGTAAGCTATCGGGTGTTTCCCGTAAAACTGAATGCCCGGGCACAACGCATGAATTTTGACAGCCTTGTAATGAATTCCGCTGCACCGGTTCCCACGCCGGTCACGCCAAAAGCCTCCGAAAGAAATCTTCTCGATTTTGGAAATATCAACGCCCAGGGTAGTTTTGGAAGGCAGGTGGGTTTTGGAAATAACCAAAGCGCTGTATTCAATTCAAACATGAATATTCAACTCAACGGTTATTTGGGTGACAGTATTGAACTACAGGCGGCCATCACCGATAACAACGTACCCATTCAACCGGATGGCAACACGCAGCAATTAAACGAGTTTGATGAAGTGTATATCCGCTTCAGGAAAAAAAACTGGCAATTGAATATTGGCGATATGGACATTCGCGAAAACAGAAGCTATTTCCTTAATTTCTACAAACGCCTGCAGGGATTGTCCTTTCAAACAACCAATAACATTAGTAGAAATATTCAGTCCAACACGCTGGTGAGCGGCTCGGTCGCTAAAGGGAAGTTTACAAGAAATGTTTTTAACGGCCTCGAAGGGAACCAGGGGCCTTACCGGCTTACAGGCGCTAATAATGAAACCTTTTTTATAGTGCTCGCCAACACCGAACGTGTGTTTATTGACGGGCAACTTCTGCAACGCGGCGAAGATCAGGATTACGTCATCAATTACAACACAGCCGAAGTGACTTTTACGCCGCGTAAAATGATTACGAAGGACAGCCGCATTCAGATTGAGTTTGAGTACTCTGACCGAAACTTTTTGAACACTAATATTTTTGCAACACAGGAATTAGACTTCAACAAACGATTAAAATTCAGGGTTGGATATTTTAATAATAGCGATGCAAAAAACTCTTCAATCAACCAGATGCTTGACAACAGGCAAAAACAATTTCTATATGAAATTGGCGACAGTATTCAAAACGCTTTTTACCCGTCAGCAGTGATAGATTCGTTTGCTGCGGGCAAAGTTTTGTATGAAAGGATTTACGATAGCATTGGAGGACTTGTGGTTGATTCGTTTTACCGCTATTCAACAGACCCTACAAAAACCTTATACAACCTGGGTTTTACAGAAGTTGGTTTTGGGCGTGGCAATTATGTTACCGACGCCAACAATGCAAATGGAAAAGTGTTCAGTTATATTGCGCCGGTCAATGGTGTGAAACAAGGCAGCTTTGAACCGGTAATGATTTTGATTACACCAAAGCGGCAACAACTTTTGAACCTGGGCATTGATTACGATATTGGCAAAAACACTTTGCTAAAAACCGAAGTAGCCGCAAGCAGTTATGATGCGAATACTTTTTCAAAACTTAACAATGGAGATGACAAAGGCTTTGCCGCGAAGTTCAATTTGAGCAACACAAAATTGCTACGGCGCAAAAATGAATTACAATTATTATCGTCGGTTGATTATGAATTTGTGCAGCAAAAATTTCAACCGCTCGAAAGGTTGCGAAACGTAGAGTTCACCAGGGATTGGGGGCTGCCGCTGATTGCCCCGAAGGCAACAGAACATATTATTAAAGCGGGCGCGGGGCTGAAAAATAAAACCGGCAACAATTTATCCTATCGTTTTACCAACTACAATCGCAGCGATCATTATAACGGATTTCAAAACGCATTATACCAATATACAAACTGGAAGAACTTTATTTTTAACAATGAGTTTGTAGTAACCAATTATTCCGGCGCTATTGATAAGGGGTATTTTCTAAGGCCGGTGATTGACATCAGCAAAAAATTAACGTGGATGAATGATTGGCGCATCGGTGCGCGGTACACGCTCGAAGAAAACAACAGCCGCAACAAAGCCTCCGATACACTCAACCGCACAGCGTTTTCGTTTGACACGTACAGCGTATTTTTAAAATCCAATGAAGATAAAAGAAATCGTTACGGTGTAACATTCTTCACAAGAAGCGATAAATACCCTGTTCATAAAGATTTTATCAGAGGCGACAGAAGCTACAATCTAAACCTGCAATCGGAAATTTTGTCGAATGCAAAAAGGCAATTTTACCTGAACACTACTTTTCGAAAACTGAAAGTGTTTGACAGCACCGTAAGTAATCAACAGGAAGATAATACAATCCTCAGCCGGCTTGAGTATGTAATGAATGAATTCAAAGGTTTTTTAACGGGAAATATTTTGTACGAAGTGGGTAGCGGGCAGGAACAAAAACGTGAATATTCGTATCTCGAAGTTCCGGCAGGAACGGGCCAATACACCTGGATAGATTATAATAACGACGGCGTGCAGCAACTGAATGAATTTGAGTTAGCGGCGTTTCAGGACCAGGCAAAGTTTATACGAATTTTTACTCCCACCAATGAATATGTGAAAGCCAATTACGTCACATTAAATTACAGTTTTAACATCACGCCAAAAATGCTTTGGGATGATAAAAATGCTACCAAAACTCAAAGGTTTTTATCGCGGATGAACCTGATGACTTCCTTACAACTCAATAAAAAAGCAGAATCTCAGGGCTTGTTCGAATTCAACCCTTTTAATTATGATTTGAATGACAACAACCTCATTACATTAAACACAGTGGTTGCAAACACGTTATCGTTCAACAGGCAAAGCTCCGTTTGGGGATTTGATATCACAAACCTGAGAAATAATGGAAAGTCTTTGCTGACTTACGGTTACGAAAGCCGTAAAAACAATGATTGGACTTTCAGGTACCGCCATTTTTTTTCAAGGTCTGTAACATTTAATTTAAATGCGGTTACAGGTTTGCTGGCGCTTTACACTAACAATAATCAGTTTGAAAATCGCAATTATGAAATTGACAGAAAAAGTGCCGAGCCAAGCCTGTCCTATATCCGCGGCACCAATTTCAGGGTGACCGGGGGATATAAGTTTTCTGAAAAACAAAATGCGGTACAATTTGGTGGGGAGAAGGCCATCTCGCACTCGGTGTTGGCTGAAACAAAATATAATATTCTGCAAAGCGCATCGGTAACAGGCAAATTCACCTTCGAAAATTTTGAATACACTTCCCAAAAATCAGGGCAAACAACGGTGAGTTATATTATGCTTGATGGTTTGATGCCGGGCAAAAATTATTTGTGGAACATCGTGCTCACCAAAAGGCTGATGAATAATCTGGAACTCAACTTTCAGTATGACGGCCGTAAACCGGGCGCCGGCAGAACGCCAGCCCGAAAGATTCATTCTGGCGGGGTTCATACGGGAAGGGCAACGCTAACGGCGCTGTTTTAATAGTGCAGAGTTAAAATGAAGTGGGCAATATTCAAACTCCGGGAGGATTTTTCGCTTTTGTTCAGGCAGTTCATCGAAATGAGGCTTCTGTAATTCCTGCTACAAATTTTCGCTAAAATTTTCAACCGATTTTTTTAAACCCTTTACAATCGTTAATTTTCGCCATCGCAAAAAATGAGAATGAAATATATTAAAATAGCCTTTCTTCTTTTCTGTGCGTTTATTTTTAGCTATGAGAATTTAAATGCGCAGGATATCACTTCAAAGATTGAAAATTATGCAGAAAAATTCAGTCCTGAAAGGGCTTACCTGCATTTTGACAAACACGTTTACACCGCCGGCGAAACTGTTTGGTTCAAGGCTTATGTAATGAATGAATTGATTCCTGCTTACGACAGCAAAACATTTTATGTTGATTGGATTGATGATAAAGGAAATATTTTACACCATACGGTTAGCCCGCTGGTAAACGCGGTAACAACCGGCCAATACGAAATTCCATCGGCGTATAAAGGCAGTAGCATTTCAGTAAGAGCTTACACAAGATGGATGCTGAATTTTGATACGGCATTTATTTTTCACAAAACAATCCCGCTGATTAAAGACTCTCTGGCAAAACCACAAAAAATAACGATTGTGCCAACAGTTGAATTTTTCCCCGAAGGCGGCGACGCTATTATTGGAGTGGCTAATAAGATTGCTTTTAAAGCAACCGATCAGTGGGGAAGGCCTGTAAACATAAAAGGCACAGTGGTTGACGGCAAAGGCGCGGTGGTTGACAGTTTGCGCGTACAACATGATGGCATGGGTGTTTTCATAATCACGCCACAAACAGGGAACTCTTATAAAGCCAAATGGAAATTTGAAAAGAATGCGGAGCAAACGACCAGCCTGCCCCCTGCAAAAAACGAGGGTGTTGCTTTGCAGGTTACTCCGGGGGATAACAAACGCCAATTCACCGTGAATCTTTCTACCGGGTTTGCCGCAAAAACAGATACACTGCACATTGTAGGCACCATGTTTCAGCATACGGTCTTTAAGATATCAAAACCAACATCAGGCCCGGTAGCAGGTATTGTACCGGTCAACAATTTACCTTACGGCCCTCTAACGATTACCGTATTTGATAAAAACTGGAAGCCACTCGCAGAACGCGTCACCTATATTTTTAACAATGCGCCATATTTGGTGAAGCCTGAGTTTGAGGTGGAGCGCTGGGGCCTTAGTTACCGGGCAAGAGATGAAGTGAAAATAAAGCTCCCGAATGCAACAGCACCCGCATCGCTTTCAATCGCCGTGACTGACATGGCCATTGGGGCAGATAGCAGCGAAAATATCTTGTCCACGATGATGCTCACCAGCGAGCTGAAAGGCAAAGTGAATAATCCTGCTTATTATTTTTCTGATTCATCCAACAAAACACAACAACACCTCGATCTTGTGATGCTAACGAACGGCTGGCGCAGGTTTAACTGGAACGACCTGATCGCCGATAAACTTCCTAAAATAAATTACCCAAAAGACACAGCATATCTTTCCGTATCGGGAAAGCTTGCAGGTTTTATGCCGGGCATGATCGGGCCAGCTTCAACCATTATTGTAATGCTGAAGCAAAAGGATAAAGAAGGGCAGGTATTGGTGTTGCCGCTAATGAAAGACGGAAGTTTCAACGACCCCAATGCTATAATTTTCGACACTGCAAAAGTGCATTACCAGTTGCAGGATAAAGGCATTGATGGTTCACTGGTGCAATTCATGCCTTACAAACTTCGGGTACCCGCTGCCGGCAGAAACTGGGTGACTGCATTTTTTCCCGACACGACAGGCTTTGCCTATCATCTAATGCGAAATTCGGAGGCTTTTGCCAATGCCGAAAAAACAAAATACAAAGAGCTGGAAGAAGTAATCGTGAGGGCGAAGGGTAAAAGCCCTGTTGAATTGATGAACGAAAGATATACAAGCGGTATGTTTTCAGGCGAGGCCATTCAGCTCGATCTTTTAAGCGACCCCGCTGCGGGCAGCGCGATTGATATATTTACTTACCTGCAGGGCCGTGTGGCAGGATTGCAAATAAACGGGCAGGGCGCGGGTGCAAGCCTGAA
>MKRO01000137.1:0-575 GCA_001896965.1 Sphingobacteriales bacterium 41-5 | reverse complement strand
CAATTATATATTGATGAAATGCCTGCCGATGTAAATTTTGTTTCAAGCCTCAACGTTCGCGATGTGGCTTATATAAAGGCTTTCAGGCCGCCGTTCATGGGCGGCTTTAACGGCGCTAACGGCGCAATCGCTATTTATCCCCGCCGCGGCGGCGATGTACAGAACGAGCCCACAAAAAGTTTGAGCAGCACGAGGATTGAAGGCTACACGCCCATCAAAGAATTTTATTCGCCTAAATATTATTCGATGGAAGTGCCGCCCGGAAGCGACCGGGATGTGCGGACTACCATTTACTGGAACCCGAATGTGGCAATTGATCCCAGCAAGAAAGAAATTCTTTTATCCTTTTATAACAACGATGTCACGGATGCTTTCAGGGTAATTATTCAGGGAATGACAACGGATGGCAAGCTGATACATTTGATGACGACGATGGAGTAATCTTTAAGTTGAAAGGTTTAAAAGTTGACAAGTTAGTTGCATTCCACGCATAACTTTCATGTCAATCATATAAATCAGAGAAATCATGATTCAGACATTAAACCTGAAGTGCATCACGTCACCATCCTTCACCA
>MKRO01000136.1:5933-12656 GCA_001896965.1 Sphingobacteriales bacterium 41-5 | reverse complement strand
AAATAACTTACCCCGAGGTTTGTTTTATGATGGCAGAAATTAGTGAAAAAGCAGGCGCCGCGAAAGGCGGAAAAACAGCACAACAATGGTACGAGGATGGTATCAGAAACTCTATGAAGATTTACCAGCAATGGGGCGAGAGAATGAAGGTTCTTTCAGCGGCGGAAGCCACAGCGGCAGATTACGCTCCAATAACGGATGCAAAGATTGCAGCTTATCTTGCACAACCCCAAATCGCTTACACAGGAAGCAGCGCTCACAAATTAGAATTGATCGTTTCACAGGCATGGGTTAATTTCTTTATGAGGCCAGAAGAAGCATGGTCTACATGGAAGCGCACCGGTTTACCTAAATTCAAAGAGTACGCAGCAGCAAATCCAACTGACGGCACAGCATTCTTAGATGCAATTTCAGCGGGAGCCTCGCCTCTTTTAATTCCCAGAAGGTCAATTTTACCAACTCCTAATTCATTCAACATTGAGAATTTCAATGCGGCGGTTACGAAGTTGGGAGCTAAACCAGAGGATTTACAGCCCAATAAGTCAGAGGGGCGTATTTTCTGGGACAAGTAATAGTACACTACAATACTTATAACAAAAAACCGCTCATCAACGAGCGGTTTTTTTATACCTGCCTTTTGCGATTAGTTCGTTTGAATGACGATCTTGCCGCCCTTCACTCCTTTTGCACTCGCTTCAAACGTAATGGTACCGGGTGTTTCAGAAGACTGTACCAAAGCTGTTAATTGCCCGCTGAATAATTTCATAAACGGCACCTGAAATGATTCGAGGCTGCTGCTGTTACCATTGGCTGCTGCTTTATACGAGCCTGTACCCATTACTCTAAAGTTAATCTGCCGCGTTTCATCGGGACAAAAATTACCGTTCTTATCAACGATCTTTACATTAACAAATGAAATGTCTTTGCCATCGGCTTTAATCGTACTTCTATCAGCAGTTAAAACAATCCTGTCGGGTTTGCCTGCTGTTTTAATTTCCTTTTCTGCAACTGCTTTTCCATTTGCATCGTAGGCGACCACTTTCACGGTGCCCGGTTCATATTTCGTGTCCATCCACATCAGGCGGTAGCGCTTTTGCCTTTCAAAGCCGCGTGCGTTGTAAGTGGTGTTTGTTGCGTTATAGCTTGTATCTTTTGTTTGCCTGCCCTGGCTTTTACCATTAATAAACAATTCTGCCGATGGATAATTCGTATAAACAAAAACCGGCGTAACAGAGTCTTTCCTATCCGCCCAGTTCCAGTGTGGTAAAATATGAAGCGTATTTTCTTTATCGTTCCAATGGCTGCGGTATAAATAATACCTGTCCTTGGGAATGCCCGCCAGGTCTACAATTCCGAACAATGAACTGTGGCTGGGCCAATCAGTATAATAAGGCGTTGGCTCACCCAAATAATCAAATCCCGTCCATACAAATTCTCCCATACAATAACCAAGGTCATCGTGCATTACAAAATTATCTTCCGGCAAATCGCTCCAACTGCAATGTTCCACATCATAAGACGATGATTGATGATCTTCATATTTTGCCATTGACTTTTTAACTACCGGAAATTTATAAACTCCTCTGGAACTCACTGTTGACACGGTTTCGGTACCCAATACCAGTTCCTGCGGCAAAATTTTATAGGCATCAGGATAGCGGTGCGGGCGGTAATTAAAACCAGCTACCTGCATTGTTGCAGCCATATTATTTTTATATACATCGTCGGGCCTGTCCATACCATTTGTTACAGGCCGCGTGGGGTCTTCACGATGGCAAATGTCCTGTAAAAAGCGCGCCACCCGTGCGCCCGATGGATTGCTTTGTTCTTCCACTTCGTTACCAACGCACCACATTACAACGCTGGGGTTATTTCTGAAATGATGAATCAGATTGGTCAGGTCTTTCTCAGCCCATTGATTAAACAAAGTATTGTAACCGTTTTTCATTTTTGGAATTTTCCATTCATCGAAACTTTCAGGCATCAGCATCATGCCCATTTCGTCGCAGGCCTTTACTAATTCAGGCGCCGGCATGTTATGCGATGTTCGAATGGCGTTCGCACCCATATCCTTCATAATCCTTACCTGGCGGCGAATGGCAGCGTCATTCACAGCGCCGCCCAGCGGGCCAAGATCGTGGTGGTTACACACACCTTTAAATTTGGTGAGCTTGCCGTTTAAATAAAATCCTTTATTTGGAATAATTTCAATAGAGCGAATACCGAAGGTTGTTTCATAGGTGTCCAATAATTTTCCATCTTCATAAAGTTTTGATACTGCGTTGTAAAGATTTGGATGATCCAAATCCCAAAGTTTGGGATTCTTTACAATAACCTGCTGATCAAAAGTAGCATCATCATAAACTGTAATCGCGGATTTTTGAGAAGCGACCGTACTTCCCGAAGCATCAATAATATTTGTTTGTAAAGTATATTTTGAAACGTCTGCGTTGGCAGGTTTTTGAATTTTTGTTTTAACCGAAACCTTAGCAAAATCTTTATTGATAACAGGTGTAGTGATTTGTGATCCCCAAACAGGAATATGCGCTGTTTCGGTAATTACCAAATGCACATTACGGTAAATGCCCGCGCCAGGGTACCAGCGCGAAAACTCGGTAGGATTTTCCAAACGCACCGCGATTGTATTTTCTTCTCCCGGCTTTAAAGCATCGGTAATATCAAAATGAAAACTGTTATAACCGTAAGGCCAATAGCCTACTTTCTTTCCGTTTACATAAACATTCGCGTGGCTCATTGCTCCATCAAAAATGATCGTAGCTTTTTTACCTGTTTTAAATTGCGGCAGTTTCACTTTTGTCCGGTACCAACCCACGCCTACAAAAGGCAGGCCACCGGTGCGGCCTGCATGCTGCTCAGCCTCCTTTTGTCCGTCCTGAACAATCGCCATCACCTGCAAATCGTTGCGCGAATCAAAAGGCCCGTAAATAGCCCAATCGTGCGGCACAGTTACGTTCTGCCATTTGCGGTCGTTATATACCGCCTCACTTGCTTTGGGATCATCCTGGCGGGTAAACCTCCAGGTTTTGTCTAATAAGATTTCTGTGCGCTGTGCAGTTGCCATCGTACTCAACACGCACAACAGATAAGCAAAAACAACTTTCTTCATGATTATTAAATTATAGATTATTGAGTCACGTTAGTGCAAATACAGAATACAAATCATCTGCCGCAAGCCTACTAAAATATATTATTTTCCATCCAAATGCCGCCACAAATGCCAACAGGCAAAACTACGATAAGGGCTCCAGCTTTCTGAAAGTGCCATCATCTTTTTATGAAGATCTCTTGGATTACTGTATTCTATTTTATACAAATCTACCATCGCTTTTTGAATACCCAAATCGCCCGGCGAAAAAACATCTTCGCGAGCCATTGTGAACATAAGGATCATTTCCACCGTCCATCTGCCAACGCCCTTTATTTGTGTGAACAATTCAAATAAATCTTCATCATTCATTTGATGCAGCTTCGAATCGGTAAGCTTGTTTGCAATAAAAAATTCACAAACATTTTTTACGTAGGCCACTTTGGCGTTTGACAAACCGATGCCCCTTAAAGTTTCAACAGGTATAGCTAAAATATCTGTGGCCTTAGGATTTTTATTTTTGAAAAGAGAAAGAAACCTGTCGAAAATAACCCTTGCAACTTTGGTACTTAACTGCTGCCCGATGATTGACCGGCACAACGCGAGCAGCACATTGTTTTTAAGCTCAAGCTCGTGCGGCCCGTGGGCTTTTATAAGATTTTTTAAAACCTTGTCTTTTGATAAATGTTTGCGGTATGGCACGTTCGTGTTGCAGGTTACTGGTTTCTGTTTACTGGTTTCGTTCATCTGATGGAAAACTGTTCCAATTATTTTCGACCCGTTCAATAAACTTGATTATTTGTTTGCTTAATGCTACGTATTTATCTTTTAATGTAACAAAAAGCATTTCGTCTGTTAAAGATTTGGCACCAACAAGGTATTCCAGATGTTCAATTGTTTCATCGCATTCTGCCTGCGGATAAGTAAGAAATTTTATAACCTCAACTTTGTATCTTTTTCTGGTATCACCCTCAACAATTGCGACCGATGCAGCTTTTGATGACCATCTGATTTGGCTCCCTTCTTCATTTAATTCAAACTTTGGCAATTGTAAACTCACTGTATGAACTTCAATAGCCGGTTGATGCGCATCTTTGGAAATATTCCAATCTCTGTAACTTTTCATAATCAGAAATTGGCACCATGAAACTTTTTTAAACTTTCAGTTCTCCTAATTTCATCAACGCATATAACATGCAGGTTACGTGCATACTTTGTATAAATTCGTTATTCCTGAATTTCTTTTTGAACTCTTCAATATCCACCAGCTCTACACAAATTTCTTCGTTGGGGTCAAGGCTTTGGCCCGCAACTTTTTTGCCGCCGGTTGCCAAAAACATGTGCATCCAGTTACTGTTGGTGCTGGGGTTGGCGCAGGTCTTTCCAAGGTATTCATATTTTGAAAATTCGTACCCGGTTTCTTCCAGCAGCTCTCGCTTAATAGCAGTTTCCAAATCGGCATCCTCGTCATCCACGCATCCACCGGGTATTTCCCAGCAGGTTTCTCCAATGGCGTGACGGTATTGCAATTCCATAAGTACTTTATTGTCCTCTGTTAAAGCAAAACAAGTAACCCACTCCGGAAATTCATACACATAATATGGCTCAACTATCTTGCCCGTTGGTGTTTCGCACTTATCCTTTCGCACTTTAAACCAAAGGTCATTAAAAAGATATTCCGAAGAAATTGTTTTCCAATTCATATCATTATTTACCATTTATCAATTTACTAATGTTGTTTCCTTTTAGAACAACAGACTCACCACCTCCTCTTGTCTCTCAAAAAATTGATCGTAAATCAATTCACTTTCAACAACTCTACTTCAAACATTAATGTTGCTCCGCCCGGTATATCGCTACCCGCACCGCGATCACCATAAGCCAAATCAGACGGTATCCACAAGCGCCAATGGCTGCCTTCTTTCATCAAAGGAATTGCGATCTGCCAGCCTTTTATGAGTTGGGTTAACCTTGCTGTAAATGGCTGGTTCCGTTTAAAGGAACTGTCAAACTCTTTACCATCAAGCAAAGCGCCCTTGTAATGGGCGGTAACCGAATCGGAGATTGATGGTTGATTGCCATCGCCGTCTTTTATAACTAAATACTGAATTCCTTCGGGCAGTGTTACAACGCCCTCATTATTTTTGTTATCTTCCAAAAACTTTTTGCCTGCTTCTTTTTGCGCTTCAATTTTTCCGCTCATAAAATTTTTTAATTTGTCTTGTAAACCCATTTATTGAATTTTTAACCAGTTTCAAATGTAGATACTATCATCGAATATTAGAAAAGCCGTTTTTTATTTTGGCCAAAAACTACGGTCGCAAAAGAATGAAAATTTTTACTACCGATCAATTTTCGCGCAGGTTTTTACCGGTTAAATGAATAAATACATCCTCCAGATTGGCGTTCTTAACCTGCTTCGGCCTTTCAAAACCTGTGGCCACCAAATCATCAATTAATTTGTCAGGATTGTCTAAAGCAACAATCTCCCCTGAATCAATAATTGCAATACGGTCACAAAGATATTCGGCTTCATCCATGTAGTGCGTTGTAATGATAACAGTAGTGCCGCGTTCATTTATTTCTTTAATCAGTTCCCACAGGTTGCGCCGCGCCTGCGGATCTAACCCGGTAGTAGGTTCATCTAAAAAAATAACTTTGGGCTGGTTGATTAAGGTTGTTGCTACAGAAAATCTTTGTTTTTGGCCGCCACTTAAATTTTTAAACTGGGCTTTGGCCTTGTCTTCAAGATTAACCGAGCGTAACAATTCCATGCCATTCACATCTTTGTTATAAAGGCCTGCAAAAAGATCAACCAACTGTAATAAATTTAACCCGGGATAATAACCGCTTGCCTGTAACTGAACCCCAATGATACTTTTGATGGCATCAGGAGCTTTGTCCAGGTCAAACCCGCCCACGGTAACTGAGCCAGAAGTTTTTTGACGGAGTGTTTCTATAATTTCAAGTGTGGTAGATTTGCCCGCGCCGTTCGGACCTAATAATCCGAATATCTCACCTTCAAAAACGTCAAAAGAAATGCCTTTCACAGCTTTAAAATCGCCGTAATTTTTTACCAGTGCGTTTACAGAAATTATCGCTTCAGCCATGCGCTAAAGCTAAGAAATTGCTGTAAGAAAGTGCCAATGACCCGAATAATTATTATTGTGCAATAGCCCTAAAAGAACTGAAAACAATTATAAGTAGGTTTCGAGTTCATCAATCATTGCTTTGCTGCCGGCAAAGAAAGGAGTACGTTCGTGCAAACTTTTTGGTTCAATATCCAAAATACGCTGTCCTTTAGCACTGATAGCACGGCCTCCCGCCACGCCAACAATGAAGGCAAACGGATTGCATTCATACATTAGCCTGAGCTTGCCTTCGGGTTTATCATTGGTACCGGGATACATAAAAATGCCTCCTTTAATAAGGTTGCGATGTAGATCGGCAACCATACTCCCAATGTAACGCTGCGTGTAAGGCCCGCCGTTGCTTTTGTTTTTCTTCTGGCATTCGGTGATGTATTTTTGAACGCCTTCGCCGTATTCAAAAAAATTGCCGTGGTTCACTGAGTAAATTTTTCCACGCTCCGGAAATTTCATTTCAGGATGGCTAAG
>MKRO01000136.1:2985-5835 GCA_001896965.1 Sphingobacteriales bacterium 41-5 | reverse complement strand
GCTGCTACAAGTTTGGTTCCTGCCTGCAGAAAATCTTCTTTCTCAACAATTTTACCGGGCTTGGTTTTTCGCCAGTAAACACCAAAGATGGTACCTATTGAAACATTTACATCAATATTAGAACTGCCATCCAGCGGATCGAACGAACACACATATTTTGACTGTTTACTTATGGTATCATCAAAAGCCACAAAGTCATCCATCTCTTCACTGGCAATTCCCGCACAACTAATACCATGCTGTATTACCTTCATAAACTGGTTGTTTGCAAAATCATCGAGCTTCTTTACTTCCTCGCCCTGCACATTGGTGGTGCCAAGGTCGCCGAGAATATCAACCAGACCTGCTTTATTCACTTCCACGTTTACACGCTTGGCCGCAAGCCCAATATCACGTAGCAGCGAACTCAACTCTCCAGTAGCGTTCGGTATCGTTCTTTTTTGATAAATAGTGAATTCATCAAGCGTCTGTATCCGCCTGTTAACCATACTCATATTAGCAATTTTTATTTCTACAAATTTAGCGACATTTGCCACATAAAATTTTTAAGCATGAAGGTTTTCAAGTTTGGCGGCGCTTCCATTAATACAATAGAAAGAATTCAAAACGTAAAGAACATTCTTAAAGAATATCAAAACGAAAAGCTACTGATCATAATTTCTGCAATGGGTAAAATGACAAATGCGTTTGAAAAAGTAGTTGATGCATTTTATAATGAAAGAAATGAAGAAGCACTATCGTTGTTTGAAAAAATAAAAAAAGACCACATCACTACAGCAAAATATTTGCTGGTAACGCACTATTTGCCGTGCGAGGCACAATTGAAAAATTTTTTTACGGAAGCAGAATGGTTGCTGCACGATAAACCGGTTCAATCCTACGATTATTATTACGACCAATTAGTTTGTATTGGCGAGCTATTGTCAACCACCATTGTTAGTTTTTATTTGAATGAGATGAAGGTGAATAATACCTGGGTAGATGTGCGGGACATCATCAGGACAGACAATAATTTTCGCGACGCAAATGTCGATTGGAATTATACACAACTGCAAATTGATCAGCAACTAAAACCGTTGCTTGAAACCGGAGGCATGGTAGTAACACAGGGTTTTATCGGCGCAACAGATGAAAACGAAAGTACTACCCTGGGCCGGGAGGGAAGCGATTACAGCGCCGCTGTTTTTGCAAACATGCTCGATGCCGAGAGCCAAACCATTTGGAAGGATGTACCAAGCGTAATGAATGCTGATCCGCGTGAAGTTGCTGACGCAGTTTCAATTTCAGAACTGAACTATACCGAAGTGATTGAGATGGCTTACTATGGCGCACAGGTTATTCACCCCAAAACCATCAAACCCTTACAGAACAAGGGTATTCCGCTTTACGTAAAATGTTTTCTTGATCCATCCTTGCCCGGCACTGTGATTCATAATAAACCTGTAAAAGAGCTACCGCCAATCATCGTAATCAAAAAAAATCAGGTTATGATGGAGCTGAAATCAAAAGATTTTTCTTTTGTTGGGGAAGAACACACCGGTACGCTCTATCATCTTTTTGAGAAACTTTCCATGCGTCCTAACCTAACTCAAAATGGCGCTATCAGCCTTGTTTGTGTGTTTGATAACAGAGAAGATAAGATCAGCAAATTAGCAGGCGCTGCGGCTGAAATATTTGACGTGCAGTTAACACCTGGGCTGGAATTACTAGCTATCCGGCATTTCTCTAATGAAAGCGTTGTAAAATATAGCTGTGGGAAAGAATGCCTCGTTAAACAACGAACCCAACAAAATTTCAGAATGTTGTACAGGTAATTAGCATTGCATTATTCGACCCCTATCAATATCGTTTGCACCATTTTTTTAGCAACAGGTTTCTCACGATAAATTGCGGGCTCCCATTTTGGCATTTTTTGAATTTTGCCGATCAGTTCGTGATCAAAATATTCATCAACGCCTTTTTTTACTTTAAAATTTACGGGTGTGCCATCTGCATCAATAATATATTCCACCTGTGCAGTCGCTTTGGCCACATTTTCAGGAAGAAACTGAACCATTTCGCCGCCGAGTAATTTCAAAAATTTCTCGTACTCGCCAATCCCCCCGGGGTATTCAGGCCATTTTGCTACGGCATCTGGAACAAAATCAATTTCACGAACTACTTTTTCGTATTTGCTTTTGATCTTAGGTTTGGGAACAAATCTTTCGCTTATCGGTTCAGCGCCATATACAAAATATTCACCGTCATCCCTCACCATCACTATTGGTAATTGCTTATTTTGCTCGAAGTACTCATAAGCCTGTTCCATTTTATTACTGAATGACTTCAGGTTTGCATCGTCCTTTGTTAAACGACCGAGATAATCGTAACTTTTTTTCACATCATAACGAATGGGGAAAACATGCACCGGAATAAAATCCTGCCCTGCGCTCTTTGAAGCAGATGCAAGAATATACAATTCATCAATCTGGTCGTCTTTAATGGGAATACAACCTACGGTTGCACAACCGCCATGAATATAAATATCACCACCGGGCTTCAACTGATCAGATAGTATTCGGTCAGATGCGTTAGGATAATTCAAACCAAGCGATAAATAATAGCTGCTGTTTGGATTGAAGTGATTTATATGGTAAAAGCCTTCAGGCACCTGGTAGTCTCCTTCAAAGCGTTTTGGGCCAAGAGTTCCTGCCAGTGCACAAACTTTGTAAATTTTAACCAGTTTGTACTGGTCTTTGATTGTATTTTTTGCCCATACTTCCAACTGGCTATCATATTTGAAAGACCTTATATAAAGATATTTCGACGGCCAGTTAAGCTCTTTTAACTGAAATAGAGTCTTTAAAAGCG
>MKRO01000136.1:2519-2977 GCA_001896965.1 Sphingobacteriales bacterium 41-5 | reverse complement strand
CTCTCGGCTTTTGAAAAGATTTCTGATATTCAAGAAACGAACCGCCCGTATAAATCGACCCGTTCGCTGACGTTTGCGCACTAACAGCGTGGTTAAACAAAAATATGCTGGCAAAGCCTAATACCAATAATTTCCTCATCGTAAGTATTTCCTTTTTAAAAGTTATGTCCCCTATCGTATTAAGAATTTCAATTTTACTTTTTGGTTGTATCCAAACTCCGGAAACTAATAATTTATAACTAAACAATATCATTTTTATTCTCTCCAAATCGGATTTCTCAAAAATAAAGTTTAAAAGTTAAAATATTCCTTAATTATTTTCACCGGCAGTTAAAAAACAGGTTGTTCAAATTACCTCAGCCCTATCTTTGCCCAATGCAAAAAATCGGAATTTTAGGAGGTGGCCAGCTTGGAAGAATGCTTTTACAAGCCGCAGCAAATTACCCAGTGGAAACTTA
>MKRO01000136.1:1407-2408 GCA_001896965.1 Sphingobacteriales bacterium 41-5 | reverse complement strand
ATTTGGATGCGATTACCATCGAAATCGAAAACGTAAACATTGATGCACTGGAGCAGCTTGAAAAAGAAGGCAAACGAATTTATCCGAGGCCTTCGGTTTTAAGAATAATTTGTAATAAAGCGCTTCAGAAAGAATATTATTCTTCTAATCAAATTCCAACATCTGCATATATTCTCACTAATAATTTATCTGAATTAGTTGCAAATAAAGATTTTTTGCCTGCGGTGCATAAACTGGCGGAAGGAGGTTATGACGGGCGCGGCGTACAGGTCATTAATGATGAAAATGATATAGAGAAAGGTTTTAATCAACTTTCTGTGCTTGAAAAACTGGTAGACGTTTCTAAAGAAATTGCCATGATGATTGCTGTAAGCGACAGCGGCGAAACAGCAATCTATCCGCCGGTAGAAATGATGTTCGATCGGGATTTAAACCAACTTGACCTTCAGCTTTGCCCTGCTGAAATTGAGGACAGGGTTTACTGGAAACTTGAAGCCATCGCTTTAACCACGGTAAAAAACTTTAAATCTTCCGGCATTTTTGCAGTAGAAATGTTTGTAACGCCTGAAGGTGATGTGCTTGTAAATGAAACCGCCCCGCGTGTTCATAACAGCGGCCACCACAGCATTGAAGCACATTTCAGCAGCCAGTTTGATATGCTTTGGCGTGTGATACTCAATTATCCATTGGGCAATACCGACGCAATTAAAAACTCAGTGATGGTGAACATCACTGGCGCTGCCGGTGAACAAGGCCCTGCTTATTACGAAGGCCTCGAAGAAATGCTGAAAATTGAAAACGCGTTCTTTCACATTTATGGGAAACGCCAAACCAAGCCCGGCCGCAAAATGGGGCATGTTACAATCTTAAGCAATGAAAAAGCCGACCTGATGCACAAGGCCAATAAAATAAAGCATGGGTTAAAGGTGATTGCTACGAAAATCTGAAAAGCCAGCGATCGCTGATGTAAGTTTTTGCTGAGTCTTGCAAGCCGCTGTTTA
>MKRO01000136.1:0-1393 GCA_001896965.1 Sphingobacteriales bacterium 41-5 | reverse complement strand
TTACAATGTTACATTTTTCAAACGCACACCAATTTCCGTTAAGTTAACCGATGACGAGAATTAATCCCTGTTGCCTTTCCGTTTGCGTTTATATTTTACGATCAGGTCAGTTACCTGTTGGTATTGCAGCAAAGACGGATTGAGTTGTATTAACTTTTTCAAATGTGTGGTAGACTTAGAAAGAGCTTCCTCCAACTGCAAAAGAGCCTCCTTCATCAAACCCAAAGCAAAGTAAGCCGCTATTTTGTAATACATTAAACCGGGTTTGGCTCCCATAATTTTTTCAGAAATTTCAATCTGTTCCAATATCGCCTCATATTCGCCTGCTTCGTAAAGGCTTTTCACAAGCGCCTCCCACCCAATTACTGATTTAGGCCGCAGCCGAACCACGTTTAACAAATACTGTAACCCTTCTTTAATCTGCCCCAATTCAATTTTACACTCGCCCATCAGCAAATTATACTCAGGCTTGTTCCGTTTCATTTTAAGGGCCGATTCGAGTTGCTTTGCGCATTGCTCAAATTTATTTTCACGGTAATACGTAAATCCAACTTTGTAATACATGTAGCTGTTATCGGGGTTCAGATGGCTGGCTTTACGGTAATAAAACCGTGCCTGGGCGAAATTCTTCAGCTTTTCGTAACAATAGCCGATCGCTTCATAAATCACGTCTTCCGGCTTTGAAAGCTCTAAAACCCTTTCCAGATTTTCAATGGCATCCCGGTATTTGCGCAGCCTGATGTAAGCATCGCCGAGATTTCGATAGGCATAATCAAATTTTTCATCAATCACGATGGCATATTTATAAGCGTCAATTGCTTTTTCATACAACTTGAGGCCCTGATACGCCGCGCCAAGGTTAAACCATGCTAATTCCGAATAAGGATTTTCATCAATAATTTTCAAATGCAATTCGATACTTTCGGCGTTGCGGCCTGTAAAATCGGTCCAAAAACAAATTTTATATAAAGCCTCTTCATTTGTCGGTTCCTGTTCCAGTATCACCTTTAAACAATCGAACACTTTTTCGAAATCTTCGTAATCGTCGTAAACATCTGCCAAGTCAAACAAAAGGTCAATCTTTTCGTCTCCGGTGAACATTTTCAATGCTTGTTCAAGCAGTGCCACAGCCTCTTCCTGTCTGTCCATGGCCAGGAAAGCCTCGGTTCTTAAAATGTAAATATCTATATTATTGTTGTCCAAAATTGAAGCCTGATCCAATAACTCCAGTGCCTCTTCGTAGCTCCGCTGGAAAAGTAGCAAGTCAGCTTTTTTGACCAGCAAAGCTCCCGAATATGGATATTGCTCAATGGCCATGTCAACCGCTATTTTGGCCTTAATAAAATTTTCCTCCATTTCAAAATACTCAATAATCCGCTCAAACGATTCCTCA
>MKRO01000135.1:13197-13562 GCA_001896965.1 Sphingobacteriales bacterium 41-5 | reverse complement strand
CGGAGCCGCAGCACTTCAGGGATAGCAGGATTTGTTGGGCCGGCTTTGTAGAGCTATTTCATTCTCCCCCGCACGCCCGGTTAGCCGGGCATCGTAAACTGGAACTGATGAATAAATATCAACAATTTACAATAGCACCCTATAAACTTTCAACTTTTTAACTTCATACTTTGGAAATAACAGGGCTTATACCACATATTGAGGCGTTGATTTTTGCAAGCGACAAACCTTTATCTGTTCTGGAAATTACTGATCTTCTCAACAATGCCTTTGGTTTTATGGAAGACAAAATTTCATTGGACCAGGTAGAAGCATCAATGGAAGGCATCGTGGAAAAATATGCCACCGAATTTAACCCGTTTGAA
>MKRO01000135.1:10706-13060 GCA_001896965.1 Sphingobacteriales bacterium 41-5 | reverse complement strand
ATTATTGCCTACAAACAGCCGGTAACTAAAGGAGAAATTGAGGCCATTCGTGGCGTTAGCGCTGATTATGCCGTTCAGAAATTATTAGAAAAAGACCTGATCGTTATTAGTGGCCGAAACGAGAAACTTCCCGGCCATCCGTTAGTTTATTCCACTTCCAAATCGTTTATGGATTATTTTGGCATCAACTCGTCCGACGACCTGCCCAAGATCAAAGAAGTGCTGGCAGAACAATTGGTAGCGCCTACGCAGATGAGCGAAGTGGATAAAAATGACGAAGAAACAATTTCGGAAAATATTCAATTGACAGTAAACGAAACCGGCGAATTAATAACCATCGAAGAAGTTGAAATCACTGAAATCATTTCGGCGGAAATAAATAACGATGATGAAATGGCCCCGCCTCCGGCTGATGAAAATAGTGAACCCCCGGTTGAAACAGAAAATCCTGCCGACGAAGAAGTTGCCCCTGATTTGCTGGATGACGAGCAAAAACAGGTAATGGAAGAAACCCCGGGCGCCGAACCATCAGAAAATGATGAAACGGAAGCGGAAAAAAACGACGAAGACGAGACAAACTATTAGAAATAAATAATGCCCGACAGCATTAACGAAATGACTGAACAATTAACCACCGAAAATTTATTAGAAGCAGCCCAAATTTACGGTACGCCGCTTTACGTTTACAACGCCGACAGGATCAAACTTCAGTTTAAAAAACTAACTGACGCATTTAACTCGGATAAAGTGCGTTTTTTTTATGCAAGCAAGGCGCTCACTAATATCAGTGTTTTAAAAGTGGTGAACGAAATGGGTTGTGATGTAGATTGCAGTTCCATCAATGAAGCGAAACTCGCGCTATACGCGGGCTTTGAACCATCGAAGGTTTTGTACACAAGTAATGGTATCGCTTTTGATGAAATTGAAGAAGCACAAAGCCTTGGTATCCATATTAATATTGACAGCCTTTCCAACCTTGAAAAATTTGGAAAGAAATTCGGTGGTTCTTATCCCGTAGGGATCAGGTTGCGGCCTAATATCATGGCGGGCGGCCACATCAAAATCTCAACCGGCCATGAAAAAAGTAAATTCGGCATTCCTGTTGACCAGTTAGAAAAAATAAAAGAACTTGTTGAGCAACACCACCTCAACATCAGCAATCTTCATATTCACACCGGCAGCGATATTAAGGACGCGGAAGTATTTTTAAAAGGAGTGGAAGTGTTGTTTGACCTCGTTCCGCATTTCCCAAATTTAAAATCTATTGATCTTGGCGGCGGGTTCAAGGTTCCGTATAAAGATGATGACCCGTCCATTAACATCAACGAACTGGCAACAAAGGTTTTAGCAGCCTTTGCAAACAACGAAGCCACAAAGAATTTGGAAATCTGGTTTGAACCGGGCAAATATCTTGTGAGCGAATGCGGCTATTTCATTACTCAGGTCAACGTGATAAAAGAAACACCGGTAACTACTTTTGTCAGCGTGAACAGTGGTTTTAATCATTTGATCAGGCCGATGTTTTACGATGCCTATCACCGCGTTCAAAACATTTCAAACCCTGACGGAACGCCGGGGGAATACACAATTGTCGGCAACATTTGTGAGACTGATACATTCGCCTGGGATCGTAATTTACCCGAGATACGGGAGAATGACCTGCTGGTTTTTTATAATGCGGGCGCCTATGGTTTTGAAATGTCATCTAATTATAATTCCCGCTTTAAACCTGCGGAAGTTTTGTTTGAAAATGGCGCTCACCGCCTCATTCGCAGGAGGGATGAATTTGAAGACCTGTTGAAAGGTCAGGTCATTTAATTCAACAAAAAAGCAAACCACTATTTAAGGATTTGCTTTATGAAATAAACCTAAACGAAATTTTTAAAGACTTTCCCCGTGCTGGCTCAGGTCGAGGCCTTCTAACTCTTCTTCCTCGCTCACCCGCAACGGTGTAATCATATCCGTAATTTTCAATAATAACATCGATGCCAGAAACACAACAACGGCCACGCTAATCATTGTTACGGTTTGAGTAAAGAACAGCTTTGTTTCTCCAAAGAAAAGTCCGTTTCCTGTTGTATTGCCCGGGTTAATCGCCTGATTCGCAAATATACCGGTTAAAAACATGCCCACCATTCCGCCAATTCCGTGGCAGGGAAAAACATCGAGCGTATCATCTAAAGAAGTGCGGGTTCTCCAGTCAACTGCAATATTGCTGACCATTGACGAAACGATTCCGATCACAAGCGAGTGGGGAAGGCTAACGAAGCCTGCGGCGGGCGTAATAGCAACTAAACCGACTACGGCTCCAATGCAGGTGCCCATCGCCGAGGGTTTGCGCCCTTTAAATGCGT
>MKRO01000135.1:7442-10698 GCA_001896965.1 Sphingobacteriales bacterium 41-5 | reverse complement strand
GGCAATTGCGGCCGCAGCAGATGCTGTAGCTGTTGTGGCCAAAGCGGTAGCTGCAAGGTTGTTGGCGCCCATTGCGGAGCCGCCGTTGAAGCCAAACCACCCAAACCAAAGCAAGCCGGTTCCTAATAAAACATAGGTAATCCTGGCAGGTTTGTGTTCCGGTTCATTACGTTTTTTAAGATAGATGGCACTCGCGAGAGCTGCTATTCCGGCGCTCATGTGCACAACGGTTCCTCCGGCAAAATCAAGAACGCCCAAATTGAACAGAAACCCATCGGGATGCCAGGTGGCATGTGCCAGAGGGCTATAAATAAAAATTGTAAATAAACATATAAACAAAAGGTACGAAGTAAACCGGATTCTCTCGGCGAAAGCACCTGTGATTAACGCAGGGGTAATGATCGCAAATTTCAATTGAAAAAAAGCAAAAACAGCTAATGGTACCGTTGGCGCCAAAGGCCAGGGATTACCGTCAATGACGCCCTTCATAAGAAAGAATGTTCTTGGATCGCCAATAACGCCACCGATAGAACTCCCAAATGCCAGGCTAAATCCAAAAATCACCCAAATGACTGATATGATTGCCATACAAATAAAACTTTGTAACATTGTGGAGATCACATTTTTTTTGCGAACCATACCGCCATAAAAAAATGCGAGACCGGGCGTCATGATCAAAACAAAAGCGGCAGAGGTTAGCATCCAGGCAGTGTCTCCAGTGTCAACATCAGGATGGGCGGCGCTCGAAGTTGGGTTATCGCCAAAGAAGATGGCGATGACAACGATTAACAAAAGAAGGATAAATGGGATTACAGCCAGTTTTTTTGTCATGTGCATAATAAATATAATTAATACGTATTAAAAAAATAAAAACCTTAAAATTTGCACTGTTTTATAATAATTTCTACAAATATAATGGGATAGTTGTAAAAATTTAAAAAATATATCTATTTCAATACGAATAAATATTTTTATTATATGAATATTAGGAACATTGAGATTTCAGATATTTCAGGAGTCATGGATATATACCTTCCTTTTATAAACGGTACAACCGTCACTTTTGAAACAGAAATGCCAACACCAGATGAGTTTGCACAAAGGGTTATTAACTATCAGAAGTTTTTCCCCTGGATTGTGAGCGAAGAAAATGGAATGATTACCGGGTTTGCTTATGCTTCAAAATACAGAGAAAGAATGGCTTATCAGTGGGTGTGTGAAATTTCAATTTATATTCATTCCGAATCGAAAAGGAAGGGGGTTGCGAAAAAATTGTATCAAACATTATTTGAGATTTTAAAATTGCAGGGAATCTGCAAGGTTTATGCAGGGATATCCATTCCGAACCCTGAAAGTGTCGGGTTTCATGAAAAGATGGGCTTTACCTGGTTTGCAACCTACAAAAACGTAGGAAATAAATTTGGGCAATGGTGCGATGTGGGTTGGTGGGAACTTGAACTGAACCCTCCGCTTGAAAACCCCCTTCCGCCGGTTAATTATCCGGAACTTGATCGTAAAGAATTACTAAGAATATTTGAAACGCACCATTAAGTTGTTCTGCCGGGGTATTGCTTTAAAGCGATTTCTAAACAATCCATTGCTTTCGCAAGAGATTCTTTATTAATAACATAGGCAAATCTAACTTCATTTTTACCTAATTCTGGTGAACTGTAAAACCCACTGGCAGGCGCCAGCATTACCGTTTGGCCTTCGTGAGTAAATTCTTCTAACAGCCACTGGCAGAATTTATCTCCGTCATCAATGGGTAGCTTTGCGATTGCGTAGAAAGCGCCGCCGGGGTTTGGGCAAAAAACACCTTTCATGTCGTTTAATCTTTCAACCAGTAAATCCCTCCGGCTTTTATACTCAGCCTTAGGCTCGTTAAAATAATCGTCAGGAAGGTCAACAGCAGCTTCTCCTAAAATCTGCCCAAGGCCGGGCGGACTTAAACGCGCCTGCGCAAATTTCATAGCCGTATCATAAACAGCTTTATTTTTTGTTACCAGAGCGCCAACTCTTGCGCCGCAGGAACTGTACCGTTTGCTCACCGTATCAACCAGAATTACGTTCTCCTCAAGGCCTTCAATTTGCAGCGGGCTGAGATAAGGTTTGGTGGTATCATAACAAAATTCCCTGTAAGCTTCGTCACTGATGAGGTAAAGATTATGTTGCCTGCAAATACGCGCCAGATCCTTTACTTCTTCATTGCTGTATAAATATCCGGTAGGATTATTTGGATTGCATAAAATGATTGCTTTTGTCTTTGGAGTGATCACTTTTTCAAACGCCTCAATTGATGGCAATGCAAAACCCGTTTCAATTGTTGAAAGAATGGGAACCACATTCACGCCGGCCGTGCAGGCGAAGCCGTTGTAATTTGCATAAAAAGGTTCAGGAATGATGACTTCGTCGCCCGGGTTCATGCAGGCAAAAAAAGCGAACAAAATAGCTTCGCTGCCCGCAGTGGTCACAAGAATTTGCTCATGAGTTACGTCAATAGTCCATCTCTTATAATATTCAACCAGTTTGCGGCGGTAACTTTCGTTGCCTGCGCTGTGGCTATATTCCAGCACAGGGAAGTCAATATTTTTAACCGCAGCTAAAATTGCCGGGGGTGTTTCAATATCGGGCTGGCCAATATTTAAATGATAAACCTTTGTGCCCTTTCGTTTTGCACCTTCGGCGTACGGAACTAATTTTCTGATGGGAGAGGCGGGCATATCGCAGCCGCGTTGGGAAATAGTAAGCATACTGCAAAGATAACTTGTTTTGCTTTGTGAAAAAACGACCGTAACGCTATGTTAGCTAATTAACCCATCTTTCATGTGTAGTACGCGGTCGCTGAGTTGAGCCAGTTCATCATTATGCGTGACTATCAAAAAGGTCTGGTCGAATCCTTTTCGAAGCGTGAAAAACAGATCGTGAAGTTCTTTAGCATTTGCAGTGTCAAGATTTCCGGTGGGTTCGTCCGCAAAAACAATAGCGGGTTTATTAATCAAAGCTCTTGCTACGGCAACGCGTTGTTGTTCGCCACCGCTCAGCTCGTTTGGTTTGTTTTCAAGGCGGTGGGAAACGCCGAGTATTTCGAGGAGCTTATTCGCTTCGCTTTCCACTTCTTTCTTTTTCCTTTTTGCGAGCCACCCGGGGATGCAAACATTTTCTAAAGCGGTGAACTCCGGAAGCAAATGATGAAACTGAAAAACAAATCCTATATTTTTATTTCTGAATGCGGAAAGTTTTTTACCGGAAAGTTTAT
>MKRO01000135.1:0-7354 GCA_001896965.1 Sphingobacteriales bacterium 41-5 | reverse complement strand
CGAAGGCCCCACGATGGACACCACTTCTCCTTTCTGAATGTCGATGTTGACACCCTTCAGCACTTCTACCTTTTCATACGCCTTATAAATATTCTTTCCCGAAATCATCAAAACCTATTATCCGTCAAATATCGGTAATTCATGCTCACGCGCAAAGTATTGTGAATAAAAGAGTTTGGCACGTATTTGGGACTTTTTAAAAAAGCAATTTGGTAATTAGATGAATACTTTTACTTTTGCAAAAATTTTGAGCCCTGGCAAACAACTCAAGATTATTGTTTACTAATTAAAACCTTATTAAATATGTTTTGGACACTTGAATTAGCTTCGTACCTTGAGGATGCACCGTGGCCTGCTACAAAAGATGAATTGATTGATTATGCCATCAGGAGCGGGGCGCCGATTGAGGTTGTTGAAAACCTGCAGGAACTGGATGAAGAAGGTGATGTTTATGAAACTATTGAGGATATTTGGCCCGACTATCCCACGCAGGAAGATTTTCTTTTTAACGAAGATGAGTACTGATTAACAAGTCGATGAAATAATTTGAAATGCCCCAAACGGGGCATTTTCTGTTTTGTGAAAGATTTGAAATTTAATAAAAAAATAATCTCAGCACAACCGGCCCAAACTTAACTTAAACGACATTTGACAAAACTTTGTCATGGAGATCAATCCAGTTATAATCATCATTTTTGCATTTTTAGTTATTCTTTTCTTCGTGATGTATTTTATGAAGAACAGGAAGGATAAGGAAGAATTAGAAGAGCGCATCAAAGAAGATTATGCAAAGGAGCATAGTGAAACAACCCGTAGCGAAAAGGGAACCCAAGACCATCCGGCTATTTAAACCGCCGACCGGTTTTTAGTAGTAAGCGCGTAAAACAAACTGATGACGCAAAACCCTATCCAATATAAATAAATGCCTAAATGAAACCGTTCACCAAGCAATCGGTGGGAGAGGTCGCTCCTGAAATCACTAAACGTAAAATAAAGCCCGCTAAGAGACGCGAAGAAGAAAAGTAGTAGGATCATTTTTCGGGTAGCTCCGTTTAGGGACCTGTCCACAAAATAAAGCAATACAACTACCGCTATCATCAATGCAAAACAAACCAGTGCGGCCTGCCACCACACTTTAAAAAACTTATACTCTTTGTACAAAAGGTTGATGCCGATTCGTCCCGCAAACGAAACGCCTTTGGTAAGATTGCCTGAAAGCAATGAAATTAAAGCGAGAATGAAAATAAGCAAAGGATAATTGCGTTTCATAAGTATAAAAATACAAACCTAAATCATTTTAGATTTTGCATTCAAAATTTTGCTTTTTTCTAATCCGCCAACTGGTAGATATCTCTGTAATTGCGTCCGAGGCCATCATAATCTAAACCGTAACCAACCACAAATTTATTTGGAATAACAAAGCCGGTATAGTCAATCGGGATATCGTATTGCGTCATTTCCGCCTTGTGCAAAAGCGCAGCAATTTTTAAAGACGCGGGTTGCTGGTGAAAGAGTTTTGGCAGAAAATAATGCATCGTTTTGCCGGTATCAATAATATCTTCTAAGATGATCACGTGCTTTTGGTGCAGGTCTTCATCAAGGCCGATTGTAGTTGCCACATCACCTGATGATTTCAATCCTTTATAAGAAACCAGTTTTATGAAACAAATTTCGCTTTCGACCGTGAGGCATTTAAACATATCAGCGGCGAACATGAAAGACCCGTTTAGAATCGCAATAAAGTAAACTTTTTTGCCTTTGTAATCTTTATTGATGGCATCAGCCATTTCTTTTATACGTTGCTGAATTTCAAATTCAGATAAATAAACGTCAAAGTTTTTATCATGAACCCTGATGGCCGGCATAAGAGCAATTATTGGTTAAATGAAGCCAAATGATTAGTTAACTCCGGACTGCGTGCCGCCAACGGTATTAGCTGCAACTTTTCCTTTTGTCTCCTGCAAATATAACTTAGAACCAATTGCGGGGGAAGCAAATTTTGTAAGATTGTTGTATTTCAAAAGCGCCTCAAGCCTAACGCCTTCGTTTTGTGCAATGTCGTAAAGGCTTTCACCTTCTGCTACTTCGTGAAATTCCTTTTCACCTACCGTTCTTTTCAATTGAAGAAAAACAAGCTGGTCTTCGTTAGCCACAACCTGGTTGCTGCTAAAGTCGTTGCACATTAAAAGCCTTTCGAGGGTTAACCCGTTCTGGCGCGCAATTTCAGCAAGTTCTGTTCCTTTTTTAATAAAGATTACCTGCGCGCTGTTAATTTTAAAATTGCCTGTTGGGTATTTTCGTACCGGAATTTTCATCTCAATTGCCGCTACAAGCGATTGCCTTAAATCTTCCGGCGATTCAGCCTTGCCTAAAGCGATTAAAGTATAATTTTGAAGATTGTATTTTTCAATGATATTGATGAGTAACTGCGGATAACGGGGGTTAGTAGCATAGCCTGCTTTTTTCAATCCGTAGGCCCAGCCAACGTAATCCTCGGGGCTTAATTCAAATAAAGCCGCGTAGCGCGATTTTGACCTTAAAAAATCTGAATGATCAAGGTAGGATTGCTCAGGATTTTCGTATTTCATGAACCTTTCCTTTGGCTTATCATCATCATGCAAAACATAGGGCCCGGTGTAATCGCTTTTGCATTTGATACCGAAATGATTATTGGAAGCCATCACCAGATCACTTTGCCCTGATTGGGATTCTAAAATTCCCTGAGCCAGTTTAATGGCGGCGGGAACGCCCGTACGCTGCATTTCCTTAATAGCGATTGGCCGGTAAGTGTTAATGTAATTTTCTACAGTTGTAGTTTGCGCTGAGGCAAAAATGACAAACAATAAAGCAAGAATTGTTGCGTTAAATTTTAGGATCATCTTAAGTTCAATTACAGTTTTCGCAATAAATAAAGCCCGTCCCTGATGGTTAAAACTACTTTCTCTATATCTTCTCTTGATAAAATATAATCGTTAAACTCCCTGATAGCCTTTGCGCTTTTTCCTTTTGGTTCTTCTTCCAAAGCTTTGCCGTGAAAAAAGATGTTATCCGCTAAGATAAAGCCATTTTTTCGAACTTTTGGTAAAACTAACTTAAAATAGTCAATATAACCCGGTTTGTCGGCATCAATGAATACTAAATCCCAGGTTTCGTTCAATTTAGGAATAATACTCAAAGCATCGCCTGTATGCAGCTTTATTTTAGGGTATAACGCAGATTTAAGGAAAAAATTGTGTGCAATTTCCGAAGTTTCATGCCGGGATTCGATTGTGTGTATCATCCCGTCGGCGTCAAGTCCTTCGGCAAGGCATAAAGCGCAGTAGCCCGTGAAAGTTCCGATCTCCAAAATACGTTTTGGCCGCAACATAAAGCTTATCATCCTCAAAAGCTGCCCCTGAACATGCCCGCTAAGCATGTGCGCCTCCGCATGCTGCGTATTGGTGAAGTGCGCTATTTCTGACAATAAACCATCTTCTTTGGAAGTAAATTGCTCAGCAAAACGGGTTATTTCGGGATTGATTAAATCCATTGGCCTGACAGAATCTTGATTATTATGATTGACGAAATTTGCCTGAATTGAAAGATTTTGATCGGTTCAGTTTTACTTTCAAAATTCAAAATATCATATTCCTATTTCTAATGCACCGTTCCCTGTTCTAATTCTTCTTTACTTACTGGCTTTGAAATAAAATACAGCCCGATAAAAGTTAAGAGCGCATTTAAAATAATCAGTTCAAGGCCAATTTTATAACCACCGAGCCAGTTAAATTTATTCACGCCCTCGTCAATAAAGAAACAGATAATTGGAGCCGCAAAACATACAATCGGCACGAGTTTATCCACAGGCCTTCTTTTCACAAAAATTCCAAATGCAAATAAACCGAGCAGCGGCCCGTAAGTGTAACCGGCAATTTTGAGGATTACGTCAATGATACTGCGGCTGCCGATCCAGTAAAATACCATCACAAACAGCAAAAATAGCGCGGCGAAAACCAGATGAACCGTTTGCCTGAACCTTTTCTTGTCTTTTTCTGACATGTTCGGGTTTCGGTTGATGCCGGCAATATCAATACAGAATGAAGAAGTTAACGCTGTCATGGCTCCGTCAGCGCTGGGAAAAAGTGCAGAAATCAAAGCGATGATAAAAATGATTGCGAGTGCCGGAGGCATGTGATGCACCGCCAACTGGGGGAATATTTTGTCACCAATCACGTTTTGGCCATCAAGCATGAAGGCTTTTGTTGAAACTCCGGCATCGTTAACAATCTGGGTAAACTGGCCGCCCTCGGCCTGGCCGTATAAGTATAATAAACCGCCCATGTAGAGAAACAGGCCAATTACTATCAACATGATAAATGCCAGTGAAACCATATTCTTTTTAGAATCTTTCACATTACTCACTGAGATGCTTTTTTGCATCATTTCCTGGTCAAGCCCGGTCATTGAAAGCGTGATGAACATACCGGCCAGGATCTGTTTGGGCCAGAACAGCGTTGAATTTACATCAGTATTAAAAACCTGTGAAAGCCCCTGGCTGCGCAGCATATCAAGACTTTGAAAAATGTTAATGTCGAGCGTGTGTAAAATGAAAATAATACCTGCAATCAGGCCCACCAGCATACCCGTGGTTTGTAAAGTATCCGTCCACACAATCGTTTTTACACCTCCTTCGAATGTGTAAAGAATGATCATCACCAAAATAATTAATGTAGAAACCCAAAAAGGAATTCCAAAGCTGTCGAGGATTGTTGCCTGAAGAATTACCACAACGAGGTAAAGCCTTGCGGTGGCTCCCAGCAATCTTGAAATAATAAAAAACCAGGCGCCGGTTTTGTAGGATAACATACCCATGCGGGTTTTAAGGTAGCCGTAAATTGAAGTGAGTTTAAGCCTGTAATAAAGCGGCAGCAGTACGTAAGCTATTAAAAGATACCCTACAAAATAACCGAGTACAATTTGCATATAAGCAAATCCGTTCATGCCCACTGCGCCGGGAACACTCACAAAAGTTACACCACTCAGCGATGTGCCGATCATTCCAAAAGCCACGAGCATCCAGTTGCTGCTTCTGTTTCCGATAAAAAAAGATTCGTTATTGCTTCCTTTACTTGTCCTCCACGCAACCACAAGCAATAAAACGAAATAGGCAATTACAACGCTGAAAAGAAATCCTGCAGACATACTGAATTGATTTTTTAATGGTTCAAGTATTTTATCGAGTAACGAAAATAAGCATGTACCCGCTTAAAACCGCAACTTTGGCTAAAACTATTTCAGATTTGTTTTCACAAAGGTAAAAGGCCGCAACTTTCGTTACGACATCCGCTTACTTTTTACTATAACAAAAAATATTTAGAAGAATACTCCAAGGCGTAAAGCCCAACGGTTAAGATTTACCTTGCCGTCATTATTCCATTTACCATTAGAGGTGATATCAGTAAAGCCATTTTCAAAACCAAGGCCTAAATAAAGATCCGTTCTGTCGGCAACAGGATATTGAATTCCGGTACCCAATAAAAGTCCCATATTTACCTTATTTGTTGCATTCATTATTTTTTCGTTGGTTTTCGCGGTTGAAGAACCGCCTGAAGCGGGACTATAATCAGCCCTTGAACCCAATAAAGCGCCAAAATAAGTACCAAATTGCCCCCAGAATTTCATCCCGTTTTCCATGCGGTTGGTATTAAGTTTCACAGATAAAGGGATTTGCAAATACTGCAATTTTAATTTATAGTCCCCCATTCCGTACAAACCGTCTTTATCAGTATATTTTAGTTTAGACGACGCGTGCGCAACTTCAACGCCTGTTGCAAAAGCACCCCGGCCATCACTGAACATAATATCTGTCATTAAACCGTAGTTGATGCCAAAACCGCTTCCGGCTTTTTCAACTCCGTTTTCTTTGGGGCTAAGATTGTTTACAAAAACGGGGTCAACTTTAAAACCAAGCCTAATCGGCCTTCCGTAAAAATCTCTTTGTGCAAATAATGATCCTGAAATTATTATTAAAGCAGCTACCAATAATGTTTGTTTCATAAAATAATTTTAATTGCCAGTGTTTGATGTTACTTTGAAATTTAGAGTCTTTTAACAAAAATGATGCCTCAAATTGTGCAACTGCGATTATTGACTAAATTATGTTGACTTCAGGCATAATTTCAACAGAAAATTTTTCAAAAACTATTGCTTGTATTTCCTGACACAGTTGTAAAATTTCGTTGCCTTTTGCATCGCCATAATTAACCAGCACCAACGCTTGTTTATTATGAACGCCTGCATCGCCGCGCCGCATACCTTTAAAACCGCATTGTTCAATCATCCACCCGGCAGCTATTTTCATAGTACCGTCATGATTGGGGTAGGCAATTACCTGCGGAAACTTTTCTTTCAACATTTGAAATTCCGGTAACAGAACCGAAGGGTTTTTGAAAAAGCTGCCGGCATTGCCAATCACTTTGGGGTCAGGCAATTTTGATGAGCGAATCGCTATCACCGCATTGGCAATCGCCTGGATGGTAAGCTCTTTTATATTATCTTTTTCCAACTGCTGGCGGATTGCCCCGTACTCAACTTTGAAATGTGGTGTTTTATTTAAGCGATACGTGACATCAGTGATTACAAACTGTTCTTTATATTTATTCTTGAAAACACTTTCGCGGTATCCGAACTCACACGCGGTATTATTAAATTTTTGCTCAGCCAAATCGAAGCGGTTCAACGCGTTTAACTCATAAAAAACTTCTTTAATCTCAACGCCGTATGCCCCGATATTTTGCATGGGCGAGGCGCCTGCACAACCGGGAATCAAAGCCAGATTTTCGACGCCGGCATAATTATGCTGCAGGCAGAACAAAACAAATTCATGCCATACAACACCGCCGCCAACATTGATGTACACTTGTTCCCCGTCTTCTTTAATAATGTTGATTCCCCCAATTGAATTTTTAATGACTAATCCGTTAAAATCCTGTGTAAATAAAACATTGCTTCCCCCGCCTAAAACGAGAACAGGGAACTCTTTTGCTTTTGCAAATTCCAGCGCTTCTTTTAATTCGTCCAACGAAAATATTTCAGTAAAAAAGGCAGCGGTTACGTCAATCCCAAAAGTGTTGAAGTGCCTGAGAGAAATGTTTTCTGCGATATTCATCCGTTTATTTTATATTCTTTTTAATGGTCGGATGCCTGCCTGTCGGTCAGACAGGGAACTCCGCATATACATTCCCTCCCGATTGCTATCGGGATGAGAAAAAATTATCGTGCTTCGTTTCATGTGTTTATTTTTATGTTGAAGTTGTTTAAACTAATTTAAAAGTAAGAAGAGTCCCAAAGATTAAGGATTTTTGTTTTGGAAATA
>MKRO01000134.1:13763-14276 GCA_001896965.1 Sphingobacteriales bacterium 41-5 | reverse complement strand
AACAAAAATTGGCAACGCTGGGCCGTGGCGGCCGCGTCAATTGGAGTTTTAGGCTTTAGCGCCTGGCTGATGATGCGGGAAAGCCAACATAATGAAATAACCGGAATTGCAGCAACAGCTAACCCGGTTATCATTGACTCCATTTCTAAAAACACGGGAACTGCTGACAACCTTGCCAGAACAAGCGCGGACACAGTTGCCAAAGTTTCAGCGGAGAGTTTGAGAAAGCCCCAAACTGCGAAAGCCGTGCCGGATGCCGCCAGATATTCTGCGCCCATTTCACAAAAAACTGAACAGGCAGGAGCTGTGACATCAACGGCAAGCGATGTCTCTGCTGTACGAGACGAGGTTGTACAACCGGCCGCCCGGGCAAATACACCGATAGCAGCTATGAAAACAGAAGAATTTCAGAATAATCAACCTGAGGCGTTTAGAAAAGATTCCGCTCCTCTGCAATCGAACGCCAGGCCTATGGCCCGATACCGGGGATTTGGCGCGAGATCGTTTAACGGC
>MKRO01000134.1:6040-13741 GCA_001896965.1 Sphingobacteriales bacterium 41-5 | reverse complement strand
GGAGCTTCAATCTTTTCCGGCAATATATCTACGGTTACAAACCTTCACGGCGTTTTTCATTTGTCTCTACCCGTTGCTAAGGATACAACGACCATCAATATCTCCGCTTTGGGTTACGAAACCAGCATTGCGATGCTAACCGCCGGGAAAAACACAGGGATCGTGCTTCAGCCCAGCCAGGCAAAAATGGATGAAGTTGTGGTTGTGGGTTACGGAACGCAGAAGAAGAAAGCGATGGTTGGAAGCATTAAAAACCTGAAGGCAGATACACTTTCTACTACGGCGTATCCCTACCCGGACGGCGGCTGGGAAAGTTTTTACGACGACCTTATTGCTGAGCTTGGCGTGAACAAATCGAGGGCAGATAAATTGCTTCATCTGAAATTTATAGTTGAAAACGGTATTCCATCAGATTTTGTAATTGTACAAACACCTGATATGGCAATTGCGGACCGGGCTATCGCAGCTATTAAAAAAGGGCCACGCTGGAAAAATTTTAAAAACAGGGCCTACGCCGAGGTGAAACTAAAGGTTGAATAAACCAGTGTGGCCGAACCGCCAGACGAAATCAACCAAACTTGCTCAATATCCCGAACGGCAACCACCCACAATTTCTATCTTTTTTCGATGTCATAAAGTCAGCCTCGTTCACCTATTCCATTCGACACTCAGAAAAACAATGATGAAAAACACACCCTCACCCTTCGGTGCAAGGGTAGGGGAGATGTAAAAAGTAAAAGCCAGCCGAACTTAAAAATCTAATACTATCTAATATTTTACTTTATGTAAAAGCACTGGCTTTTTGTTCGTTTGTTTCAAGCAGGGTATTATCATCCGGTAAAAACGAGAAAAAGGGGTTACATTTTAAATAGAAAATATTTATAATTTATTTATTATAAACCATTTTACTTTAGTTTAATAATTATACAATACTGTATATCATTATTTTATACAATATATAATCAATGAAATTCACCGAACCTGAAATATTCAAAAAGCATCCAAATTATAGGCATATTTTAATATATTTTTTATTTGTATAAAACACTTAATATATTTATAATCAATAATTTTGTAATTTATTTTAAACTAAATTTATGAGTATCATTTCAGCAGACCCGCAAATGATGGTATACCAAATTAATTAGTACGAAAAATCGGTTAAAAAATGAGTAGATAAATTCTACGCAACAAAAAATAGTTCAAATTTAACAGGCTCCTCTCCTTTTCGTTTTGATGCATTCGCTATCTTGCGACCTTAATTTTTTAACCCGCAGATAATGAAAAAAAAGTTTTTGGTTTTTATAGGCATGGTCGTTTTATTAGGGCTGTTTCTACCCTCTTGCATGAGGTATGAGGATATTACATTTCGCGGAATCGGGAACGTGAAAATCGGAAAAATTGGCATGAACGAAAGCACGATGGAAATGGACCTGGTATTTAACAATCCCAACAAAATGGGGGCAACTTTGAATACCGCCCAGGGAAAAGCCTGAATTCAGGACGTACACGTTGGGGATTTTCTACTGAACAAGGATGTTCAAATTCCCGCTAAAAGTGATTTTTCGGTGCCGGTAAGGTTATCGTTAAACCTAAAAGATTTGCTTAAAAATTCCCTGAGCCTCCTGCTTCAGGATTCTGTAAATATTAAAGTTGACGGGAATGCCAAACTCAGCAAAGGATCATTGCTTAAAACATTCCCGTTGAAATACAGCGGTAAAAAATCGTCAGAAGAGTTATTAAAAGCTTTAAGATAAGAATTACTGCAACCCACAATTTTTTGGATAGCCGATTAAATTACAAATCCAAAAACTCATTTAGGCTACCGTCCCACCCCAACCCGCAGGGTCTTCCCGCCAGCTTAAAAGATGCGGTTCGTCTTCCGGCTTAACGAGTCCCCTTTCTTTAGCCAGCTCAAGCAAAACCGGGTAGTTGGTAAGTGGGAAATACTTCAAATTACGAGCTTCAACGGCTTCGCGAGCCACTTTAAAATCATAGGTAAAGATGGACGCCATGCCAATAACGTCTAACCCCGCCTCAATGAGTGCATCTACCGCCTGCAGGCTGCTTTTTCCGGTACTTACAAGGTCTTCCACCACTACTACCTTCTGCCCCGCCTCATAGCGGCCTTCAATCTGGTTACCAAGTCCGTGATCTTTGGGCTTTGGGCGAACATAAATAAACGGCAATTTCAGTTGGTCTGCGGCCATGGCCCCCCAGGGGATTCCGGCTGTGGCAACCCCGGCGAGCAATTCAGCATCAGCAAATTCCGAAAAAATAGTGTTACACATCTCGCTTTTAATAAAATCCCTCACAAACGGAAAGGATAAAATGCTCCTGTTATCGCAGTAGATAGGGCTTTTCCAACCGCTTGCCCACGTAAAAGGGGTTTGAGGGTTGAGCTTTACGGCATTTACCTGTAATAATTTTTCGGCTACAACTTTTGCATCGTTCATGATTGCTGTTTAACTTTAGGTGCGAAAATAGTAACTTGAAAACAAAACGATCAATCCAAAGCTAAAATCTTCATGTACTTAAAAATTTATATCAACAACAAGCCTTTGTATTTGTGTGATGAACTTAACGACCCGCTCAACTTACTCATACATAATCCTGATAATGTTTTTATTGATGAACTGGATTCCCACGCAGTGAAAGCTATGTTGCGCGAAATGCAACTGCCCGAAATAGAAACAGGTATTTTTCTGCACAACGACATTGAAAAACTGAAAAAGGCCTTCTTTAAAAAATTTGAAATTATTCAGGCCGGTGGCGGGCTGGTTCAAAACGAACATAAAGAAATACTAATGATCTTCCGGCGGGGATTCTGGGACCTTCCCAAAGGCAAACTTGACGAAGGTGAAACCCTGGAAGAATGCGCCGTAAGAGAAGTAAAAGAGGAAACGGGGCTGAAAACCATCCAACTCAAAAAATTGTTAACCGTCACCTATCATTCTTATAATTTGGGCACGCACCATATCCTCAAAGAAAGCCACTGGTACAACATGAAAGGGAATAGCGCCGAAAAACTTGTTGCGCAAACCGAAGAAGATATTCATGAAATAAAATGGGTGAAAAAAGAAGACCTGCCCCTTTACACCCATCTCACCTACCCTTCCCTTTTAGACGTATTGGCTTTTGCGGGATAATTCTTTTAAACTTCGATAGGCTGGGGGCCGCAGTATCATTCTGATTGCTTGCGAGGAGTTGCATAACATTTTTACCTGAGTTTCCTTGAAATTTCCCGGGGCTAAGTATCTTCCGCTGGCGGGAGCGAGGGTGGAACCCATATCCGGCAAGACTTATTTTTATATTTTCTATTAGCTATTTTAGATTCTACATTGATTACATTTACCAAAAAACATTATGAATACGAAACTAAGAATGGGCATGATTGGCGGCGGCAAAGGATCCTTTATAGGAGCCGTGCACCGTATCGCAGCCAATATGGATGGTTTGATTGAGTTGTGTTGCTGTGCACTGAGTTCAAAACCCGACATCGCGCTTGAATCAGGTAAAGCACTTTTTTTGCCGGAGGAGCGAATATATTCCGGTTACGAAGAAATGATTGAAAAAGAGAGTCAGTTGCCGGAAGAAAAGCGTATGCATTTTGTTTCAATTGTTACGCCGAACCATGTTCATTTTAAACCTGCAATGATGGCTCTTGAACGCGGTTTTCATGTGGTGATTGATAAACCAATTGCATTTAGTTTGGACGAAGCAAAACATTTAAAACAAAAGGTTGAGGAAACCGGTTTGATGCTTTGCCTCACCCATACGTACACAGGCTACCCAATGGTGAAACAGGCGCGCAAGTTGGTTGCCGACGGCGTTTTCGGGCAGATAAGGAAGATTTGGGTGGAATACCCGCAGGGCTGGCTGAGCCGGCTTTCAGAAAAGGATGGTAACACACAGGCGGAATGGCGCACCGACCCCGCAAAAAGCGGTAAGGCAGGCGCTATGGGCGATATAGGAACCCACGCTGCAAATCTTGCCGAATACATTTCTGGCCAGAAAATTAGTAAGGTTTGTGCTGATATCAATATCGTAGTTCCCGGACGAATGCTCGACGATGACGGTGCAGCGCTGCTGAAATTTGACAAGGGCGCGAGCGGGGTGTTAATTGCCAGTCAGGTTGCTTCGGGCGTAGAGAATGCTTTGACAATAAAAATACACGGTGAAAAAGGAGGCATTGAATGGCACCAAATGGAACCCAACACCTTATTGGTAAAATGGTACGATCAGCCCGCCCAAATCTATCGTACCGGGAATGGCTATTTAGATGATGTTGCAAAAAGAAACACCCGCACACCGGGTGGCCACCCTGAAGGTTACCTAGAAGCATTTGCAAATATTTACAGAAATTTTGCCTGGGCGCTTGAGGCTAAACTAAATGGTACCGAACCGCGCGAAATTGATTTCCCAACTGTTGATGATGGGGTACGTGGCATGGCGTTTATTGAAACTGTGATCGCCAGCGGACAAAGCGACAAGAAGTGGTTAGATTTTGAGATCTGACAATTGGCTCCTTATAATACTAAAAAACCGCCGGGTTCCGGCGGTTTTTTTGATGCTTAAAATGCTTGCGGCAGTAATACCTGGTCTATTTTATGCAAAACCCCGTTAAGGTAATGCTGATCGCTTGTACCGCCCGGTTCCGGTGCCGGATTGATCGCGATATTTGCAGCGGTAGCATTTGCAGCGCCCTTAACGGTTGCCGCTGCCGCCATCGGCCCTGCCATCGTAACTTTTAAACCAACGCCGGGGTGCGCCGCAACTGCACCATTCAACAATGTTGGGAAATTAGCCTGCGTAGTTGGTAAATTATTCAAAAAGGCCCTTGATCCCAAAATATGATACACTACAATTCCCTTCACGTTTGTTGGTGTAAGCACCCCCGAAACCGCGGGATGGTGGAATATTCCCACACCGGCGCTTGTAACCAAACCCTGCGCCTGTTGCAATGTAGCATTACCGGCGGGCGCACCCTGCCCAACCATTGACTGGTAAATTAGTCCTGTTAAAGTAGCTTGAAAAGCTGCGTCGGTAGGAGCAAAAACCGTGAAATTAGCGCCAATATTTTGAAGGTAGCCTGTGAGCGTTTCGGCAGCCGCAACACCTTCATCTGCCCGCGCAATTGCCGCTTTTAAATAAGTCAACTGGGGGTCCGTGTTTATTCTGTCCCAAAGGTACCGCTGCGGCGGCGCTACCAAAGCTCCCGTTTCGTACATTACGCCATTTCCCGCATTCACTGCCGCACTTGTTACCGGAGCATTGTTAACAAAATTTCCATTTGTTTTTGACGGAAAAGTTGTCAGCCTCAAAAGTGCACTGATTTGCGGCGCAGGATTCAACAGCGATGGATATTGAAAATTAGGGAAACCGGCAGGAATTGCTGCGAAGTCAACTTTTTGAGGAACGACATTGTATCCTACAATCCCCGCTGCGGTTGCCTGGGTAAAATTTGCACTATTAATAAACCCCAGAAAGTTTGCATCGGGCGCTCCCGAAGGAACGGTGCCGCCGGTAAGTGCAGTGATCGCCTGTTTCACCGCCGCGTTCGAAGGCACAAACATTGTTAATGTTCTTGTTGAATCATTCAAGGTTGCACTCATACCTGACTTAACAACAACGGCGTTGTAGAGGCTATAATTACTATTTGCCGCTAAAGCAGTTGCCAGGCCGGGAGAAGGATTTGCCCCAGTGGTAATATCAGGAAACTGTTCTACGTCTTTATTGCAGGCGGTAAATAAAAGCACGGCCAGTAAGCTAAAAAGGCCTGTAAATATTTTTAATCGTTTCATTTCAGATAAATTTAAAATTTTCATGAGGGATTATAAATTGTAACCTATTCCAACATAATACAAGCCGCCCACTTGTGCATTACCAATTGCGTTTACGTAATATTGATTGAGCAGGTTGGTGCCACCGATTTTAACAACTGATTTTATTTTTGGGAACCGGTAACTAAACTGGCCATCCAATGTGTTGATTGGAGGCACCTGCCCGTTAGCAAAATCACCGTTATAAAAATAAGTATCCTGCCACCTGTAAGTGATGTTGAAGGAAGCCCTGTTTTGAGCCAGGAATCCTGTGTTGGCAAAGGTTGCGTTAAACCTCCATTTGGGAGAGTTGAAACCCGACTCAAACTGTGGAGGAACTTCGCTCAAATTATCCGAGGAAATATTTGTGGCGATGATAAAGTTTTTCGGTAAACGATAATCGAGGCCCAAACCGAAACCATAAGTTTTTACGGCCCCCGGAACATTTGAAGGAACTGAAAATATTGTAGCAGTACCCGCTACTACATCAGCGGCAGTTGGCGTTCCACTTCCCTTTTTCTGCACTAATAACGATCTGGTTAAAAAGTTAGTGTACCTGCCAAAATAGCCATACATGTCAACCAAAAGCTTATTGTCGGCGAACAGCCCTTTATAACCTGCTTCAAAAGAAGAAACCGATTCCGGCTTATATTTTTTACCATCCCACTGAACCGTTCTTCCTGCTTGTAACTCTGTTAAATAATAAACCGGGTTAGTATCAAAATGATAAAAACTCGTGAACGACTCATCACCGCCAATTAGCCAGGTATTTGCCCCAATAAATAGATTGATGAACTGCTGCTGGGTTGAAGGGAACCTGTACGCCGTTTGATAACTTAAACGAATGTTATTATTCTCTGCCAGTTTTATCAGCGCAGTGGCGCGGGGCGTAAACCTTCCGTCAAAATTTTGATTCTTGTCATAACGTCCTGCAAGCGTCAATTTCACCCGGTTCCAAAGGTCTTTACTCGCCTGGATATATGCGCCAAATTCACCGATTCCGATAGTGCCCGAGGAGTCGGCGAAGAGCGTTCCTTCAGAATTCAAAACATATTTTTTATAATTTCCACCAACTAAAAGGTCCAAAAACTCACCCGTAAGATGTGAAAGATTGTACTGCCCTTCCAGCATATACAAATCTGTTTTATCTACAAACAACCCGCCGCCGTTTGAGATGGGAATAGCGCGTACACTGTCAAATATTCTTTTAAATTGAGCGCTACCTGCTTCCGGCCTGCCCATATCCGCGATATTTCTTGCCGCAAGATGTGCATCATGATCGCTTGCCCCGCCCAGCTTTGCATTCAAATAAGCCTGGCCGTATTGCGCATACCAGCCCGTGCTTCCGGTGCTCGCCTTCCAGGCTTCGTTGGTAAGCCGCGTTGTCACAGTTGCGTTAAAAGATTCTCCTGCATCTTCCTGGGTAGTGTAGGCTCTTAGAAACCAGTTTTTGTTATTGAATTCAAGTTTGTACTGGCCCATCTTCATATTCTTTAAAGAATACCGGTCGCTACCCGTATAAACCGTGTTTCCGGTACCCCAGTTACCGGCGAGAATGGCTTCGGTGTTTGGAGTGATCATATAATTTAATGATCCGCTTAATTTAAAATTTATTGTTTTAGGATCAATTATATCAATTTCATTATACCCGGTTCTTGAAACATTAATTGGGCTGCCCATAAGTGTATTTATATAAGGAGCCAAAAACGGCGCCTGTTGCGCCACGCCTGAAAGAACCTGCCTGATATCAGCCGTGGTTTCATCACCGTAAACATTAATACCATCATAGTTTGGATCAGTGAGCCTGGTACCGGGCTTAGCCGCTCCGTCTGTTCCGATGCGCGAATAATTTCTGTAATCCACACCCGCCCAGTCTTTG
>MKRO01000134.1:464-5870 GCA_001896965.1 Sphingobacteriales bacterium 41-5 | reverse complement strand
TTGATGACAAGTGTTCCGTTCATACCGCCCGGCCCGTATAAAACTGATGAGGCTCCGGGCAGAAGCTCCATATTATCAACATCTAATTGGGTAAGGCCAATCACACTTCCTACCGAAAAATTAAGGCCGGGAGCCTGATTGTCCATCCCGTCCACTATTTGGTTAAAGCGCGTGCTGCCACTCACATTAAACCCTCTGGTGGTTGGCGTTTTAAATGTTAAAGATGAGGTAACCATATCCACACCTTTTAAGTTGGCCACCACATCGTAGAAACTGGGCGCCGGTGAGTTTTTTATTCGCACATTACTCACCCGCTCCACCGATACCGGCGATTCCAACGCCCTTTCTGACATTCTTGAGGCGGAAACAACAACTTCCTGGCTGAGGTCAGTTTTTGGAGTGAGCACAACCGTTTTATAGGTTTCGTCTGTCACGGTCATCTCCACAGATTCGTAGCCGATGGACGAAAAAGTTACTGAGGTTGGAAACCCCGGGATGTGTAGCTCAAACTCGCCATTAGCTTTTGAATAGGTTCCGCGGTCGATCCCTTTAATTTGAATCGAAACGGCAGGAATTCCCTCATTCGTTTCACTGTTTTTTACAATTCCCCTGAAATGCAACTGCTGGGCATTTGCAAAACTAAAAACACAGCATGCAAGCACCATTATGGCGCACAATCGGATTAAAATTCTCATAATAAAATTTTTGTTCTGATGATTTACGCTGTTAAAGTAACATTTGTTAGTATTATGGCAAAAAAAGTTTGCGAATTATTTTTGGCTTAAAAAATAGCCATCAGGCTGAAAGCCATCAACAGTTGCTCTTATAAAATGTATAGATCAATATTCCGAAGCGTTAATTGTATGAACCGCACCTACCCTCCTCAACTCACCTGTCGGGAACTTTTACACCTTTCAACTTATCCATAACTTCGCCGCATGGCAAATTTTAATTTTAAAGGGCAAACTGCATTTTATAAAGGCAAAGTAAGGGATGTTTATACCATAGAAGATCAATGGCTGGCAATGATCGCATCAGATCGCATTTCGGCATTTGACGTGATTCTGCCGCGCCCAATTCCGTTTAAAGGACAGGTTTTAAATCAAATTGCATCTTATATGCTGAACGCCACAAAAGATATTTGTAAAAACTGGCTGCTCGAAACGCCAACGCCTAATAGTTCTCTCGGTTATAAATGTGAGCCTTTTAAAATTGAAATGGTGGTTCGCGGGCATTTAACAGGCCATGCCTGGCGTACTTATCATTCCGGCAAAAGAATTTTATGTGGCGTACCACTTCCGGATGGCATGAAAGAGAACGAAGCATTTCCCAGCCCCGTGATTACGCCGAGTACAAAAGCTGCTGAAGGCCACGATGAAGACATCAGCAAAGAAGAAATTATAGCAACGAGCCTTGCATCTGAAAGCGACTGGCAGCAACTCGAACAAACTGCGCTCAGCCTTTTTAAACGCGGCCGGGAACTGGCCTTGAAACAGGGGCTGATCCTCGTTGATACGAAATATGAATTTGGAAAAATTGGTGATGAAATTATTTTGATGGACGAGATTCACACACCCGACAGTTCCCGCTATTTTTACGCTGATGGTTTTAAAGAAAGACAAACATCGGGAGAAAAGCAAAAACAACTGAGTAAAGAATTCGTGCGTGAATGGCTGATTGAAAACAATTTCATGGGAAAGGAAGGCCAGCAGGTTCCTGAAATGACGGATGAATGGGTGAACACCATCTCACAACGTTATATTGAATTGTACGAAAAAGTGATCGGTGAAAAATTCATTCCGCAAATTGTGAGCAACGAAGAACAGTTTCAAAAAATATCCGCGGCGCTGAATCATATCAACAGCCTAACATAAAATATTCTAAGCAGGACAAAAAAAAGGGGCCACCTTTCGGTAAGCCCCATATATAGGGAACGGACAAACACCCCAAGTTGTTATTTTATATTCACTCTTCCTGCCTGGCCAGCCTGGCTCTTAGGAATCGTGCGATTCTTGAATGATATTTTATCAATTGTTCTCACAAAACCATAGTTGTCATTATAGTAGTAAAGCGCGTCGTATGCTTCATCACGAGAGGTAATATTTTCAACAACGTAGATATTAGCGTTGAATCCTCCGGTTCTGTTGTAAACCCTCGACTGTCTTCCCTCAATGAACACACCTTCTAAAATCTCGCCTCTGTCAGGCCACAACTGTGTATTTGTGTCCCTGCTTTCTATAATGGCATAGGTGTTATCTGCATGATATTGGATTATTGAATATGGAGTGCCATTCTCGTAGTCAACCACACTGGCTGTCTCGTAATCATTTTGATAATAATCTCTATTCTTGGAACAACTTGCTAAAACCACTACCGCAAGTATTGCAATAAGTGAAAAATTCAGAAGCCTTTTCATTGTGATGGATTTAAGATTTTAAAAAATTTGTTTTATACATTCCCTTTTCTGAAATATAGAAGATATTCTGTTTAAATAGTTTGCAGGCGATTTGTTAAAAAACAGATAAATCCCCTTTCACTGGTATTCCAAAAAGCTTGCAAAAAATTGCCGACGTTTCGCAGGATAAGTTTAAGGTGTGAATGGTATCTTTACGCACAATACAGAAATCATAAAGATGAAAAGATTTTATCCGCTTCTTTTAGCAGCCGTTTTGTTTGCCTCCTGCACGCCAAAATATTATCTGTTTGTGGGCACTTACACGGGCAACAATATTCCCAGTAAAGGCATACACGTGTACGATTTCAACAGCAAGACCGGAACCGCGAAAGAAATAACTAACGCGGCTGCAGGCAACCCTTCATATCTTGCAATCAGCGATAACGGTAAATTCGTTTACAGCGTTAACGAATCTAAAGACGGTAAAATATCATCTTTTGCATTTGACAAGAAGGCTGCCCAACTTACACGTTTAAATTCTGAAAGCAATAACGGCAGCGCGCCGTGTTATGTGGCAATTGATAAAACAGGCAAATGGTTGTTCGCGGGTAATTACGGCAGTGGCGACCTTACTGTACATCCCATAAACGCTGACGGCACCATTGGTGCGATAAAGCAGCTTATAAAACATTCGGGCAGCGGTCCTGATAAAAGCCGGCAACAGACTCCGCATGTGCATTGCACGTATGTTTCGCCGGATAATAAATTTTTGTATGTCCCTGATCTTGGTATTGATAAAGTTATGATCTACCCTTTTAACGCAGCCACCGGAACGCTGGATGAAAGCCGTGCCACATTTTACAAAGTGGATGCAGGCGGCGGGCCCCGGCATATTACCTTTACAAGAGATGGAAAATTTGGCTACCTGGTAGAAGAAATGAGCGGCGCGGTTGTGGCGCTACGCCGTGAAAATGATCAGTTGATAAAGCTTCAGCGGGAAAATCATTTACCTGCGGGAGAAAAAGGTGCGGGTGCCGATATTCACTTATCGCCGGATGGAAAATTCTTATATGCCTCCCAAAGAAGCAATCACACCATCCAGATTTTTAAAGTGAACAAAGCTGACGGCCGGTTTACATTCATCAGTTCACAATCCACATTAGGAAATTTTCCGAGAAACTTCAGCATCGACCCCACGGGGAATTTTTTAATAGTGGGCAACCAAAACTCAAACAATTCGGTCATTTTCAGGGTTAATAAAAATACCGGCCTCTTAACGGCAACGGGCAATGAGATTAGTTTGGGCAAGCCTGTATGCCATGTGTGGCTGAAAAAATAAAATGAAATAATGAGGAATTTGAATCTTTATATTTTAGCCTGTTTCGTATATTTTTTTCTTGTGGGTTGTACACATGCCGCTGCGCAAACCTTATCTGCACAAGAGTTTGCCCGGCAAATTGATATTGCATCCAACGCGGTAATTTTAGATGTTCGCACAGCTTCTGAGTTTAACGAAGGCCATATTAAAGATGCGGTGAATATAGATTTCAGAAACAGTGATTTTAAAAACCGAACGGATAGCCTCAGCAAAAACAAACCCGTTTATATTTATTGCCTCAGTGGCGGCAGAAGCGCCAAAGCCGCGTCACAACTGCGTTCACAGGGATTTGACGTGTATGAACTAAACGGCGGCATGTTAAAATGGCGGGCCGATAATTTGCCGGAGGAAAAACCATTCTTAAACAAAAGTTCGGGGATGACGCTGAATGATTATGCCCACATCATAAAATCTGACCAAAAGGTTTTAATTGATTTTTACGCCGAATGGTGCGCCCCCTGCAAATTAATGGAGCCTTATATTTTAGATTTGCAGCAATCGGGGAAGAACGGTTTGAAAGTTGTTCGCATAGACGTTGATAAAAATCCCCAGCTTGCAAGGGAACTAAAAATTGATGCGTTGCCTGTGCTGCACTTTTATAAAGCCGGCGATATAAAATGGGGATATGTGGGTTACCTCAGCAAAAAAGCGTTAATGAAGAAAATGCGCGATTAGCTTTTTGATGTATTGATCTCCTTCAATTCCAAATTCCTGATGTCAGTCAATTTCATCACAACTTCCTGCACCCTGTTTTTGGGAATGCCAATATCCATGATGCAAAATAATTGAAGTTCCTGTTTTAAAATTTCGCAGCCGTTTTGTTTTATAACCATCATCACATCATTCATTTTCGTATAATCAAATTGCAAATGATAATTAGCAAGAACCGGCCTTCTTACAAGCGGTATAACCTGCAAAACCATTGATGCCGCTGACTTATAAGCATTGATCAAACCCGGCACGCCCAACAAAGTACCACCAAAATACCTCACCACAATAATCAAAACATCAGTAACATTTTTACTATCGATCTGGCCAAGTATCGGCCGGCCCGCCGTTCCTGAGGGCTCGCCATCATCACTTACGCGAAAATCATTCATTGTTGTACCAAGCCTGTAAGCAAAGCAATGATGATTGGCTTTGGGATGTTCCTTTTTCGCAGCCGCAAGAATTTCCTTAAACTGAGCAACGGATTTAATCGGATAAGCCAATGCCAGAAACCTGCTGCCTCTGTCTTTAAACTCTGCCGTTCCTTCGGTATCAATTGTATTATAATAATCAAAATCCTGCATTCCTGTGCTTAAAAAATTCAATCCTGTCGTTTAAAATAAACTGCTCATTAATTTTTTCGGCATTCAATAGTTCCGGCGATCTCAATCCGGAGCATACCGTAAGGTTTGTGTTGGTGATAACGCGCGCCTCATCCCACAAACCCGCATCAATAAAGGGTCTCAGGGTTTGCCTGCCACCCTCCACTAAAATGCTGCTTATCTTTTTTTCGTATAGCTGAGCAATTATTTCCTGCAGAAAGTTGCCGTGATTTGCCTTCAAATAGACCACTTTACCGTCATCGGAACTTCTTATAACATTAGCTACTATTACTTGTTCGCCCTGCTGAAACATTCTTAAGCTT
>MKRO01000134.1:0-405 GCA_001896965.1 Sphingobacteriales bacterium 41-5 | reverse complement strand
CTGTTATCGAGTAGCGGATCGTCGGCTACAGCCGTGTTTGCGCCAACCAAAATCGCCGCTTCTTCAGTTCTCCATTTATGCACCAGCCTGTTGGTGATTTCATTTGAAATGAGCAAGCGGCTTTTACCACCCAAGGCCATAAAGCCATCAGCGGTTTGCACCCACTTTAAAACAATATACGGCCTTTGAAGATTGTGAAAAGTAAAAAATCTTTTATTGAGTTCAATGGCTTCTCTTTCCAAAACCCCTTCCGTTACTTCTATTCCCGCAATTTTAAGTTTCTCAACTCCCCTGCCGTTTACTTGTTCAAAACTATCGCGGCAGGCCACAACCACGCGTGGGATTTTGTGTTGAACGATCAAATCAGCGCAGGGCGGTGTTTTACCAAAATGAGCACAGGGTTCT
>MKRO01000133.1 GCA_001896965.1 Sphingobacteriales bacterium 41-5 | reverse complement strand
ATGTAAATGTATAAATGTAAAATAGTGACTGTAAAACATAGAATTTAAAACATGGACTTCAGTTTGGATCATCTTATACGAGAAAATATCAGGAACCTTCAGCCTTATGCTACTGCCCGTCACGAGTTTAGTGGCGAAGCAAAAGTAATGCTGGATGCGAATGAGAATGCGATTGGCTCTCCGGTAACGTTGGATATTGCCGGCAAACATGAACTGCTGAACCGTTACCCGGATCCTGTTCAACAAAAATTAAAACATCGCATTAGCGAAATAAAAGGTGTTCCTGTTGAAAATATTTTTACCGGAAACGGAAGCGACGAAGCGATAGATGTCTTGTTTAGAATTTTTTGCGAGCCGGGCATTGATAACGTAATCACGTTGCCTCCCACTTACGGTATGTACAGTGTGGCAGCCGCAATTAATAACGTAAAGGTAAAGCAGGTGCAGCTCACAGAGGAGTTTCAAATGGACATACAGGCGATTGCGGATGCTGTGGACGAATACACAAAAATGATTTTTATTTGCTCACCTAATAACCCGAGTGGTAACAGCATCACACGCCAGGATATTGAAATTATATTAAATAATTTTGACGGGATAGTGGTGGTAGATGAGGCCTATATTAATTATGCGCGTCAGAAAACATTATCGCTGCAATTGAATGATTATCCGAATCTGGTTGTATTGCAAACACTTTCCAAAGCCTGGGGACTGGCTGCATTGCGCCTGGGGTTTGCATTTGCGGGTAAATGGATCATTGATATTATGAATAACGTAAAGTATCCGTATAATATCAATATTGCTACGCAGGAATTGGCGTTGCTGGCTTTACAAAATGTTGAAAAGGTAAATGAATGGACACGCAAAATCATTGAAGAACGAATTTTGTTGGAGAAGGAGTTGACTGACTTGCCATTCGTAGAAAATATTTATCCCAGCGACGCTAATTTTTTATTAGTCAAAATGCAGGGAGCTGATGATATTTTTAAATATTTGCAAACCAAGGGAATTATTGTGCGCAACAGGAGTAATGTACCAGGTTGTGAGGATTGCCTGAGGATTACGGTGGGTACGGCAGAAGAGAATAGGGAATTGGTGCAGGCATTAAAAAATTATCAGTAAAAAGAATTAAATTTGATAGAAGTATTAAAAAGTTTAAAAAATGAAAGCAATTACAATATATCCAAAAACTAAAAAGCAATTTGATGCCTTAAAAATTCTTTTTGAAGAAATGGATATTTTTTTTAAAGATGTTCCCATTAAAAAAGATGCAAGTCCCTACAACCGTGAGTTTGTTGAGAAAATAAAAAAAGGAGAAAAAGCCGCAAAACAAGGCAAAGGTCTTAAACTTGACATGACGAACCTATGGAAATAGAATTATTTGCTGATGCTATTCACGACTATAATTTTTGGAAACGATCAGGCAATAAACTAATCCAGAATAAAATTCTGCAACTTTTCAACGCTATGCTTGAGAGCCCTTTTGAAGGATTGGGTAAGCCCGAGCCTTTAAAATATGATCTTTCGGGTAAGTGGCCCCGTCGAATTAATAAAGAACATAGAATTATTTACGAGGTAAGTGATGATCTTATAAAAGTTTATTCACTAAGAGGGCATTATTAGAAATGATATACTGTTGATTTTTGTACAACAGTTCAAGTGTGCGACGCAACGCAGATGCCATAAGCACTTCAGCCGGTAACATAAAAAATAAAAATGAAAAAAGTATTATTTATAGATCGTGACGGAACGCTGATTAACGAAGCACCGCCCACATATCAACTCGATTCGTTTGATAAGATAACTTTTTATCCGGGCATGTTTACCTGGATGGGCAGGATAGCGAAAGAGATGAATTTTGAACTGGTGATGGTCACCAATCAGGATGGTTTGGGAACCGATAAATTTCCCGAAGCAACTTTTTGGCCGCCGCATCAACTGGTAATGCGCAATCTTGAAAGTGAGGGTATCTATTTTAGCGAAGTGCTGATTGATAAAACTTATCCCGAAGAAAATGCCCCTACGCGCAAACCGGGCACAGGAATGTTGACGCATTATATCAATAATCCTGAGTATAACATCGCGGGTTCTTATGTAATTGGCGACCGCATTACTGATATGCAACTGGCTAAAAACCTTGACAGCAAAGGAATCTGGCTGAACCAGGATGAAAGCCTTGGCGCTGCAGAAATTTCTGATACATTGAAAGACCTGGAAGATACTATTGTGCTGAAAACAAAAAGCTGGGAAGATATTTATGCTTACCTGCAAATGAAGGAGCGCCGTGTGCACCACGAACGTAATACGAACGAAACAAAAATTTCAATTGATATTAATTTAGATGGCACAGGCCAATGCGAAATAAAAACCGGCCTTGGTTTTTTTGATCACATGCTGCACCAACTGGGCAGGCATAGCAATATTGATTTAAAAATAATCACCGCAGGTGATCTGCATATTGATGAACATCACACCATCGAAGATACCGGCATTGCGCTGGGAGAGGCGTTTGGCCTGGCTTTGGGCAATAAGGCCGGCATTGAAAGATATGGGTTTTTACTTCCGATGGATGACTGCCTGGCCCAGGTGGGCATTGATTTTGGCGGTCGTCCCTGGCTGGTGTGGGAGGCAGAATTTAAAAGAGAAAAACTGGGCGAAATGCCAACCGAAATGTTCTATCACTTTTTTAAATCGTTCAGCGATGCGGCAAAGTGCAACCTGAATATTAAGGCTGAAGGCGATAATGAACATCATAAAATAGAAGCTATTTTTAAGGCCTGGGCAAAGGCTATAAAGATGGCGGTTAAAAGAACAGTGGGTAATGATCAGTTGCCGAGTACGAAGGGATTATTGTAATATGATGATGAATTTTTAGTAATGAATGTAAAGATTGTTAAATATAACGCGGGAAATATTCAATCTGTGCTTTTTGCCTTAGAGCGGATTGGCATACAGGCTGAAGTTACCGATGATGCCGGTGAAATTTTATCTGCCGATAGAATCATTTTCCCGGGAGTGGGAGAAGCAAGCACGGCGATGGAATATCTGAAACAACGAAATCTTGATAACGTAATCAAAGCAGCGAAGCAACCACTCTTGGGCATTTGCCTCGGCTTGCAATTACTTTGCAACCACAGCGAAGAAAACGATACGGATTGTTTGGGCATATTTGATGCACAGGTGAAAAAGTTTGTGAGTGATGACCTGAAAATTCCGCAGATCGGATGGAATACTATTCAGGTAACGAATAATCCTTTATTGAAAAATATACCGGATAATTCTTACAGCTATTTTGTACACAGTTATTATGCGGAAGTCACTGCTGATACTATTGCGACAACTACGTATGCGAATGAATTCAGTTGCGCCATGAATAAGAATAATTTCTACGGGGTTCAGTTTCACCCTGAGAAAAGTGCGGCAACGGGCGAGCAGATATTGAAGAATTTTTTAGAGTTATAATTTTTGTTATGCAAATCATACCGGCTATTGATATTATTGACGGCAAAGCCGTAAGGCTTAAGAAAGGCGATTACGATCAGAAAACGATCTACAATGAGAAGCCGTTAGAAGTGGCGCTTCAGTTTGAAGCGGCGGGGTTGAAAAGGCTGCACATGGTTGATCTTGATGGCGCCAAAGCAGGTAAAGTAAAAAACTGGAAAGTGTTGGAAACGATTGCCGGTAAAACTGGTCTGGACATTGATTTCAGCGGAGGCATTAGTAGTGAAAAGGATGTGGAGATTGCGTTTAATTCAGGTGCAAAGTACGCGGCGGTGGGAAGCATGGCTGTAAAAAAGCCCTTAGTATTTCAGGAATGGTTGAGCCGTTTTGGGGTTGAAAAATTTATCCTGGGCGCTGATGTACTGAATGAAAAAATTATGGTGAAAGGATGGACGGAAGCAACCGATGTCAATGTGTTCAATATTCTGAAACACTACCGGGTGAAGGGTTTGGAGCAATTCTTTTGTACAGATATCAGCAAAGATGGACTGTTACAGGGAAGTTCCACCGAACTGTATCAAAAAATAATTGCTGAGGTGGAGGGCATTAAGTTAATAGCAAGTGGGGGCGTGAGCTGCCTGAGTGACCTGGAAGAATTACGACAAATTGGTTGCAGTGGGGCGATTGTTGGGAAGGCGATTTATGAAGGAAGAATTTCTCTTAAAGAATTATCAATTTTTAATGCTTAAAGAATAAATGCTCGCAAAAAGAATCATACCCTGCCTTGATATAAAAGACGGCCAAACCGTAAAAGGAACCAACTTTGTAAACCTTCGCCATGCGGGCGACCCTGTTGAACTGGCTATGCGCTACAGTGATGAGGGCGCTGATGAATTGGTGTTCCTGGATATTACAGCCACGGTTGACAAACGAAAAACCTTATCGGAACTGGTAAGAAAAATCGCGACCCACATTAATATTCCCTTCACCGTGGGAGGTGGTATTAATACCGTTGAAGATGTTTCCGTACTGCTTGAAAACGGGGCGGATAAAATTTCGGTTAATACATCGGCCGTGCGAAACCCGCAACTGGTAAGCGATTTAGCGCTTAACTTCGGCAGCCAGTGCGTGGTGGTAGCGGTTGATATTAAATTATTCAACGGTGTATGGAAAGTGGTAACACACGGTGGCAGAACACCCACGGATTTAGTTGCTACAGAATGGGTGAAGCAATGTGCGGCTTCGGGTGCGGGTGAAATCTTGTTGACTTCAATGGAAAATGATGGTACAAAAGCAGGGTTTGCAATTGATATTACGAGGGAAATCAGCCAATCGGTAAACATCCCCGTCATCGCATCCGGCGGCGCCGGTACCATGGAGCATTTTATTGATGTATTTACGAGCGGTGCGGCTGACGCAGCTTTGGCAGCAAGCATCTTTCATTTCAAGGAAATTGAAATACCCGCGCTTAAAAAATATTTGGCAACTCATCATATTCCGGTGAGGCTATAAATGTATAATGTTGCTGGTAAATCCGAATACTAATATCTAAAGACTTAATTTTTTTATGAATATCAATTTTTCAAAATCTCCTGATGGTTTAATACCTGCTATTATTCAGGATGCGCTTACATCGCAGGTTTTAATGCTGGGCTTTATGAATGAAGAAGCGCTGGCAAAAACAAAGTTAGAAGGTAAGGTTACTTTTTACAGCCGTACCAACGAACGCCTGTGGACGAAGGGAGAAACTTCAAATAATTTCCTTCTTGTAAAAGATATATTGATTGATTGTGATAATGATACCGTCCTCATAAAAGCAGCGCCGCAAGGCCCAACCTGTCATACCGGCGACATCAGCTGTTTCGGAAAAGCAAATGATACCTTCGGTTTGCAGGAGTTGGAAAAAGTGATTATGGATCGTAAAAATAATCCCACCGAAAAATCTTATACAGCATCTTTATTTGAAAAGGGAATCAATAAAATTGCGCAAAAAGTGGGAGAGGAGGCTGTGGAAATTGTAATTGAAGCAAAAGACAACAATGATGAATTGTTTTTAGGCGAGGCCGCTGACCTTATGTTTCATTACCTTGTGCTGTTACAGGCCAAAGGGTTTACGTTAGCCGAGGTTGTGAAAGTATTGGAAGGACGGCATAAAAAATAAATTGTATTTTCATTTGTGTTGTTCAACAATAGTGGTTTTAAGAAGAAAGGCTAAATCATAATAACACGCGGCCCTCATTTATTTTGTTAAACCGCGCCCGCCGGTTATCGTGGGTTTCATTTATCAGTGGAATGCAGCTATCAAAAATTCAATCTAAAATTCAGGCATCCTTTTACTATTTCTAAAGGAACTAAAACCCATCAGCCCATTTTTGTTGTAGAATTAAAACATCGCGGTATTACAGGTTATGGAGAAGCACCTGCCATAACTTATTATAATGTTACGGTAGAGGATATGATGGCCGATCTCGCCTCAAAGTTACAGATGGTTGAACGTTTCAATTTTATTGAGCCTGAGCGTTTCTGGCATTTTTTACATCATCTTTTCCCCAAAAATCCTTTTCTGGTTTGTGCTTTGGACATGGCTGGTTGGGATATTTTCGGCAAGTTATGTAATAAGCCGCTGTATAAATTATGGAAAGGTGATCCCGCTAAGAATCCTGTTACGGATTATACGATAGGTATTGACAGTATTGAAAAAATGGTGGAGAAAGTAAAAGAAAAACCCTGGCCTGTTTACAAAATTAAGGTTGGTACCGCAGATGACATTGCAATTGTAAAAGCGTTGAGAAACATCACTGATGCGAAACTACGCGTGGATGCAAATGCGGGATGGGATCTCGACACGGCGCTCCGTTTAATTCCGCAATTGAATGATTTGGGAGTTGAGTTTGTGGAGCAACCGCTCGCCAAAGACAATTGGGAAGGAATGAAAATTTTGTACAAAGAATCATCTTTGCCGTTGTATGCAGACGAATCTTGTGTTTTTGAAAATGACGTTGAAAAATGCGTTGGCCATTTTCATGGCATCAATATTAAACTAACCAAATGCAGCGGTATCACACCTGCATTAAACATGATAAGTGCCGCAAGAAAATTAAACATGGGCGTGATGGCCGGCTCAATGAATGAAAGCACAATCGGCTCTGCGGCAATAGCCCACCTGCTGCCTTTGATCGATCATGTGGATATGGACGGGCCTTTACTTTTGGAAGAAGACATCGCCACGGGAATAGGATATGATTTTGGTAAAATCAGTTACAGCGAAGAACCGGGACTCGGAATTCAATTCACCGGTTTATTTCAAAAGTAGGCCGGCGTAGTTTGCTACAACTTTCGGGGCGAATCTGCCGGATTAAATTGCGGCTACCTATAGAT
>MKRO01000132.1:8403-15320 GCA_001896965.1 Sphingobacteriales bacterium 41-5 | reverse complement strand
GGGCGCCATGCCGCCATGCTCCGAAGCATTAGAATCTAAAACCGCTTTGTACAACTGTGTATTCAAAATTTTTGGCATCAACTCGGCGATAAGTTCAGCCTTTTCAGGATCGAAAATAAAGTCGGCCTTTTTTGCGCCGGCCTTTTTTTCAACTTTCGGAATGGGTAAAAACCTTTCGTGAGTGAAAATTTGAGTTGCTGCATTTTTAAACTGACTGTACACAATATCGATCGCGTCAAATTCCTTGTCTTCGTAAGCTTTCATCGCTTCGCGGGATATCTTTTGAACATTCTCAAAAGTAAGGTGATGGAAAATATCCCTGTGTGTATCAATCGTTTTATAACCTGTTTTTGTAAGGCTTTCATGCCCTTTTTTACCGAGATTCCAGATCGTTACATTTCCTTTCTTGTGTTGGTCCTGATACTTTTCTCCGATTGTAGCTTTTGCTAGTTTAACCACGTTTGAGTTGAACGCACCTGCCAAACCGCGGTCGCTGGTAATAACGATCAACAAAACTTTTTCAATCGGGCGTTCTTCGGCCAGTTTCATTTCAATATCGCCATCGCTGTTGCTCACGATATTGCTGAGCATTTCCTGCAATTTTTGTGCGTAAGGCCTCATTTGCACAATGGCATCCTGCGCACGTCTGAATTTTGCAGCACTCACCATTTTCATGGCTTTTGTGATCTGTTGCATGCTTTGTGTCGAACTAATCCTGATCCGAACTTCTTTTAACTGGCCTGCCATTTACGGGTTGGTTTTATTTTAATCTGAAAATCAATTTACAGGGCGCAAAAGTAAGCCCAAAAACGCAAATTTCCATATATGTTTTAGGGCAATTCACACCTGTGGAAAACAAATCTCTTTTATGCGAGGATCCACAAAGAAAACGCTATTTAAAGAGGCTGGTCAAATTAGGACCCCTGAACTTAATTTTAGTAAATTTTTATCCCGAATGTTTTATAGAAATCTGTTGTTTATCATTTATTTTCATTGCTTTATTCGCTAAATTTGACACAATAAAACTTCGCTGATGAAAAAAATTCTGGCACTCACCGACTTTTCTGAAGATGCAATGCATGCTCTTGAATACGCCTGCAATTTTGCTAATAATTTCAACGCTCAGGAAATTGTCGTTTTAAATACTTATGAAATCATTCCATTGTATGATACAGGAGAAACGGCGGCCTTAAGCATTAGCCTGCAACAGGCAGAGGAGCTTGAAAGCCAGCGAAAAATTGAATTAGAAAAGTTGCTCGGCTCTGTAAAACCTAAACTTGATCAAGGCATAAAAATATCCAGTCATCTTTCTAACACAAACCTTGTTGATGCAGTGAATGACGTTTGCCTTAGTCATAACATTGACCTCGTAGTTATGGGAATTAAAGTGAAAGATGAGTTAGAGCAGGTACTTTTGGGAAGCCACGTTCACCGGGCTATTGAAAAGATAGAGCGGCCGGTACTGGTTGTTCCGGCTAATGCGGATATAACTATTCCTGATAAAGTCATTCTTGTTACAAATTTTTATGAGTCGCACAATAAAACTGCTTTGGAAAGGTTAAAATTATATTTGCGCAAATTGAATGCACCGGTGGTGATAATGCACAAACTGGTGAAAGCTGAAAAGCGGACTGAAATAGAAAAGCTTGCCGTTGAACTGGTTGAACACTTGAAAGAATTTAATCCGCAGTTACATATTATTAATAATGAACAACAGCTGGCAGAAAACGTAAACCAGCTTGCGCAAAATCAAAACGCCTCACTGGTTATTTCGCTTCACAAAAAACGCGGATTTTTTTCCAGGATTTTTCACAAAAGCACGTCCAAATATTTAGCATGGCACAGTCGTGTTCCCCTGTTGGTACTTCATTTTGAGTAGAATTTGTCCTTTGGTTTTACTGTTTAGATTTCTTTTTTGGTGATTGAGCTTTATCGTTATAATCCAGGCTGCGGTCAATCCAATACTCAAAATCTTTCTTAGCCTTGAAACCTTCAGGCAAGATATAGCAATACCCGTTTACTTCCTTGCCCCGCATTATCATAGGTTCAAATCCTTTTTTGTTTGATATTTTTTCCTGCAAAACGGGATCAAAACGGCACATGAGCTTTTCACCACTCGCGCACACACACATTTTGTCCTTCACCATAAAAACCAATCCGCCGAAGGCTTTCTTTTCTTCAACATCCCTGACTTTGAGATTCGCCAACCTTTCCCTAATGCGTTCTGCAACTTTCAAATCGTAAGCCATTCGCACGGATTTAAACAGTGAAAATTATCGTACCTAACAAGCGGTGACAATAAGGCTTATGCTATTTCTGCATTATTTCCGGCAGATCGCCACCCGCAGGCCGCATCATTAGCGCCTGAAATTCGCGCATTGTTTTCTCCATGCCCTGAGTGCTTCCATCAAGGAATATCACATTGCCTTTACCGTATTCCGCAAAGTTTTTAATCGCTTCCGTCCACATACTGAACAAAATGAAATTGGTGTCGAGATTGGCTTTTCTTAATTCTTCAGCAGATGAGGACATTCCTTTTGCTACTTCTTCGCGAAACAGTGCAATACCCTCACCGCGCAACTTAGCCGCTTCCCTTTCAGCTTCGGCGCTAATTTTTATGGCATTACCTTCTGCCTCGGCAGATTTGGTTTTGGTGATCAGCAATGCCTGTCCTTCGTTTTCGGCAGCGGCTTTCAGGTTATTACTGGCCACTACTTTACTCATGCTTTCAAGAATCATTTTATCAAACGTAATATCGTTGATTTGCAGATCCTGTAAATGGTAACCCCAGTCTTCGAGGGATTGATCCACTTCAATTTTTACATACTGAACGATCTCGCGACGAAGGCTTAAACCCTCTGCTTGCTTTTTTGTCGCAACAAAAGAACGTACGTTCCCTTCAATTGTTTTAATAAGCGCCTGCATCAAATCGCGGTCGCTGATGAAACGAAACGCCACACGTTTGATTGTTTCCTCATTTTCATTTTGAACGGCAAAGAGTAACATGCTTTTAAAATACACGTTCGCCTGATCCTGCGTTACGGCCTGAAACTCCAGCTCTACCGAGCGATTCTGGATTGATATCTTTTTGAACACCTGTTCTATCCAGGGAATTTTAAGACGCAGCCCCGGCCGGGCGATGCGCTGATATTTTCCAAACATAGTGATTACGGCAATGTAGCCCTGATTAACGGTGTACAAACCACTTAAAATGGTTAACACGATTAATCCTAAAATAATGTAAGTTACTGTCATGGTAGTTGTTATTTAATTATTTGTTTGTTTTAAATTGTTACAGAAAGTTTCGGGTTACGAGTTACGAATGTGGGATTCAGAAATAAATTTCATAAACTAAGTCCTTCAGCTATTTTCCTCCCACACCTGCACCAAATTTACCAAAACTTCCACACTCTTTTGCATATCTTGAATGCTTACATATTCCTGCTTGCCATGAAAAGCCATTTCACCGGTAAAAATATCCGGGCAGGGCAATCCCATAAATGACAACCGCGAGCCGTCGGTCCCGCCACGGGCGCTTTCTCTTTTAAAAGTAACACCACTTCGTTTCATTGCTTCTTCCGCATATTCTCCAATTTTCGGATGATTTATCAAAACATCTTTTATATTGCGATACTGCTCTTTGCTGGTGAACTCATAGGTGGCGCCTTCATAGCGGCCCAATGCCTGTTTGGCAAATTGTTCCAGCCTGGTTTCATGCAATTTCAACCGGCCGGTTTCAAAATCACGAATAATAAACTGAACAGTGGCTTTTTCTGCATTACCTTCAAAATGTACCGCATGTACAAAACCTTCGCGGCCTTCAGTAGTTTCGGGGCTGAAAGTATCTTTTGGCAAAAGTTCTAAAAATGTTCCGGCAACTTTTATGGCATTCACCAGCTTGCCCTTTGCATAACCGGGATGAGCAGCAATTCCGTTAAAAACTACGGTAACACCGTTGGCGCTAAAAGTTTCATCGGTAAAGCTGCCGCGCTTGCCCCCGTCAAGTGTATAACCGTAATCGGCGCCTAATTTTTGAATGTCAACTTTATCCACGCCGCGCCCTATTTCTTCATCAGGCGTAAAAAGAATTTTTATAGTTCCGTGTTTTATTTCAGGGTGATTGGATAGATAATTGGCAAGGTCCATTATAATCGCAACGCCTGCTTTATCGTCAGCGCCAAGCAATGTGGTACCGGATGCGGTGATAATATCATCGCCCATTCGTTTTTTCAGGTAAGGATGATTTTTTATAGAAATAACCTGCGAAGGATCGTCCGGCAACACAATATCCTTTCCGTTGAAAGCCTTGTGCACAATGGGTTTCACATCGGTGCCGGTGCAATCGGGCGCTGTATCCACATGGCTGCAAAAGCAAATTACAGGAACCTGTTTTTCAGTAGTTGCCGGGATGGTAGCATAAACGTAGCCGTGATCATCGAGGTGCGCATCTGCAATACCTGATTGCAGTAATTCTTCAACCAGCAGGCGGCTTAAATTTTTTTGCTTTTCGGTAGATGGTTGAGTTTCGGAATGTGGGTTACTTTGCGTATCAATTGTTACATACTTCAAAAACCTTTCTGCTACAGTAAATTGATAGTTCATACACTATTCTAATTAATATAAAAAATTGCACCATCATACTGACGGTGCAATAAAAATTCATTTCATTGGTTTTATTAAGCCACAGCCTCGTGTGGCTTTTTCAAAAAATCACTGAAATCGCCTTCAAGGTCAGTCAATAATTTTTCAAGTGTGTCAAACTGGCTCAGCAGGCTTTCGTACTCATTTTTAACATCAGCTCTGCTGTCGTCCATCAAATGGCTGTTTGCCTTTACACGGTGCTGAAATAATTTCAGGTCATGCTTCAGGTCATGAATATTTATGAGCTGAATATGAAACTGATTTTGATAATGTTCCAAATCGGTAAGATCGTCCTTGGGAAGGCTCTGCGCTGCAAACTTCAAAAGTTCTTTTTGCAATGAATTAATCTTTTCCCGGTGAGATGTGAGATTTTCTCGTTTTGCATCGCAGTCCGCTACTAACTGTGAGATTTCTTCCAGTACCATTTTAGTAAAATTTAAAAGTGAAGGAATAGGATAATTCAATGTTTGCCAGTAATCGGTATGTGTGTAAACGCTCCAAGTTAATTATCCTTTAATTGCACCTTAAAGATAAGGTATTATCGATACTAACCAATCATTATTTCATCATAAAAAATGTGATATAAATCAGTATTGAGTTACGGGATGCAGGTGTACGAATATATTTCCCACACCCCGAAGCCCGCACCTTCCACCTCTTCTACGGCATAATAATCAACGGACTGCCACCTTCAATTTCAACCAATTCAAGGTCAAAAACAAGGTCTTGCCCTGCCAGAGGATGATTCGCATCCAGCGACACACCTTCATCATCAATATCTGTAACCACTACCTGAAATTGCTGGCCATTTTGATCGCTCATCATCAACGGAAGCCCCACTTCAACCTCCAAATCCTCGGGAAAATTATCCTTCGGCATTTTCACGATCATATCGGGGTTTTTAGGCCCGTAAGCCTCATCAACCGGAATATGTATGGTTTTCTTTTCGCCTACTTCCATCCCAGTAACTCCGTCATCAAAACCTTTAATTACCATTCCGCTGCCTACTTCAAACGCAAGCGGGTCGCGGCCTTCAGAAGTATCAAATGTTTCACCGGTGGTGAGTTTACCATGATAATGAACTTTTACTTTATCTCCTTTTTTAACCTGTGCCATGAACTTTATTTTATAGTTGCTTAAAATGATTAGGCGCGAAAGGTAGGGAAATAAACTTTGTGTTCCATGATTTTCACGATTATTATAATTATGTGGAAAAATACCGGTGCATAGGTGATTAGGAACGATAAATTGGTCAAGAAACACGGCAAAAAAAGCGATATTCGCAACCAATTATGAGTGTTGAAAAATCTTATAAAGACGTGCGGATTGTTTTTATGGGCACACCGGAATTCGCAGTAGCCAGTCTGGATGCACTGGTGAAAGCCGGTTGCAATATCGTAGCTGTCATCACGGCTCCCGATAAACCTGCGGGGCGCGGAATGGAACTACAGCAAAGCGCCGTAAAAAAATATGCCGTTTCGAATCATTTACCCGTTTTACAACCGGATAAACTTCGCAACCCTCAATTTTTAGATGATTTAAAGAGCCTGAACGCCGATCTTCAAATCTGCGTTGCCTTTCGCATGTTGCCCGAAATAGTTTGGAACATGCCGCCGATGGGCACGATCAATTTACACGGTTCTTTGCTGCCGCAATACCGTGGAGCGGCACCAATTAACTGGGCGGTAATCAATGGAGAAAAGGAAACCGGTGTAACCACTTTTAAACTGAAACACCAGATCGATACCGGCGATATTTTGTTGCAGGAACGTTTTGCCATTGAGCCGCAAGATAACGCGGGAACCGTACATGATAAAATGAAGGAGATTGGTGCGGCAGTTTTGGTGGATACCGTAAAACAAATGGCTGAAGGCGAATTGAAAGAAAGCCCGCAACTTTTATCAAGCAACGAAACTTTGCATCACGCACCTAAAATTTTTACAGAAACCTGTGAAATTGATTTTTGCAAGCCCGTTGAAACCGCGCATAATCTGGTGCGGGGGCTATCGCCCTACCCCACTGCGTTTACTTTTTTAAATGGTAAAAAGTTGAAAATATTTCAATCAGCAATCATTGAAGAAACACCAACAATTGCACCCGGTGAGCTGGTAACTGATGGAAAAACTTATCTGAAATATGCTTGTAACAACGGCTATCTTTCAGTAATTGAAATTCAGTTGGAGGGGAAAAAGAAAATGATAATCGGGGATTTTTTGCGAGGTTACAGGTTTCAGTAATTCACGTTCACTACAAACTGCTCAACATCGTTAAGTTGC
>MKRO01000132.1:7906-8392 GCA_001896965.1 Sphingobacteriales bacterium 41-5 | reverse complement strand
CCGCTGCTGCTTCGCTAACGCGGAGATTAAGCCCCTCACTATATTTCACGTCCCTCATATTGCCGAGTACTTTTGCATAAACAATTTTCCCGTTTTGGGGATTAGAAATTTTTCCGACCGTGCCCGGCACAACGCCATCCATCAGCATATAATATTTTTTATCGCTCCAGCCTGCATCGGTTTTGAAAATGCCCGACATTAAAGTGCGATTTACCGGCAAACCGTGGTTAGCATTTTTTTCGAAAGTGTTTTTAAAGAAACCCGTTTCATCAATAAGCGGTTCCTGAGCTTTTGCAATACTTTCAGTTTCCTGCTTTTCTATTATCTTTTCTTCAACCACCTGCTCCGGCTTTTTCACTTCCTTTGGCTTCTCCTCTTTCTTTGCAACCGGTTTTTCTTCTTTTTTTGGCACTGCTTTCTCTTCAATTTTCGCAGTTTCTTGTTTAGCTGAGGCATTGAGACTAAGGCCACTTAAATAGCCAACAA
>MKRO01000132.1:1091-7767 GCA_001896965.1 Sphingobacteriales bacterium 41-5 | reverse complement strand
GTGTAGTAAACAGGCGTGCCTTTTTTATCCTTCTGATTAAAATTAGCCGCACCAAGTGGAATTTTGAGGCTTTCGCCGATTCTAAGGCTTCGATTCACATCAAACCCGTTAGCCGAAGCAACCTCTGACACTTTTGTATTATACTTTCTGGCAACCCCGTAAAGTGTTTCACCGGCGGTAACATTGTGCTCAATTATGGGGCCTTTCGATGAAGACAATGCTATAATCCTTTCCTGTGCAGTTGCGATGATTGATAAGAAAACAAATCCTGCCGTTAATAATGCTGTTCTCATTTTTAAAACTTAAAAGTCTGAAAATTTCCGTACTAAGTTACAAATTTACAATAATTGACGTGAAATAGGTTCGTTGAAATGTTAAGAAGTTGACAAGGGAATTAAGATCCTTTCAGCAAGGATACCTGCCACTCAAATGCCAATGCAACCAGTTTAAAAATTAATATATCATTATAATGCTAATCACTAATTTTGTAAACTATGTTGATTGAAGTATTAAAAAGTAAAATACACAGGGCAGTTATTACTGAAGCCAACCTTGATTATATCGGCAGTATCACAATTGACGAAGATTTGATGGATGCTGCGGGAATGATTGAGTATGAAAAAGTTCATGTAGTGAACGCCAACAACGGCGAGCGTTTAATCACTTATATCATCAAGGGTAAAAAGGGTTCGGGAGTGGTTTGCCTGAACGGACCTGCCGCACGCAAGGGAATGGAAGGCGATGTGGTAGTGATCATTTCTTATTGTACATTGGACGCTGAAGAAGCTAAAACTTATCTTCCGAAGGTTTGTTTTCCCAAAGAAGGGAACAAACTTTAGGGGGGTCGCATTTCGGCGTACAACATGTATTATAATTTAAAAGATAATAAGACTTCTGAGCGTCTAAGTCGGAACGATAAAACGAGCGTGGCAACGAAGATGCCATATATTCTTCAGCCGGCTACATAATAATTTCTACCAATTTATTGAATGACCAAGCGACTAAAACCCATACTCAGATTTATCTTTTTCCTGGGGCTGGGATTGTTTTTTGTATGGTGGTCGGTAAAGGATGTGAGCGCTGAGGACAGGCAGCATATTTCGGCAGCGTTCAGCGAAGCCCGCTACTGGCTTGCGATACCGGGATTTTTAATTTTAATATTAAGCCACTGGTTTCGTGCGCTGCGATGGAGACTGCTCATAGAGCCGCTGGGCCACAACCCTTCAAAAGCCAATACTTTTTTTGCCGTGATGATTGGGTACCTTGCTAACCAGGCCGTACCCCGGCTTGGCGAAGTGCTTAAATGCAGCACACTTGCACGCTACGAAAAAATTCCGCTTGACAAATTGTTTGGAACCGTGATTCTTGAACGTTTGATCGACACGATTTGTTTGGGTATCATCTTTTTATTTACACTCGCCATTCAGCCTGATCTTTACGACAGAATCATCAACACTTTTTTTGCAGGTAGTGGCAGCGAGGGAAAATCGAATCTATTGCTTTTTGGTGCAATAATCTTTGCTGTTATGGCGTTGGGTATTATTACGTGGATGATGATTGCGAAAAAAAGCGTCAAAGATGTTTTCAACATTTTGAAGAATATCGCAGCCCGCGTTTGGGAAGGGGTTGCAGCAATCAGGCACCTGAAAAAAAGATGGGCCTTTGTAATCTACACTTTATTGATTTGGTTTTTATACAGCATTTGCGGTTACATTGGTTTCCTCGCTTTTGAAGAATTGCAGCACCATGGTTTTAAAGAAATGTTGACGGTACTTTGCGCAGGAAGCGTTGGCATGGTTGCCACACCCGGCGGTATTGGCGCTTATGCATTTCTTTTACAAAAAACCATGCAGCTTTACGGTGCGAATAGTGGCGTAGCGCTGGCCTATGGCTGGGTGATGTGGCTGATGCAAATTGCAGTTGTATTAGTGGGCGGGCTGTTGAGTTTGATCATGCTGCCTATAAAAAACAAAAGCAGGCTGCTGAACCCTGAAGCTACCCGTGAAAAATAATCTTGGTATTCCCAATCCAAAAATAATCACCATCTCTTAATTTAATTTTTACATGTGCATTGAGCCGTGTTGTATTTTTTTCGGCATTGTAAAAGGTACCGTTTTTGCTTGGCACAGTGTCGCTTAAATAATAGGCAACCCCTTTATTTTCGTTCATTCTTTTGGTTAACTGGCAATGATTTTTTGAAATAAATTTGTCGGCAGTGCGTAAAGAAAAATCTGCGGTGAACACTCCCGGCATATCATTGCTGCGGCCGATAGTGGTGTAGTCTTTTTTCAGAAAAAAATGTTGCGCTTCTGTAAGAATATTGGGAACCACTTCCAAAAAAGGGCCTTTGTGAAGATTTCGTAGATTCTCGGGGTCGATATCAATCACCTGATTTTCTGTAATTGATACAGGAATATCAATTTTGCCATCCAGCCCGTTGTAGTAAAATTCAACCAGGTCCCTCCCTGTTTGAAACCGCCGCGACGGTTCTTTTTCCAGGCATTTTAATACCAGCAGTTGCAACCAATCAGGTATCTCGCAGGTTTCGGGCATCAACATTTCTTTGGCCTGGATTGCGGCTTTGCGCTTGTTGCATATATCAGGGACTTTGGATGATTTATGTTTTTCTTCGAGCTCAATCATTTCCTGCGGGCTGTTATAATCTTTCACAGGAAAGGGTGCAGCGCCCGTCAGCAGCTCATAAATCACAATTCCAAAACTGTAAATATCCGACGGCGTATCAACGTTGGCAGCGCTCCATTTTTCGGGTGATTTATACTCGGCCATCCCATCCTCTTTTTTACTGTGGCGAACCGCGTCAGGGTCGGTAAAAGAAAGCCCGAAATCTATCAATACGTACCGGTAAGTACCCTCATTATTTTTTGTGCGGATAATATTCTTCGGATTCACATCGTTGTGAACAATTGAACGTTTTTGCAACAATGCGGAACCTGTCGTTCCGGCAACTTCGTCGGGAATATGATATTGATGGCAATAGCTCAGCGCGGAACCAATTTGCTCTATAATGTCGAGAGTGTGTTCAACTGAAAGATATTTCTCACGCTTTAAAATAGTTTCAAGCGTTTCTCCATCCACAAATTCCATCTCCAGCGAGGGCTTTCGATCGAGGATATTCTCGCCATAAATTTTTACAATATTCGGGTGATTTAAACCTTTCAGTATATCAACTTCTTCCTTGAAATCCTTGTATTCCTTGGCATCTTCATTTTCAATGGTATAATCAAGCTGCTTCAACGCCACCACCTTTTCAGGATGCGTTTTACTCCTTGCCTTGAACACAGCAGAAAAGCCACCATGGCCGATAACTTTTAAAATATCATATTGAGAAGAAAGTTCGTTCATCATGCGGGTTCGAGTTACATGGTAACAGGTTCGAATTATTTTAAAATCAAAAACTCTAAAACGATTTTGTCGTTAAAAGTTATGGAGTCGCCATCTTTTAAAACGTGCGGTACATTTGCGTTGCCAAGCGTTACGCCGTTAAAATCGTTTAATGCGGTATTGTAAATTTTTATTTTATGCGAAGGATTGTTTAAAAATTTAGAACGGTAGATTTTATAAGCGCCGATGTCTTTATCAAAAACGATCATGGCGTGTGAACGGCTGATAAAATTATTGATCTTGTATTGCTCATCATCTTTTTCTTCAATACCTACAAAAGCAATATCATTGTGAATTTTGGGGCCATTCTCAATCTTCGGGTCTTTGCAGCGGCCTACAAAATATTGTTTTCCGGTTGGCTCTAAAATATACTCCCGATCCCAGGTGATACCTTCGGTTGCTATAATTTTTGCACTCACTTTTCGTAGAGTTTCATCAGGCGTTAAAACTTCCACACCAATGCCATCAGTAATTTTCGTCACCTTCCCTACCCTGTCTGATTCGTGTATCACATCCACCTCAAAATCTTCTTTGTACCTGATGCCTTTTGATTTAAAATCACGTTTGACCCGCTTTATAAAAGCTTCATCTTTCATCAAAGACATTAGCCCAACATTCTCAACAGCGTTATCAGCAAATGCCGAGTGAAAAGTCAGCCCGCTTACAACCGTTTTCCCGTAACCCAACATCCGCACTGTTTTGGTAATCGCGCCAATAGTAATTTCCTTTAACTCTTCAATATTATCCAACCGGTTATCAGAAGCCCTTGCTTCATTTTTAGACAGATTTGCTTTAGGAGTGTTTTCCTTCAATTCAGTTTTTGTTTCCTCACTTTCTTCAGGTTCAAATTCATCATCTGCATTGAGCTTTGCCGAAAGTTGTTCGAATTTCTTTTTAAACCAATTCATAATATATTTAAGGTTTCATTTTAAAATTTGATGTTAGAAGTAACCGGCAGATTTCAATTCCTTCAAAATATCAACAGCCATCTGCTTTGCAAATTCTGAATTGCCAATTTCTTCAATCCTGATCGTAAATGCAACAGGCGCGCCGATCTTAGGTGATTCCAAAAAGAATGTAAACCATGCATCTGTCACTCGTTTGAGCACAATTTTATTCCCCTGTTTAATTTGTTTGTCGCGCTCGGGGCTTCCTGTTTTGCCATACAAATTCAGCCCGGTTGAAGCGCTCACTTTTGCCGACTGTTCTTTCATGTAAGACGCCAGCAACGAACCCATGCCACGGTGTTTACCTACCTGTATACCCGGCTCAAGATTGGGCTGCTGCAACCATGATTTCAGTAAAAACCTGGATGGCTGCAAAGTGTCTTTGTTGGCAATAGACCCACTCATTTTCGCCATCTGCAGCGGCGTTGCCATCAGCTCGCCCTGCCCCCAGGCTATGTTTGAAAGATTACTATAAAACCTCCTTCTGGTACCCATTAGTTTTTTACTATTGAAAACGCCCTTGCCTTTATCAGTGTATTTTGCCCACTCTTTAAAATATTTGGCGCTTTCATAATCTTCGGGCCTTTGAAAATAAAATCCACCCCTGTTCATCAAATTCATACCGGTGGCGTCGTATAATTCAAACAGGTTTTGTTCGAGTTTTTTATCATTCACCAATTTGATAAAATACACATTGCTTGACCGCACAATCGCCTTTTGCATATCTACATTTTCATTCGAGGGCTCGCCGGGGCGAATGATCTCTCCTGCATCAATAAAATAAGAAATGTTCGCTGCGGGCAATCCAAATTTATTCAGCGAAGCATAAGCATCCAATATCTTTATAGTAGAGCCCGGCCGTGAAGGAAACGTAATGCCCAAATCGCGGGGAACTACTGTTCTCTCTCCAAAAATTTGCTTGAATATAGAACGATATTCCAGCGGGTCAATATTACTAATCAGTTTCAGGTCTTTGTAGGAAGGCATCGGGTTGAGCGCAGATGCAAGTACATCCCCGGTTTTTGTATTGATTGCAACAACAGAACTGCGAAAATTTTTATAAGCATCTTTTGTCTGGATCACTTTGTTGATCTTCTCGTTCAGCACCACATCCAGCGATAAATGAATATCCTTATTCTTACTTTTTTGTTGGCTAATCAGTTCACTGTTCTTTCCCTTTTTAATAAACGGCGCCAGCGCGCTGTAGTCATATTGCTGCAATTCAGTCTCACGTTCGGTTTCAGGCAAAAAGCGGTGTTCTTTATATCTTTCTGAAGTTCGCTGGGCAGTGGAATATTTTACGTCAAAACCACGCAACAAGGTAAAGTGCCTGAAGTCAGCCGCATAGCCACTCAATTCTTCCTGCGCAATTTCTTTATTATAATCGCCAAGCCAGAAAAGCAAATCGTTACCGAACGGGTAATAACGCTTTTGTTCCCGCTTTAGTTGTTCATCGTATAAAGCGGTACTGGCGCCAAGAGGCACCAGCCTGTTTTTGAAACTCTCAAAAGTATTTTTATTTGACGTTGCCAATAAAACACCGTTGCGGTCGTAAATGCTCCCGGCTTTAATTTCGCGGAGCATCATGCCGATTCTCGGGTTATAAGTGTACTGCCACTCGCCTTTACGGTTCAATACCAGCGCGGGTTTAGTAATATATTGGTTAGATTTATATTGATACCAGATCAATGCACCGATAAAAACAATCACTACTCCAAAAAAGGTAAGGATTGCGTAGGCATTCACGTTATCAAAATTAGATTTCACATATTCCATCTCCAGCTTATCGCCCTTTTCGTTGGACATGATGATGACGATCAAAAAAGCGATCAATGTTAAAATAACCCCGGCATTCCCTTTGCTTAAAAACGGAACCGAAATACCGGTGAGTGGTATCAAACCTAAAGTGCCTGCAACGATCAGCATGAACTGAATCATTGTTGTGATAGCGATGCCCGCTATCAAATAAAACATAAAAGGCTTACCCGTTCTGCGCGCCGCTAACATGCATCTGTACACTAACAATCCAAAGGCAATGAAGATTGCGATGAGTACCACAATTCCTAATTCCTCCCCAATACTCTGAATAATCATATCGGTATGATGCGCGGGCATTACGTTTGAAAACCCTTTGCCCAGTCCCTGCCCCAGCCATCCGCCGGAATTTAATGACCAAACACCCTGCGCAACCTGGTCGCCGCCGATTAAACTGTTATCCCACATATTTTCAAACATGCTGTTACGATCGGCAAGGCGCTGGGTAAATTCAAATGGTAGTGTTGCCAGTAATATAAATGATGAAATGATCAGGATGATAAAAAAAACTG
>MKRO01000132.1:512-1080 GCA_001896965.1 Sphingobacteriales bacterium 41-5 | reverse complement strand
TTTTTGAAAAATGCGAATAACAACGTTCCAATGCAGGCTGCTATTGCGATCCATGGCAGATAGTTCATCACTGCTGTGTTAAAGAATTTTGCGATGACGAACAGGATGAGCCCGTAAACAAAGGCTGACATCAGCATGGCAAAAAATTCTTCTTTCGCAAAAGCATAGAAAAAAAGAAAGGTTAAGCAAAGCACCACAGCAGGGCCAAGGTCACCCAGTATTGCGTAAACCACGAGTAGAACAATAAATAGCCCCAGCATTAACGCATTCTTTTTTGTCAGCCACCTGTTGTCGGGAATGTTCCTGAAATAATCTGCGTTCACCGTGAAATAAGCAGCAAAAAAAACAACCATCAGGTATTTTGCAAGTTCACTTACCTGAAAACCAAACAGGTTTACCTTCACGCCGCTGCCTTCGGGGCCGGTACCAAATACAAGCAACAATAACATGATAAGAATTGAGCCGATCAGCCAGGTGTAACCGCGCGGCGCTTTGAGTTGTTGGGACGCGGGCAAGAATCTATGTATCGGGTCGAACCATTGAGACTGATATAAACGGTTGACGGGAT
>MKRO01000132.1:0-438 GCA_001896965.1 Sphingobacteriales bacterium 41-5 | reverse complement strand
CCTGCGCCATAAATTTCGTCGCGCAAGGGATCCTGCACACTGTAAAGCACAATGACACCAATACTCAGTATGAACATGATGATCGGCAGAATAAACTGATCGCTTCGGTAATTTTTTAAACTCAACGTAAAATGAAACAACCAAAACCCTACAACAAACAAAACCAGGTAAGTAAAAAATTCCTTCTTAAAATCTGTTGGCGTTCGAACCGTGAAAATTTTATCGTTCTTAATCTGCCGGTATTCAACCCTGTCCAAAAGCCTTAGCTGGTGCGGCTTTGCTACAAAATCAAAAGTTCTTGAACGACCGATTGCAGCAGCGCCTTTCGAAATTCCAAATTCAAAACCGGGCTTTATTGGAAGCACGCTGTAATTGCCATCTTTATCCAGGTTAACAAATTCATAGTTCCCCTTTTCGTCAGTTCTCGTGTAAAATTCT
>MKRO01000131.1:11912-12360 GCA_001896965.1 Sphingobacteriales bacterium 41-5 | reverse complement strand
TTATCCATAATTGCAAAGCAGCCGGTCAAATTATTTTCTGTGAAATATTTTTTGAGGCTGTCGTCTTTCTTCACATTGTTTTGAGTGCAGGAGGTGAATAAAAAAACCGTCGCGAGTAAAAATAGTCCAATAGCATTCCTGCAGTTGAAGCGCGCGACGCAAGAATGTTTTATAGGAGTACTGTTGCCGGGTTCATAATTATTCTTAAAATTCTGGGATTGTGACATAAAAGGAAAATTAATGGTTATGCCTGCAAAAATAGCGTTGGTACTTAATTATTAACATTTTTGATTGTAAAATGTGAAAAACTTCGTATATTTATAATGGTTCAGTACCTCATTTGCGCTTGAGCCGATGAGAAAGACAGGATTTGGCATTCAGATTGATTTAATGTTATTAGTTTGGAGTTGACGCAACCGCTAACAACCTAAAAATCTGTAAAATGCAA
>MKRO01000131.1:11198-11714 GCA_001896965.1 Sphingobacteriales bacterium 41-5 | reverse complement strand
GACGCTTTGAACAGGGTGGCGCTTGGCTTTATGCCTTTTAAAATGCACCTAAAGAATTTTGGTCAGCTTGAAAAGAGCGAAATCTTTATAAAAGTGGAAGAACGGGAAACGCTGAATTACCTGATAAGCCAGGTAAAAGCAGTTGAAAATTATTTGACTGCCGCGCGCTTTAACGATCTGCCAAGGATTACGCTGGCGCAGCGCCTGCAACCCTGGCAGTTTGAAAAAAGCTGGCCGGAGTATTCTCACAAACAATTGTCTGCTACATTTTTGGCGGGCCAAATGCTGCTATTAAAACGTATGGAAGGGTTTAGAAGCTGGCAGGTGCTCAAGCACATGGCTTTTCAAAACCAATATTTGGGGCCGCTTCAGGCTCCGCCGCCAACCTTCAGGGGTGTTACACCTTAATGTAAATTTTCTTTTTATCCAGCCACCAACAAATCGCCCACATAAAAATGATCACGCAAATAGCGTACAAAAGCGAACCATTTTCCGGTGCGCCGGGTGTGTGAATCA
>MKRO01000131.1:7680-11183 GCA_001896965.1 Sphingobacteriales bacterium 41-5 | reverse complement strand
TTTATAAAGCCAGTTCCAGGCTGTTGTGCCGTCTGCCGACTTGAACAAAGCCGCTGTTTTAGGTAAAAAGGCGCTAAGCGCGAATATGAAGAGCGGGTTTTTACCAAAAACTTCAAAAAACCTGCCGAGGAACCCTTTCGCTTTTTTTACTTCAACCAGGTAAATCATGGTAGCAATGGTAATAATGGCAAGCCCATTCACGTAAACAACATAGCTGCTCGTCCATATTTTTTTGTTGATGGGGAAAACCATATCCCAGCAAAAACCGGTAACTAAAAATCCAATTCCGGCAACAAACAATCCGCTCAGCATTTTGTAGATTGCAGCATTTACTTCCATGGAAGGGGCAATGCTCCCGCCATTATTTTTAATATACATTCCCACAAAATATCCAAAAACCACCTGCACAATCGCCGGGATAGTGCTTAGCAGTCCTTCGGGGTCAAAAGGAACGCCTTCGCCTTTATACATGTGGGCGACCCCCAAAACAGCTTTATCTATAATATTTCCGTACCAACCCTCCATGCTGTAAGGGTCGGCGGGGTTTCCGATCAAACAAATTGCCCAATAGGCAAGCAATAATAAAAGCGACACAAACCAGGCGGCTTTCGGCTTGAGATAGTAAACTATAATTGATGCGAAAAAATAACAGAGAGCGATTCGTTGCAGCACACCTAAAACCCGCACCCCTTTTGTGGGATCCTCAGGATTTACCCAATTGATGAACTGAAAGCCGCCCTCTACGTTTCGGAAGAAGGGATACCAGTTTAAAAACAACCCGATGCCGAAAATGATCAGCGTTCTTTTTATTATCTTTTTCCAAAAAGCGGCATCACCTTGTTCACGCAATCTGGGTATTACAAAGGCCATCGCGTTGCCCACCGCAAACAGGAAAAACGGGAAAACAAGGTCAGTTGGCGTAAGCCCGTGCCATTTTGCATGTTTCAAAGGTGAATAAATATGCCCCCAGGAGCCGGGATTATTGACCAATATCATGAGGCAAACTGTTGCGCCGCGAAAAATATCAAGGGACCGGTATCGAACTTTCATGGAGAAAAAATTTGAGCTAAATTACGCTACCTTGCTTAACAAGTAAAAGTTTTTTCGCAAATAAAAGCAGTTGCCAAATTTTTAGAATATCTAAAATCGATACAAATCATGGCTGAACCTGAATAGTTATTTTTATTATGACCTCATACTTTTATATTTGCAGACCTTTAAAATCCAAGAGAATCCCGACGCATTCATTGTGCTGACAGCGCAAAGACTCTGGCGGGGTTGGTGAAGCGCTGAATTGAAATATGAACATAGAAAAAAAGTGGTATGTTGTATATAGTAAACCCAGGTGGGAGAAGAAATTATACGCAAAACTTTTAGAGGCAGGAATCGAAGCGTATTGCCCTTTGAATAAGGTGAAAAAGAAGTGGAGCGACAGGATGAAAACCGTTGAAGTACCTTTATTTACTTCCTATGTTTTTGTAAAAATTTTGGAAAACCAGAAATCAAAGGTGCGCGAGACCCCCGGAGTTGTTAATTTTGTGTACGAAGAGGGTAAGCCGGCCGTCATTCGGGAAAAGGAAATCGAAAAAATTCAGCGGTTTTTAGAAGAGTACCAGAATGTGGAAGTGGTACCGTCTGAGTTTCATAAAGGCCAGATTGTAAAAGTGAACGAAGGCCTTTTTGTTGATGAAGAAGGTAAAGTCATTGACACGCACAACAATAAAGTGCGCGTGGTTATTAAAAGCCTCGGCTATGACCTGGTGGCGGAGTTTGACAAATCTAAATTATCGATTGGCAAGTAGTGATAAAGCAAATGAAAACCATACAAATTTCTTTTCGTTTATAATACCTGGTTAGTAAAAAAGCATCGGGTATTTTTTTAGCTATAAACTCAACCAGAATTAAAATAATAAAAAAGTAAAATCTACTAATGTCAAAAACCATAATTATAACCGGAGGGGCTGGTTTTATTGGCTCCCATGTAGTGAGGCTGTTCGTAAATAAATATCCGGAGTATAAAATAATCAATCTGGATGCGTTGACCTATGCCGGCAATCTTGAAAATTTAAAAGACGTGGAAGATAAGCCGAACTATGTTTTTGAAAAAGCTGATATCATAAATAAAGATGAAGTTTCTTCGGCTTTCAAAAAGTATAATCCTGATGGCATCATTCACCTGGCAGCTGAAAGTCATGTGGATCGATCCATCCACTCTCCACTTGATTTTGTTTACACGAACGTTATCGGCACTGTGAATCTTTTAAATGCGTCAAAAGAGTTGTGGGAAGGTAATTTCGAAGGCAAAAGATTTTATCATGTTTCAACTGATGAAGTGTATGGAGCTTTAGGTGCAGAGGGGTTGTTTACCGAGGAAACGCCTTATTCTCCTAACTCGCCTTATTCCGCATCAAAAGCTTCATCTGACCATTTTGTGAGGGCTTATGGCGAAACCTATCATTTACCCTTCATTATCAGCAATTGCTCAAACAATTACGGGCCTAATCATTTCCCCGAAAAACTGATCCCCCTTTTTATTAATAATATTATTGAAAAGAAACCCTTACCCGTTTACGGCGATGGGAAATACACGCGTGACTGGTTGTTTGTGAAGGATCACGCCACGGCCATTGACCTGGTTTTTCATAGAGGAAAAGAGGGTGAAACCTATAATATTGGAGGATTTAATGAGTGGCAGAATATTGATTTGGTGAAACTCCTTGTTAAAAAAATGGATGAGAAGCTGGGTAATCCTGAAGGTGCCAGTGAGCCTTTGATTACATTTGTAAAGGACAGGCCGGGCCATGATTTACGATATGCAATTGACGCAACCAAGATCAATAAAGAATTGGGTTGGTACCCATCAGTTACTTTTGAGGAGGGGCTGGCCAAAACTATTGACTGGTTTTTTGAGAATAAAGAATGGCTCAAAAATGTAACCAGCGGCGAGTATCAAACCTATTACGAAAAGCAGTACTCAAATTAGAAAAATGAAAGGTATTATTTTAGCAGGCGGCTCGGGAACAAGGCTTTATCCAATTACAAAAGCCATCAGTAAGCAACTGATGCCGATTTATGACAAGCCAATGATTTATTACCCGCTCTCCACCCTGTTGGCTGCGGGAATCAGAGAAGTACTGATTATTACAACACCCGAAGACAACCCTGGTTTTATCAGGCTTTTGGGTGATGGAACACGCATCGGTTGCAAATTTGAGTATGCCGTGCAGGAAGTACCTAACGGCCTTGCCCAGGCATTTGTGATAGGCGCCGATTTTATTGGGAATGATAAAGTGGCCTTGGTGCTTGGCGATAATATTTTTTATGGAGTGGGTCTTGGCAAGCAGCTGAAAAACCTCACTGATGTTGAAGGTGGCTATGTGTTCGCTTATCAGGTCTCTGATCCCGAAAGATATGGTGTAGTTGAATTTGATGACGAGATGAAAGCGGTCTCAATTGAAGAAAAGCCGAAGCAACCCAAATCGAATTATGCCGTGCCGGGCCTG
>MKRO01000131.1:7023-7593 GCA_001896965.1 Sphingobacteriales bacterium 41-5 | reverse complement strand
AACAAAGAATATCTCAAACAAAATAAATTAAACGTATCGGTATTAGACCGAGGCACAGCCTGGTTAGATACCGGTACCTTCGATTCGCTCACTGACGCTTCGGAATTTGTGCGTGTGATAGAAAAACGGCAGGGAATGAAGATAGGTTGTATTGAAGAAATGGCTTACCGTAACGGATTTATCGATAGAGCGCAGTTGGATGTTTTAGGCGATGAACTTATCAAAAGCGGGTACGGCGAATATTTAAAGAATTTGAAATAAACCGAAGGTTGTTCTAACGATGCCTCAAGTCCTAAACCGAAATCTAAGCCCACGCCTCACGACTCCTTTTACATGCTTGTGAGATAAAGATTGAGCATCAATAGTAATTTATAAAACATAATTTATATAAATGAAAATAGCAGTAATTGGAACCGGATATGTTGGCCTTGTTACCGGTACTTGTTTCGCCGAAACTGGCAACTATGTAAAATGTGTTGATGTTAACGAAGAAAAAATTAAACTGCTCCGAAAAGGCAAGTCTCCCATTTATGAACCAGGCCTGGAGTTGTTGCTGCACAGAAATATTAA
>MKRO01000131.1:0-6931 GCA_001896965.1 Sphingobacteriales bacterium 41-5 | reverse complement strand
CTCCCGGCGAGGATGGGTCTGCAGACCTGAAGTATATATTGAAAGTGGCTGAAGACTTATCAGAAATCATTACTTCATATAAAGTGATCGTGAATAAAAGCACGGTTCCTGTTGGTACGGCTGAAAAAGTGGCTGGCGTGCTGGGTAAAAAGCTCTCCAAGGAGCTGTATGATGTGGTATCAAACCCTGAATTTTTGCGGGAAGGCGTTGCCGTAGATGATTTTCTAAAACCGGATCGGGTTGTAGTGGGTACCTCGTCTGAACGTGCGAAGGCGATAATGAATGAATTGTACCAGCCATTCGTAAGGCAGGGCAACCCTATTTATTTTATGGATGAACGTAGTTCTGAAATGACAAAATATGTAGCCAATTCCTATCTCGCCATGCGCATTTCGTTTATGAACGAAGTAGCAAATCTCTGTGAAGAAAGCGGCGCTGACGTAGATTGGGTTCGTATTGGAATTGGGGCAGACTCAAGAATTGGAAAACGTTTCCTGTTTCCGGGCATCGGTTATGGCGGAAGTTGCTTTCCAAAAGATGTTTTAGCGCTATCGCATACGGCGAAACAACATAAGTACGATTTTCGGATTCTTGACACCGTTATGGAAGTGAACAAAAATCAGAAAAAAGTTCTCTTTAAAAAAATTAAAAAGTACTTTAAGAACGATCTTGGGGGAAAGACCTTTGCTATGTGGGGATTGGCGTTTAAGCCGGAAACTGACGATATCCGCGATGCGGCTTCGTTGGAACTGATTGATGAAATTTTAAAAGCAGGAGGCAATGTTGTAGCTTTCGATCCGGAGGCGATGAAAAACGTGGAGTTGATTTATGGCGAAAAAATTAAATACGCAAACGACCAATACGAGGCGTTGAAGAATGCCGATGTCCTGATCATTGTTACAGAATGGAGCGAATTCAGGAACCCTGATTTTGACAAGATCAAGAAACACTTAAAAAGCAAAACCATTTTTGACGGACGCAATGTTTACGGCCTCGACAAAATGGCGGAACTTGGTTTTTATTATTCAAGCATCGGCAGAAAAATAGTTGGCCAAAAATAAATGACAGGTATGAGTAAAAAGCGAGTTTTAATTACAGGCGCAGCAGGTTTTTTAGGATCACATCTTTGTGACAGATTTATTGCCGAAGGGCATCAGGTGATTGGAATGGATAACCTGATAACAGGCGATCTGAAAAACCTCGAACACCTTTTCCCGCTGCCGGAGTTTGAGTTTTATCATCATGATGTAACCAAGTATATTCATGTGCCGGGTCACATTGACTATATTCTTCATTTCGCATCACCGGCCAGCCCGATTGATTACCTGAAGATACCCATTCAAACGCTAAAGGTAGGAGCGATGGGTACACACAATTGTTTGGGCTTAGCCAAAGCAAAAGGCGCACGCATTCTGGTAGCGTCAACAAGCGAAGTTTATGGCGATCCGTTAGTACACCCGCAAACAGAAGAATACTGGGGAAACGTAAACCCGATTGGCCCGCGTGGCGTTTACGATGAAGCGAAACGATACATGGAATCTATCACGATGGCGTACCATACTTTTCATGGTGTTGAAACCCGTATCGTAAGAATATTTAATACTTATGGCCCACGTATGAGATTAAACGACGGTAGGGCATTGCCGGCATTTATTGGCCAGGCCTTGCGCGGAGAGGATATCACCGTCTTTGGCGACGGCTCTCAAACACGTAGTTTTTGTTTTGTTAGCGATTTGGTGGATGGCATTTACAGGTTATTACTGAGCGATTATACGATGCCCGTAAACATTGGCAATCCCGATGAAATTTCTTTAAAAGATTTTGCTGAAGAAGTTTTGAAACTCACGGGCAATAATGTAAAAATCATTTACAAACCCTTACCTGTTGATGATCCAAAACAACGTCAGCCTGATATTACAAAGGCAAAGGAATTATTAGGCTGGGAGCCGAAAGTGAGCCGCAACGAGGGTTTGAAAGAAACGTATAATTATTTTAAAAACCTTCCGCCCGAAGAGTGGTACAAACAGCCAAAGGAGTTTGTAAGTAATAAGTAAATCAAAAGTTTTAAAAGTCCCGCTGCTAATTATGTGGCGGGCTTTTTTTTGATCAGGCATTTAAAAATTTTTGCGTTACTTGTGTACATAATTTTGAACATTCTTTTTTGAAGTACACCTTACAAAATATCGCGCAAATACTTTCGGTACAAATCCCCGAAGCGGATGTGGTAATTGATACTTTTTTAATAGACAGCCGCAAACTTACTTCAAAAGGTACATCGCTTTTTTTTGCGCTGACCGGCCCGCGCCGAAACGGCCATTTGTTTATTGATGAGTTGTATGGAAAAGGCCTGAGGCATTTTGTGGTTTCGCAAAGTATTGATGAAGGCCGGTACCCCGGCTCTATTTTTTTGAAGGTTGACGACACGCTAAATGCTTTGCAAAAAATAGCTGCCCGGCATCGTACACAGTTTGATATTAATGTAATCGGGATCACGGGCAGCAATGGCAAAACTGTTGTGAAAGAGTGGTTGAACCAGCTTTTACAAACCGATAATAAAATTATAAGAAGCCCTAAAAGTTACAACTCGCAAATCGGTGTGCCGCTTAGCGTTTGGCAACTGAACAAGAAAGATGAACTTGCCATTTTTGAAGCGGGCATCAGCCGCCCCGGCGAAATGGAGAAGCTGGAAAACATCATTCGGCCAACCATTGGAATACTTACAAATATTGGAGAAGCGCACAGCGAAGGTTTTGAAAATAAAGAACAAAAATTACAGGAGAAACTAAAGCTTTTCAAACATACAAAAGTGTTTATCGCCAATGGGGATGATGAGCTGTTGCAAAAAAATATTCATCATTTGAATGTTCCTTTTTTTTCTTGGGGCAGAAATGATAATAACGCCGTAAAAATTATTTCAATCGAAAGGCAAAATTTTGAAACTATCCTTGGTATTCAATATGGAGAAACGAGTTTTAGGATCATCATCCCGTTTACTGATCATGCTTCGATTGAAAATGCGCTCACCTGCTGCGCATTGTTGTTGTATTTAAAAGTTGATCCAGATATAATAGCCGAGCGTATGCGGCACCTTCATGCCGTGAATATGCGCCTGGAGTTTAAAAAAGGAATTAACAGTTGCACGATTATCAATGACAGTTATAGTGCAGATATCAATTCGCTTTCGATTGCGCTGGATTTTTTACAACAACAAGCCATAGGACAAAAAAAGACCGTTATACTTTCGGATTTTGTTGATTATAGCGATAATGATTTAGAATTTTACACACGCGTTGCCCAACTGTTGCAAAAGCATCAAGTGAACCGCCTGATCGGTATCGGCGAAAAAATGCAATCCTTGTTGCCCGGCATTCTCTCAAAAAAAGACTATGTAATCGCTTTTTCTTTTTTTATGGATACCGCAGGTTTTGTTAATTATTTTCAGTCCTCGGCATTTAAAGAAGAAGTGATTTTGGTGAAAGGTGCGCGCGTTTTTGAGTTCGAGAAGATTGTTTCGCTGCTTGAACAGAAAGTGCACCAAACCATTCTGGAAATCAACCTTGACGCGATCGTTCATAATTTTAAAGCCTTTCAGCAGTTACTAAAGCCGGAAACAAAAATCATGGTGATGGTAAAAGCATTTGCCTACGGAAGCGGAGGCGCTGAAGTGGCAAGTATTCTGCAATACCACAAAGCCGACTATCTTGGCGTGGCGTATGGGGATGAAGGTGTTGAACTTCGTAAAGCAGGTATCACCATTCCCATTATGGTTTTAAACTCGGAAGCCGGCGCATTTGACGCCATCACAGAAAATAATTTGGAACCCAATATTTTTTCTTTTGAAATGCTGGATGCGTTTCAGCAACATTTAAACGAAAATGGTTATAAAACCTATCCTGTTCATATTGAAGTGGAAACGGGAATGAATCGTCTGGGCTTTTCCGTTAGTGATATGGGAAAGCTTGGCGGTTATTTGAAGAATAGCGAGCAAATAAAAGTTGTTTCGGTGTTTTCTCACCTTGTGGCAAGTGAAGATGAGGCTGAAGATGAATTCAGCCTTCGGCAATTTAGCTTACTAAACAAAGCCGCTGATGAACTGAAATACATTTTGCAATACGATTTTATTCGCCATATTGCTAACTCATCAGGTATTGCGAGGTTGCCGCAATTGCAATTAAATATGGTTCGGCTGGGCATTGGTTTGTACGGCGTTGGCGCTAAATCAGCGCAGCTTCAATTACAGCCTGCATTAACTTTAAAGTCAACCGTGGCGCAAATAAAACATCTTAAAAAAGGCGAAACTGTTAGCTACAATCGGCGCGGCGTTGCAGCGCATGATTCGTTGATTGCCACTGTACGCATTGGTTATGCAGATGGTTACAGCAGACGGTTTGGAAACGGCGTGGGCAAAATGTTAGTGAATAAAAAACTTGCACCCGTTATTGGAACGGTGTGTATGGATATGACCATGATTGATATCACTAACATTGGCGATGTTCATGAAGGAGATGAGGTGATTATTTTTGGGGAACAGCTACCTGTTGAAGAACTTGCAAAAAGCATCGACACAATTCCATACGAAATTATGACGGGGATTTCGCAACGCGTGAAGCGTGTTTATTGGAGTGAATAAAATGCGAAGAGTTATGGTGCAACACTAAAGCGGATTTGTGAAGCCATGCTAATGCTTTTTAAATTGGGTCTTTCTGAAAGTTCATCGTCAAAATTTTTGATGGCAATTATAAAGCCATCGGAGAAAATACAAATTGAGATTTGATAATTTTCTTATTACTATTTTTCAATGAAACATTTGTCTGCATTACGTTACAGATTTTCAGGAAGGAGCCCTAAAAAGCAAGTGGCGCAGGTTGTTGGCTTCTGACGAGGTAAAGACATGAAATCATCAACAGGCTGTAATTTGTTGTATCAGCATCATTTTCGTCAATGCTAAAAGTGGCAACGGGCTTGTTGATCTCCTCATCGATAATTTCAAATTCTTTGTGATTTTGATTTTTGTAGTTGACAGTGTAACGCTTATTACCAACTTCAACGAACTCGGTATTACCTTCTTTTATTAATTCGCCCAGGTTAACACCATATTCATTTTCGATTACCGATTTCTTTCTGATAAACCCTTTTTTTCTGTAGTGGAAAAGACGTTTTACTCCGTCTTCAGATTCTAAGTAAAGTGCATCTGATGTACCTTTATACGCAAGGGTGAGCATCTTTTGTCCGTTATTCCACAACCCGTAAGCTTTATTACCCAAGCTGCTTTTAACTGTTTTCCATTGCATGATTGTAATGAATTAGTTAACACAAAGGTGGCGCTAAATTCACAACCAAAGGGCAGTTAACATAAACTTAATATTAAATTAACGTGAATGTGGAAAAGGCTGGGATAAATTTATAATTGATTACAAATCAATGGTTATGATACCATCACACGGTGCAGATAGAGATATACGAGTACCACAATTATAAGTAGAATAATGATGGAAAAGTATAACCACCATTGAGGTTTTAAGCTCCGTTTTGCTACGGAGCGACGTTTCTTTTCCGTCCTTTTTTTGAGGTTGCGGTTCAAGGCGTCAACCATTAACTGCATTTTTGCCTGATCTATTTCCTGTAACCCTTCAATGGCATCGTTTTCAAAATCGTTGTTAAGCAGGTGTTTTTCCACTTCGTGCAATTCATCCTTGCCGAGTTGCCCGTTCAGGTATTTTAATAATTTTTCCTGATCGGTATCTTTATTCAAATTGTTTAATATGTCTTTTAAATCGTCAGCCATTTTTAGGGACTGCTTGGTTTAATTTTTTTTCAAGATTCACTTTTAAATTCCGTTTGCCGTTCTGAATATAACTTTTCACCTGCATTAATGAGAAACCCGTCACGCCGCTAATTTCTGCATAACTCTTTTTTTGAAGGTAAAACAAATGTACACATTGCTTTTGTTCTTCGCTCAGTTGATCAAGAGCCTCGTTCAGCATTTCGGGGCTTACCTGTGCACTCAATTCAGTACCGTCAGTTTCGTAAGGTAAGGTTGAATGGTGATTGTCGGTCAATGTTTCACGTATTCGCCCTTTTTTGTCGCGCAATGCGGTAAGGCAATGGTTTTTGGTAACCATATAAAGCCACGACTTAAAGTAATCAATCTTGTACTTATGCACTTCCTGTATCACCTTTAAAAAAACCTGTTGCACGGCGTCCTGCGCTTCATTTTCGTCTTTCAAATACTTCATACATACCCCCAGCAGCAACAGGGTATAGCGTTGCAAAAGTATCCCAAGCCACTCGTTGTTTCGGGTTTGCAGATACAGTTGCAGTAACTCGTTATCACCTATTTCGCTGTGCATGTTAGCGCTCACGCGGTAAAGTTATTTGTTTAAGTTGAGATGCGGGAACGCACAAATTCCATATCAAAATATGTAAGCAATGTTTTTTTATGAGCCTGACTTTAGATGACGGAGAAAGAGAATTTATAAAAAAATAAAGCGTGGAAAGAGATTACACCCGACTGAGACGTTACGTAAAGAGTTGAGAAAATTATTGTAGCCCGGACAAGAATCGAACTTGTATCTAGAGTTTAGGAAACTCCTATTCTATCCATTGAACTACCGGGCCATCCTTCTTTCACTCAGGAGGGCGGCAAATATAATAAAGTTTTTGCTTCTCTATATGACAATTTGGTACAATTCCAAACACCATTTACTGTTAACTTTGGCGAATTCATATTAGTAAAAGATTTTTCGATTTATGCGAATTTTAATATTAGGTAGTGGCGGCAGGGAGCACGCTATGGCATGGCAAATTCAACGAAGAAGCAATCATGTGGACCAGGTTTTTGTAGCACCGGGTAACCCCGGAACACTGGAGTGCGGCTCCAATGCTGATTTTAAAGTAACGGATTTTCAAAACATCGGTAACTTTTGTATTG
>MKRO01000130.1:7544-9558 GCA_001896965.1 Sphingobacteriales bacterium 41-5 | reverse complement strand
AATTCAAGCCTGAAGAAACGAAAATTGCGGTTGTGGAACTTGAGAATACAGGATCCGTCGCCATCGATACAAAAGATTTAAAAATTGATTATGCATTTTTCATTTCCAAATTTAATTTCATCAACTCCACGGTATCGTTCAAAATGCCGGATGAAATTTTGCCTCCGGGGTATAAAAAGCGCATTAGAATTCCAATCACCACTCCTGCCGCAAGCGACGATTATAAAATACTGTTTTCGGTAGTCAACGGGTTTTTGCCCGGCAACTTTGCTGGCGATTTTTATGAAGTTGAGGTTCGTGATTAGAAAATAATCAGTACTTGAAATAGCCATAAGCAAAAAGTTGCTTACAAACTGTAATGATTATTTGGCGTATTCCATGTGACCATTAAAAACATAAAAATAAACACATGAAACACGATTTTTAACCAAATACCTATTTTTCTATTTCCTATCTTTGCAAACCTGTCAAATTGGCTTTTTGGCGGTGTAGCATTGTTTTTGAAGAAGATGGGGGTCGTTTTTAGCTGAGAAACAGACAAAAAGCCGAAGACGCAATGCTCGATTGGCGGGCCGCGGCCAACAAAAAATATACTTTTAAAAAAATATCATGTTTGGATTTGTAACGAAAATGTTTGGAGGTAGTAAATCTGAAAAAGACGCAAAGAAACTGCAGCCAACGATTGAAAGAGTTAATAAATTTTTCGCTGAATACCAATCGCTTAATAATGACCAGCTTCGGGGCAAAACGGTTGAGTTCAGGCAACGGATCAAAGATCATTTAACAAAAATTGATGCCGAAGTTTCAGAGTTGAACGCAAAAGCAGAATCTTTATCCCACAACCAACTTATAGAAAAAGACGAGATTTACAAGCAGGTAGATGACCTGAAGAAAGACCGCGATAAGGAAATTGAAAAAATCCTGGAAGAAATAATGCCTGAAGCCTTTGCCGTGGTAAAAGAAACGGCGCGCAGGTTTAAGGAAAACACTGAGATTGTTTCAACAGCCACCGATTACGACCGCGAGTTAAGCGTGAAAAAAGGCGAATATGTGAGCGTTGACGGCGACAAATCAATCTTTCAAAATACATGGACGGCCGCCGGGGGAAAGATTACCTGGAACATGCTTCACTATGATGTGCAGTTGATTGGGGGCGCAGTGCTTCATTCCGGTAAAATTGCTGAAATGGCAACAGGTGAGGGTAAAACGCTTGTTTCAACTTTACCTGCTTACCTGAATGCTTTGGCAGGTGAAGGCGTTCATATTGTAACCGTAAATGACTATCTGGCACGCCGTGACCAGGAATGGAATGGCCCCATCTTTGAATGGCTGGGCTTGCGTGTAGATTGTATTGACAAACACCAGCCCAACAGCCCTGAAAGAAGAAATGCTTACCTCGCCGATATTACTTACGGAACCAATAACGAGTTTGGTTTTGATTACCTGCGGGATAATATGGTGCATACCGCAAGCGAAATGGTACAGCGCAAACACCATTATGCAATGGTGGATGAAGTGGACAGCGTTTTAATTGATGACGCCCGTACGCCACTCATTATTTCCGGCCCTGTTGAAAAGGGCGACGACCAGCAATACCATATTCATAAGCCGCGTGTACAGCAACTTTATCAGGAGCAGGAACGCATTGTGCGGCACGAACTGAACGAAGCCAAAAGGCTGTTTGAAAAAGGCGAGGACGACCCTAAAACCGGAGGCCTGCATTTATTTCGCGCTTACCGCGGTTTGCCCAAATACAGTCCGCTGATTAAATTTCTGAGCGAGCCGGGTGTGAAAGTGAAAATGCAAAAAGCCGAAAACTTTTATCTGCAGGAGCAGGAAAAGAATATGCCGGTGGTTGATAGTGAATTACTGTTCAGGATTGATGAAAAACACATTTCGGTTGACCTCACCGAGAAGGGATTAACGGCGATCACAAAATCCGGCGAAGATCCTGATTTCTTTGTATTGCCCGACATTGGCGTGAAGCTGGCAGATGTTGAAAAAAGCGATGCGC
>MKRO01000130.1:527-7524 GCA_001896965.1 Sphingobacteriales bacterium 41-5 | reverse complement strand
AGCTAAAACAAAAAGAATTAATTCTAAACGATTATACAAGTAAAGCCGACCGCATTCACACGGTGCAGCAATTATTAAAAGCCTATTCACTCTTTGAAAAAGATGACGAATACGTAGTAATTGACGGAGCCATTAAAATTGTAGATGAGCAAACCGGCCGTATTATGGATGGCCGCCGTTACTCTGACGGTTTACACCAGGCACTTGAAGCGAAAGAAAGTGTGAAAATTGAAGCAGCCACGCAAACCTATGCCACCGTTACCTTACAGAACTTTTTCAGGATGTACCACAAGTTGTCGGGTATGACGGGTACTGCCGAAACAGAAGCCGGCGAGTTCTGGAGTATTTATAAATTAGATGTGGTTTCAATTCCTACGAACGTTTCCATCATAAGAGACGATATGCAGGATTTGGTGTTTAAAACCAAACGTGAAAAATATAAAGCGGTTATTGACGAAATTGAAAGGCTTCGCGAAGCCGGAAGGCCGGTGCTGGTAGGTACCACATCCGTTGAAATTAGTGAATTGCTCAGCCGGATGTTGCAGCAAAAGAAAATTCCGCATAACGTTTTAAACGCCAAACAACACGCACGCGAGGCGCAGGTAGTTGCCGAGGCAGGTTTGCCTGGCGCAGTAACCATCGCCACTAACATGGCAGGCCGTGGTACCGATATTAAACTTGGGCCTGGTGTAAAAGATGCCGGAGGCCTTGCAATTATTGGTACCGAGCGGCACGAAAGCCGCCGTGTGGACAGGCAGTTACGCGGCCGCGCGGGCAGGCAGGGCGATCCCGGAAGCTCGCTGTTTTATGTTTCGCTTGAAGATGATTTGATGCGGATGTTTGGTAGTGAAAGAATTGCAGGAATGATGGATAAGCTGGGTTACAAGGAAGGTGACGTGATACAGCATAGCATGATCAGCAACAGCATTCAGCGCGCGCAGAAAAAAGTAGAAGAAAATAACTTCGGCATACGTAAAAGATTATTGGAGTATGACGATGTGATGAACAAACAAAGGAATGCCATTTACGACAGGCGTAACCACGCGTTGTTTGGTGAAAGGCTTTCTCTTGACCTTGACAATGCCTTTTCGATGGTGGCAGAAAGCCTCGTGAGTTCTTTTCGTGAGCAGGAAGATTACGAAGGGTTTAAACTGGCCTGTATCGTAAACTTCGGAATGGACACCACCATCACACCGGAAGAATTCAGGGCGAAGGATGAAAACAAACTGATAGATAAATTATACACTGAGGCCACTCAAAAATATAATGAACACATTGCTACCGTAAGTTCAGAAGCGGTTCCGGTATTCAAAAATATCAGGGCCACACAGGGCAACCACATCGAAAATGTAATTGTTCCGTTTACCGACGGCCGAAAAACCATTAACGTGTTAGCCGCACTTGATAAAACGGTTGAAACGAACGGCCAGGAGCTTCTTTCAAATATGGAAAAATCAATTACGCTTGCAGTGATTGATGATGCCTGGAAGGAACACCTGCGGGCTATGGACGACCTGAAACAGAGTGTGCAAACCGCTTACCTTGAACAAAAAGATCCGCTCGTAATTTACAAGGTAGAGGCGTTTCAGTTGTTCAACAACATGAGTACCAGTTTGAATAAAGATATAATTAGCTTTCTTTCGCAGGCAAACCTGCCGGTACAGGAACAAAGCAATATTAAGGAAGGCCGCCAGCAAAAGACCGATTACAGTAAAATGCAAAATAACAAATCTGCCATAGATGCAGCGGGCGATGATTATGGTGCAAATGAAAATGATTATTTTGATCCCTCGGGGCCGGGCGTGAAGCAGGAGCCGGTACGTGTGGCGCCAAAGATTGGCCGCAACGAACCCTGCCCCTGTGGAAGCGGTAAAAAATATAAGAACTGCCACGGCAGGGGAGAATAGTGGGGTGAACCTAAACAATATTAAAGCCGGGCCTGTTGGTTCGGCTTTTTGTTCATGATTTGAATCATTCTGTTTTCAGGATGATTTCAAAACTTTTGAGAAACCGAAAATAAAAATATACACAACAACCGATTGCATTTTTTGCAATTGAAAATTTAGTGGTTGTTGAACGCCCAAAAATGATCCGCCGCCTGGCCAATTAATTGCAATTTCATTAAACGGTTCTCCTGCTTAATTGAAATAGAAGATTCTGATCAAATTTCAATGCATACGACACGGGTGCAGGTAATTCTGTTTTCTGTACCGAAAAAGAAAAAAATAACAACAGGCCCTTCACCTAAGTTTTACAGTAACAAGGGGATTTTCCCGGTTAAAAAATAGCTTCTGAAAATAAGGAACAAGGATAAAAACTCAGAGCCAATATCAGATTTAATGAGCTGCTTTCTTTAAAAACGGCATTCAATATCCGGTTGGGCAATCGCTGCCATTGTGGATATTTGGGTTTTTATATTAAGAAGAAATTCTTTACTATTGCGGGTACCGATACATGCTGCCATGAGATTTTTAATCAAGCTCAATACAAACAACAGGGAAATACCTATTAATTATCAATATCCGCTGTCTGCGGCTATTTAAATTCGAAAATAATTTGACATGAGATTATACATATGCTTATCAAGAAACAACGAACTAATTCCTTTTAATTACCAGCATTTACTCACCGGAGTTATCCATAAATGGATTGGTAACAATAATAATGAACATGGGAAAAAGAGTTTATATAGTTTTTCCTGGCTTAAGAATACTGAGACAAGTAGGATGGGTATTAACTTATCTCAAGACTCGTATTTCTTTTTTAGTTCGTATGATGAGGAGTTAGTAAAAAAGGTTGCCAGGGGGATTTTGGCAGACCCCTCAACTTTCTGTGGAAGTAGGGTTATAGACGTCCAAATAAAAAGCACGCCTATATTTTCTCGTAATGAAAAATTTATTTTAGATAGTCCGATTCTTATTAAAAAACGTGAAGGTGATCGTGTTAAGCATGTAACTTTCAATGATGAAGATTTCAATTTTCTCTTGACTGAAAATCTTAAAACGAAACTCGGGTTGGCCGGATTAAGTAGTGAGAATATTAGAGTTAAGTTGGATGAAGAGTACACATTTCCTACGACAAAGCTTGTGGATTATAAAGGTGTAAAAAATAAAACTACGCTTGCCCCGGTGTTAATTAATGGATCGCCAGAACAAATCGCGTTTGCGTGGGAAGTCGGTTTAGGCCATTCAACAGGAATTGGTTTTGGAGCTTTAAAATAGAAATTTATGGAAAAGTATTATGTAGTAAAATATACCGGGCAATTTGGTTTTATAAAACCATGGACAGCCGTTAGGGATAGTGAAACATTCTCTCAACAATTTCTTACACCTTCAATAGTAGAAGGAATGGAAAAAAAACTTTTTCCAGAGTTGCTAAAAGAAAGTGGAATTAAGAAAATTAAAAGACACAGACTTTCTTACGCTCAAATCAACCAACAACAAGAAGTAATTCAAACAAGAGGTTGGAATTCTACTAGAAAGGGAAAACAAATTCTTTTCGATCGACCGACAGCAGTTCTAATACGAGGAATATTAATTGAACCCATTCTTCACTTAGCTTTTGAAAATAAAGAAGATGCAGAAATTGCGTTTCAACAACATATTTGTTTGAGTAGAAATGAAGATGTATTAATGCCTGTTGATATGCTCGAAATTCAACAAGATGAGTTTGAAGATGAAGAAAAATTCAATGGTTATGAATTGATTTTTGAAAATAATGAAAATGCTTTCCAAGTAGGATACGACAGATTGACCAATGAACCCATGTTCGGTTGGCTAAAGATTGTAGGGAATCCGATAAATAATTAAAAGATGAAAAAAATATTTGCAAAATCCGGTCCTGAATGGACATTGCTAACTACTCACTTACAACAAGTGGCAGTAGCTTCGGTTGCTTTTGCCAAATATTTAGGGATGGATGAAAACATAGCTTACAATGGTGCAATATTGCATGACATCGGAAAAGCACACTCATTTTTTCAAGAAAGACTTTTTGGGAAAACCAATAAATCTCAAACTTTCAGACATGAAATCACCTCTTTGTTTTTTCTTTCAGCGTTTCCAAGAGAACAATGGAACGAACTGATTGAAATGGTGGCAGCACATCATAAATCAGTGATTAAAGACATTGGCGAAAAAGGCTTGCTAGATTTAGAAGAAAATGATGATTATGAAGATTTTCATCTTGGAAAATGGGAAGATTGGAGCACAGAGGCTATCTACATTTTGAATGATTTAGGCATTAAGTGTAGATTTATTTCAAGAAAAGAAGCATATCAAAATCTCGAATATTGCATCGATTATTGTGAAAAGACAATCAAACAAAAAGGATACTCAACTTGGCGTGGACTATTGATGGGAGCAGACTATTTCGCCTCTTCCTTGATTGATAAAACTGGAAATGCGATTGAAAGAAGTTTTAAAGTTCCAAACTTAAACTTTTATAATCGCCAACATGAGTTATATCCTTTATCATTTAAAGAAGCAACATCCGAAAAAAAGCATACGATTGTAGTGGCTTGTACTGGAGCAGGTAAAACGGATTATTTATTCAGAAGATGTAAAGGGCGAGTTTTCTATACTTTACCTTTTCAAGCTTCTATTAATGCGATGTTCAGAAGAGTGGGGAGTGATTTAGAAAAGGACAATCCTGATTTAGACATCCGAGTATTGCATTCCACCTCCATTATCGTCAAAAGAAAGCAGAACGAAGAAACTGCTTTACAAAACTTGATGGGGTCTTCGGTGAAAATATTAACGCCTCATCAATTATCTGCAATCGCTTTGGGAATGAAAGGCTATGAAGCAATGCTTTTAGATTTAAGAGGTTGTGCTGTTATTTTGGATGAAGTACATACTTATTCTGGAGTTTCCCAAGCTTTGGTTTTGAAATTAATTGAAGTATTAAAATCTTTGAATTGCAATATCCATATTGGCACTGCTACTATGCCATCCATTCTGTATAAGGAGATTAAAAAACTATTGGGAGATGATGTTCTGGAAGTTAGTTTGTCCAATGAAGAACTGAAGCAATTTAACCGGCATATTATCCATAAGATTGACGATTTTGAAATAGCACAACAACTCATTTCAGACAGCATAATAGAAAATAAAAAAGTGCTTGTTGTGATGAATACGATTAAGGAGGCTCAACAGGTTTATGAAATACTCAAAGAACGGTTTGATGATATTCCAACGCTGCTTTTGCATAGTAAATTCAAACGAGGAGACCGAAACCTAAAAGAAAAACAACTGATCGGATTAGATGAAAGTGGAAATTCAACTTTTGAGTTTAATACAAGTGAAGGGGCTTGTATCGTAGTTTCTACTCAAATAGTAGAAGTAAGTTTGGATATTAGTTTTGATGTAATGATTACGGCAACAGCACCTTTAGATGCCATGATTCAGCGTTTTGGCAGGGTGAACAGAAAGCGAACGAAAGAAACTATTGGTAAATTTAAAAACATCTATGTCTTAGCTCCACCAGATAACGACAAAGATGCAAGACCTTATGATTTGGAAGTTTTAAACAAATCTTATGAAGTATTGCCGGATAATGAGGTGTTACAAGAAAAAGATTTGCAGGAAAAGATTGATGAAGTTTATACTTCTATTGACTTCCTGAAAATAGAAGAACATAGCATTTTCAAATTGAATGAAGGATTTACTCTTGGGAAATTAATCCATAGAAGTAAAGCTATTTTATTTGAACTATTAGAAATTGACAGTGTGAGTTGTATTTTGGAATCAGATGTAGAGGAATATAATAACGGAAATTTTGAAACCAGATTAAATTTAGAAATACCTGTTGCATATTGGGCAGTAGCCAAAATGCAACAATCAGAAAAAGGAAACAAACCCTTTATCATACCAGACAAGGCTTATGACTTTGAAATGGGTTTGCAAACCGCAGAAATTAAACAAGAAAATTTTAATGTTTTAAACCAATTTTTATGATAACAACATTAGTAGGAAAAACATTTTTGAAAGCATATAATGAGAAATACAATCAAAACTATTCCGCCAAAGAGTTTTTTGAAAAAGTGTATTTTGAGTTGTTCTTCAATCATAATAAATATTTGATGTCAGGGGGAAACTCTCCTTTTGAGAACCCAAAAATAAGTTGGGAAAAAATGGCAAAAGGTTTAATACCATACGAAACTTATGAGATGCATGCAGATAGGCTTAAAAAATTTATTTTTAAAGCTGAAAATACTGGCCCTGTTTTAGACATGGGTATAGCCATAGGGTATCCTGCTGCTGAAAACACTGCTGCAACATCAGGAATGGTAAGTGATATTTTAATTGAAAGCTTAGAAGAAGATATTTACCTTTCTTGGATTGGTGGAGGTTTAGGCATTGGAGTTGCCGGTGGGCTTAATCTTTTAATCAATGACCCTGAAATAACTTTAGAAACTTTTGAGGGATGGCAGTTTTACCGAAAATATTTGAATGACCCAACATTAGAAAAACTAAGAGGGAATCAGATAAATTCTTGGAATGGTCAATGGTTGACTTATAAACTTGGGAAAAGCTATTCTGAAGATTTTAGTTTTGCGGATTTGGAGCAAGAACAAATTTTCAAAGTTGATACTTCCTTAGCCGAAGTCAATACGGTTAACTGGTCAAATTTATTCTTTAGCTTATCCAATCGCTTTCCTGAAGGTACTTTCAATGCATATATCTACAGCTTTGGTCAAACGAATAAAACTATCGGTTTTATTCCAATTTATTTAAAAGCTGGGAAAAAGCTAAAGGATATTTTTAAGCAATTGTATCATACCGAAGCACCTTTTGATGCCAAAGATTTTCAAGCGTTATTTGGAATGCATATTAAAAGAGCTTGTGAGTTAGGAAGTGTTGGACTTCATGCACTTCGTCCGGAAGGTTTAAAAAAATACATGGAAGACAGTAAGAATATGTCTTTCAAAAAAGAAGAAGAAATTTTAATTTATCAATCATATAAAACTTGGTTAGTAGCTATGTTATCTAAAAAC
>MKRO01000130.1:0-500 GCA_001896965.1 Sphingobacteriales bacterium 41-5 | reverse complement strand
TTAGCAGAGCTGATTCAAAGGTATAGAGCAGCAGCAAAAGGGACAGACAGAAAAAATCTGGTTGAAAAAGATCTGCTGGGAGCAAAGTCCAAAAAAGGATTTATAGATGCCTTAACAGAAATGGTAAAAGGTATTGATGGTGATGACCTCACAAAAATTAAACAATTGAAAGATGGGGTTCACTTAATGACTAATGAAGAATTTGGTTATTTCAACACTTTATTAAAATTCGATTACGCATTTGTAGAAAAACAATCTTAAACTTTAAAATATCAATCATTATGAGCAATACAATTTATATCAGAACTTTAAAAAGAGCAGAGCATACCGTTTTCTGCGTTTCCGATGGCCAGAAATATTATTATGACGCCCAATTCAATCGACGTATTCCTTTTTCAAGTGGACAACAAGTTAAGCGTTCCATTGTAGATTCAATTTCCGAGCATTTGAATGTAGCACCAAGTCCAACCACTTTCCTTTTTGATGTAACCAAACAAAAG
>MKRO01000129.1:12746-14802 GCA_001896965.1 Sphingobacteriales bacterium 41-5 | reverse complement strand
ATTATACAGGAATTTCTGGCAGATAAATATGCTACCGAAGGTACCTCTGTTGATTCCTATGCCGAAACATTGCTGATGGAGTTTTTTGGCACCACTCAGCATCAATTAGTAAATCCATTTTTCCATAACCAATTAATAAGAAGAATCGCCATGCTTACAAAATCTAAAAAACCCGCCTACCAATACCTGCGCAAGCTAATGGTATTGCCGCTTTTGGCCGTTACCATGCTGTTATTCGCTTTTACCTATAAAAAAGAAATTAAAGAAGTAAAACAAGTGGTAGAAAATAAAATTGCTTCATTTGATGAATTAGTAATGCCGAAAGATATTGAATTAAAAAAAGAGGCAATAGTAAAAACGGCTATTAAGGATACAATTCCGGCTAAGAAAATAAAAGAAGTTAAGAAAAATACCAATAATCATGATGAAGTTATAGAAACAAATTCGCTGGATGCTGTTACAGTTGTTGGTTTTTCTGATGACCCGGCGCCAGAAAAAGAGGAAGTTTTTACCAAGGTTGAGATATCAGCATCATACCCTGGCGGCTCAACTGCGTGGAGAGATTTTTTGGAGAGAAATTTAAGAGGAGAAATTCCGATCAAAAATGGCGCTAAGCCAGGAAATTATCACGTTTTCATTCAATTTCTTGTTGATAAAGAAGGTAATGTAACCCGTATTACACCTTTAAGCAGTGTTGGTTTTGGAATGGAAGAAGAAGCCATGAGAGTAATTGAAAAATCCGGTAAATGGAAACCTGCAATTTTTAATGGTAAAGAAGTTATATCATACAGAAAACAGCCTGTTGTTTTTCAGGTTGTGCCCAAAAAAACAGTTGACATTACAGAAGTCAATTTGACCCAAAAACCAGAACCTCAGCCTGAAATTTTTACAAGGGTAGAAATAGACGCCTCCTACCCGGGTGGCCCTACAGCCTGGAGGGGTTTTCTTGAGAGAAATTTGAAAGCCGAAATACCGGTAGATAAAGGCGCAAAGCCAGGCAATTATACTACCGTCATTCAATTTATAGTTGATAAAGAAGGAAACGTAAGCGATATTAAACCTTTAACAAAACTGGGCTATGGAATGGAAGAGGAGGCGATGCGTCTCTTAAAACGATCCGGTAAATGGATACCGGCCAAACAAAACGGCAGGAATGTTACCGCTTACCGTAAACAACCTATAACGTTTCAAATTTTGAAACAATAGTTTTCCTGTATCGTTTCGGCATAACGCCCGGGCTTTTAAAACCCAGGCGTTTTTGTCAGGGTATTAAAAAGTGTATAAATCGTTTTCCCTCTTTGCGTTCGTTGCGATAAAAGATGTTATGCACCAGTCTTAAATTCTTCCCGAAAAATTCGCCATTTTCCCTTACTTTTGCTACTCAAATTTTTAAGCTGTGGCAACAAAATTTTCAAAAGAAACATACTTATATTGGTACGAATTGATGCAACTCATCAGGCAATTTGAGCTGATGGCCGAGGAAAAATATAAAATGGAAGGTAAGATCCGTGGGTTTTTCCATTCTTATGTAGGCCAGGAGGCAATTGCGGCGGGATGTATGACGGCTACAAAGCCTGAAGATAAATTTATTACTGCTTACCGCGACCACGGCCTCGCAATTTCAAAAGGAGTTTCTGTGGATAGCTGTATGGCAGAGTTATACGGTAAAGCCACCGGTTGCGCCAAAGGTAAAGGCGGCAGTATGCACTTCTTTGGTAAAGAGCAGAACTTTTTTGGTGGCCACGGAATTGTAGGTGCTCAGATTGGAACCGGAACGGGTCTTGCTTTTGCTGAAAACTACCTTGAAACGGATAACCTGGTTCTTTGCTTTTTTGGCGATGGCGCCAGCCGCCAGGGTATTTTGCATGAAAGTTTTAACCTTGCCATGCTGTGGAAGCTCCCCGTTATTTACATCTGCGAAAATAACAACTACGCGATGGGTACCTCCGTTGCCAGAACATCAAACGTAACTGAAATTTACCAATTAGGTGAAGCGTATAATATGCCGGCTGAGAAGATTGACGGTATGCATCCCGAATCTGTTCATGAAGCAGTA
>MKRO01000129.1:5658-12697 GCA_001896965.1 Sphingobacteriales bacterium 41-5 | reverse complement strand
GGCCCTACCCTTTTGGAAATAAACACTTACCGGTACAAAGGCCACTCGATCAGCGATCCCCAAAAATATCGAACAAAAGATGAGGTGAACGAATATAAATCCAAAGATCCAATCGATCAAATTAGAACTCACATTTTGGAAGATAAACTTGCGACAGAAGAAGAGTTGAAAGAAATTGACAACAGGTGTGATGAGGTTGTGGCAGCGTCGGTAAAATTTGCTGAAGAAAGCCCCTGGCCAAATGATGATGAAGTATTGAAAGACGTGTATATGGATCAAAACTATCCATTTATTGTAGATTAATTTTTAAAATCAAGTAGATAAAAATGTCAGTTAGTAAAAAGCATCATCTTGTAAATGAGCAGAATGATGCGTCAGAAGTTATAGATAGGGCGAAAAAATTCTGGGACAAAAAAGGCAAAACCACCCTGATTGTTTTGGGCGCTTTGGTTGTATTGGTTGGAGGTTTTTTTGCATATAGAAACTTCATACAAAAACCCAAAATAGCTGAAGCCCAGGATAAAAGTTTTAAGGCAGAAGAATATTTCCGGATCGATTCGTTTCAGCTTGCCCTAAACGGTGATGGAGTGAACCCCGGGTTTATTAAAATTGCAAAAAATTATAGTGGAACGCCAATGGGGAACCTTGCAAATTTTTATGCCGGCGTTTCTTATATCAAGTTAAACCAGAATGAAAAGGCTGTTGAATATTTAAAAGGTTTTAGCAGCAGTTCAAAACCCGTACAGCAGCGAGCTTACAAGTTGTTAGGCGATGCCTACGGAGATTTGGGCAAAGGCGCCGAGGCGTTGGATTACTATAAAAAAGCGGCTCACCATTTTGAAGAAGACCAGATGGCGTCCGCAGATGCTTTGTTTAGCGCGGCCTACCTAGCTCAGCATGTTTTGAACAAAAAAGATGACGCAATCGCGCTCTATAAAGAATTAAAACAAAAATTTCCACGTACCCAGCAAGGGTTTGAAGCAGATAAATATCTCGCTCAACTGGGTGTTTATAAAGTGAATTAAAATGGCATCACAAGGAAATGATACCTTATTAAACAAAGGCATTCTTAAAAAGGATGCCTTTATCGTTATTGTGAAAACAGAGTGGAATGCCAGTATCGCTGATGAACTTGAAGCCGGCTGCCTTAAAATTTTTGCAGGTAATAACGTTCAGTCACAAACGATTGTGGTACCTGGCGCAGTAGAAATCCCTTTTACAATCAAACGCCATTGGACAAAGGCAAAAGAGACCCTCTCGCTGCCTTCGGCTTATATTGCTTTGGGCTGCGTAATTAAGGGCGATACACCTCATTTTGATTATGTATGCCGCTCAGTTACTGACGGGGTTTTGCAATTGAACCTGATGCTGCCGGTACCCACTATTTTTGGTGTGCTTACGGTTAATAACGATCAACAGGCATTTGAGCGAATTGGCGGGGTTCACGGGCACAAAGGCGAGGAGGCGGCGATTACTGCCCTAAAAATGATTGATTAAGTATTACTGTTATCGAAGCGGGCATTTAGTCCGCGTTGTGTGTTCGTTCCTGTTGGCAATAGTAATTCATGCCTATTTTTAATCAGCTACAGCTCTTAAACCAAATTAGTGACTATATTTGGTTTTGTTTATTACATTTGTCGTTACTGCCCATCAAACATCGCATCTCATGTACAATGTTCATATATTCATACCCTGTTTTGTAGATCAACTTTATCCGGAAACCGGATTTAACATGGTGAAGGTTCTGGAAAAATTTGGTTGTAACGTTCATTATAATACCGAACAAACCTGTTGCGGGCAGCCTGCTTTCAACGCCGGTTTTTGGGATGAATCAAAAGCTGTTTGCACAAAATTTTTTAATGATTTTAAAGAAGCGGAATACATTGTGGCGCCCAGCGCAAGCTGTGTTGGATTTGTGAGAAATTATTATGGAAAGATGTTCGATAATTCTTCTATTCATAATGATATAAAGGCCTTAGGCGCTAAAACTTTTGAGTTTACCGAGTTTTTGCTAAAAATTTTAAACGTAAAAGATACCGGAGCAACTTTTAATGGGGTAGCAACTTATCACGATAGCTGTGCGGCTTTACGTGAATGTCACATTAAACAAGGCCCAAGAATATTGCTTGAAAATGTGAAAGGCCTTACATTAAAAGAAATGAAGGACGTGGAAACCTGCTGTGGCTTTGGTGGAACTTTTGCTGTAAAATTTCCGGGCATATCAATTGGAATGGACGAACAAAAGGTTGAAAATGCTGTTGAAACCGGGGCTCAATACATTATCAGCACTGATCTTTCGTGCCTGATGCACCAGCAGGGTTATATTGACGGCAAAGGATTAAATATTAAAACAATGCATATTGCAGATGTACTTGCTAGTGGGTGGGATTAAACGTTCGAATTAATATATGTTCTAACTGCGCCGCCTGAACAACGCCGCTTTGCCTCCAAAGAATTTTTCCGTTTTTGAAAAGGATCAGTGTAGGAACACCCTGAATGCCATACGCAGCCGAAGCTTGCGGGCTTTTGTCCACATCAACTTTAATGATAGTTGCTTTATCCCCTATCTTATCCTTTAGTTGTTCTAAAATAGGTTTCATCATTTTGCAGGGGCCACACCATTCCGCAAAAAAATCAACCAATACAGGTTTTTCTCCGTTTATTAATTCTGAAAAAGTATTAACAGCCATCAGATTTTAATTTACGTTTTAAACTTTCAAATCCGCCCGCGCGGTAAACACTTTTAAATCCGTTGTTTAAAAGTATCTCTCTTGCAAGCCCGCTTCGTATGCCATTGGCGCAGCAAATAATCACAGGTTTTTCGGTGTTTAATTTTGATAACTCCAATCTTAAACTATCCAAAGGAATATTTATAGAATTTTGAATACAACCATGACTATCATATTCGGTTTGGGTCCTCACATCCAAAACCTGCGCCTCATGATTTTTTACGAGGTCAGCGAAATCTATCTTGACAAAAAAACGTTTAATATATCTTACAAAACTTGAAAAAAGCCGTTTCATGCTGTCCATTTTTCACGGTGTGAGCTATTTGTAAAAACTCCCGATTTGGATAGTGCAACTGCTATGCCAAGATTAACTACGCTTGCATGTATTTATACCGAGCAGAGAATATACCGGACAAAAACTCACCAGGCTTGTTAATACAAATATTACGGCCAACACTACCAGAACAATTCCCAGCGCACCGGAAATAATTCCTTTATAATAAAGGAACCCGATGACCAGCGCGATTAATACCCTGATTATCTTGTCGGCAGCGCCCATATTTTTTTTCATGTCAAAAATTTTAAATGAAGTTATAAAAATCGCGCCAACCACACTGGTGACTTTAATTACAATGCACAAAAAAAAGCCGTCACTCAGGGGCGGCTTTTAGTTCCTATAAATTTACTTTTTATTGTTGTGGATGCGGAGTTGGCGCGGGCATTGGCTCCGGTGCTGGTTCTGTATCACTCACTTTTGTAATTTCCACAATAAAAGCTAATGCTTCATAAGGTTTGAAAATTGGGGGGTGGCTTTTGCCATAAGCCAGATAACCTGGAATATAAATGGTTCCTTTTCCACCTTCTTTAAATTGTTTCAAACCATCTTCAAAGCCGGGTATGCTTCCGCCCTTGCCAACCGGCATTGTAAATGAACTAGACTCAAATGTACTGTCCAACAGCATCTTTTTACCGGTGTATTTAACGGTTACGTATTTACCGTCAACTACCGGAGCACCTGTTCCCGGATTATCTATTTTTACAAATGCACCCTTTGCCGTTTTAGTTGCTGTAATGCCGTTACTTTGCAAGAAACCGGTTACCTCCTGCTCTTGTTTAGCAACCGCTCCGGCTTTGGTGAGAGAATCCACCTCCTTTTGATGAGCAGCTTCCTGTTCCTTCTGCATTTTTTGCATCATTTCTTCCTGCTCCTTTTTCGCACGGGGTTCATCTTTCTTCATTTCAGCCTGGTAATCGGCCTGTGCGAGACTGTCATTTTTAAATACTTCGAGCACTTTATAGTAATAAGCTATTTTATCCCCTTTTTTAATGAACGGAGGTAACTGAGCTTCCTGAACAAGTCCTTTCTTAATGGCAGAGTCAATCAATGTCACAACTACTGCACTATCGCCTTTTTTAAGAAATTTATAAATTTCATCAGGAGCATAAATTGGTTGTCCAACCGGCATTGCCTGTATTTTTGCAAACATCGGCATCTTGCCATACGAATCATGCAAAATGCTATCTTTTGAGCCGCTAAGTTTTACAACCACGTTCATCTTTAGTACATCACCTTCTTTGGAAGAGTCCTTGCTTCCGCCTTCAATGATCTTGTATTTGAGGCCGCTCGGGGTTGTTTTGTAACTGCCGTCACCACAGCCCACGAAAGCAAGCGCCAAGAAAACTATCAAAGTCAAAATTTGTAACCGTTTCATTTTTGATTTTTTAAATTGATTTTTATTGTAAAAAATGTTCATTTTCCTTTATAGCCAGTTTAAATTTTTCTATCGTGTCTTGTAAACTGTCTTTTGAATTGCCGCCCGATGCGTTAAAATGGCCACCACCATTAAAATATTTTCGCGCAAAGGTATTACAATCAAAGTCTCCTTTGCTTCTGAAACTCCATTTTCTCTCCTCATCCCTGTCCACAACCATTCCCACCAACTTAATATCCTGAACCGCTTGGGGTATATTAACAATTCCCTCTGTGTCGCCGGTTTTAATTTCGTATTTTACCAGGTCGTGCTTTGATACATGAACAAGCGCCGTATTATATTCGTAAAGAAATTCCAGCCTGTTGGTAAGTACATGCCCAATAAAACGCAACCTGTTTTCCATAAAATTATCAAACAGGTTGTTGTAAACTTTTGAATGATTAAATCCTGTTTGTTTCAATTTCGCCACCATTTCATGAACCGATGCCGTTGTGGAAGCAAACCTGAAGGATCCGGTATCGGAAATCACGCCTGCGTAAATACACTCGGCAATATTGGTATCAATAAGATGAGCGTTGCCCGATTCAACAATCAGGTCATAAATCATTTCGGCTGTTGAGCTTTTGGCCGCATTGCTGATGCCATAATCAAACGAAGCCATATCAGGTTCTTCGTGATGATCGATCAAAACTTTTACACAGTCTGCCTCACTAAGTTTTGGTGCGAGGTTTTTGGTGCGATGAAAAATATTGAAGTCCAAACAAAAAAGATACTGCGCCTGATCCAATAATTCCGCTGTTTTTTGGCGATTATTTTCAAAATTAATCACCAGCTTGCAGCCGGGCATCCAGTTTAACCAATTCGCCCAATTTGTAGGAGAAATTACGGTAACTTCAAATCCCAGTTTTGTTAGAAAATGAAATAGGGCTAACGCCGAACCCATCGCATCGGCGTCTGGTTTTTGGTGCATGGTTATAACCGCCTTTGCTGGCTGTTTAAGAAGCGGATATATTTCAGAAATGGGTTTCATTTTTAAGAGGCGCAAAAATAGGTAAATAAAGCTACAAGCCGATGATTATCTTTTTGTACATTTGCACCCCAATTTAAAAAGAAAAATTATGAGTAATCGCACATTTACAATGATTAAGCCCGATGCAATGGAGAAAGGTTATGCCGGGCAAATTATTGACCGTTTTGAAAAAGAAGGATTTAAACTTGTGGCCCTGAAACTGACTAAATTATCGCCCGAAAAAGCAGGCGAGTTTTATGCTATTCATAAAGAAAGGCCGTTTTATAATGACCTTGTGGCTTATATGAGCCGTGGGCCGATAATTGCAGCGATTCTTGAAAAAGAAAACGCGGTGACAAGTTTTCGTGAGCTAATCGGGGCTACAAACCCTGTAAATGCTGCCGAAGGCACTATTCGTAAGGAATTTGCAGTTTCTATTGAAGAGAATGCAGTTCACGGAAGTGACAGTGACGAAAATGCAGCGATAGAAGGCGATTTCTTCTTTAATGCATTTGAAAGAGTTATCTAAAATTAAACTTTATAAAAAATTTTAAACCGGCTACATTTGAAGCCGGTTTTTTTAGTGAAAGCTATTCTCTTGTAACCGCTTAATCTGCGAGATTTTATCGTGATCGCGAGGCAGCGTATTTTCTCAAAAAGTTCTCCGAATTTAAAACGGCAGAAACCGAAAAATAGTAATCGTTGACATCCTCGGTTACTATGCAATCACAAAAAGCGTTTTTCGCAGCGTAATACTCAAGCCCGTCTTCAAAGTCTTTTACTCTTTTGTCCTGTAGCGCCTGGGTTACTTCCAGTTTATTACAATCTGCAATGTGAAAATAATCAGCAAGCAAGCCTATTTTCTCTTTCGCTTTTTTACTGCCATGCTTTTTTTCAGCGAAATAATAAGCAATGGCAAGGCAAAGAGAAGTGGTGTAAAGTTTATGGCCTTTGTCAATCACCCAGCTTAAAACCCGTGCAGCATTTGGATAGACCGGATATTCTTTATTCATCACCGTAACCAAAATGTTTGCATCTATAAAAACATCCATAGTGGTTTTAATGCTTTTCAAAAAAATCTTTCTTCATTGATTTTTTGCTGCGGCTTCTGGTGCGGTATTCTGCTTCGCCTTCGGCAACAACACTTACCCAATCCGAAATAGGAATATCTTCGATATTATCATGACGACCGGTGGAAATCACTTTCTTAAGCAAAATTTCGGTGAGCCGCGACAGGCTTAGCCCCTGATCCTCAGCGTATTGTTTTGCTCTTTCAATGATTGTGGCGTTAAAACTTAATGTAACCTTGGCATCCATAAAATTATTTTATACCACAAAAATAAATTATTTATACGTATAAATAAAATTTTCTTTTCTTACGCAAATTCGTAGGGATATTGGGCAGCGCTGCTACATTTTTATTAACTTTTTGATAATAATCTTGTCGTTGATACAGGCATTTGGATCCTTTTCCCATTCAATGTAAACTTTTACCGGAAAACTGGTGGGTATATAGCCTGAGGGAAAATCGTAGGAAAGAAAATACTGGCCGGCAAGGGGTCTATTATTATCAATAGAAAGAAAATAAC
>MKRO01000129.1:5192-5619 GCA_001896965.1 Sphingobacteriales bacterium 41-5 | reverse complement strand
CCGCAACATGGGCAACTTCTAGCATCAACCCCCGCAATCACTGCGTTTGCAGTTACTTTAGCTGAGCTATTGTTGTATGCTTCCCCATTGGTATTATTATTTTGTACTTTGTGTTGATCTTTACTGCAGGTAACGAAAAGTACGCAAGGTGAGGCCGCGAGGAAAACAGTTAAGAAAAACAGTAATATGCGTTTCATGTTTTTGCTTTTTAACTATAACGCAAATTTTGGTATAAACGCAACACCACCTTATAACTTTTATTCCACTCCGCCCTTTCTAATCGCATCTCTTGCTTCAGGCCAGTTAGTCCCGGCTGGAAGTTTGATCCGGTCGCGCGGCACAAGTTCAGGCTCTTCGCTTGCCATGTAAGCGAGAATGGCGGTAGCGATTATGCTGCGTTTGAGATCGTCAAAAACAATTTTATCGT
>MKRO01000129.1:2394-5108 GCA_001896965.1 Sphingobacteriales bacterium 41-5 | reverse complement strand
GAAATGAGGCATTATCAGAGCCACCGGAAGATGGAGTGCCCGGGTAGGCCGTTTGAATTTCTGATCCGATATCTTTCGGCATCGCGCTGATCCATCTTGATAAAAAATCATACCCATGTAAAAATCCGGCGCCGTTTATGAAGTTCACTCTGCCTGTTCCTCCGTCGTGATTAAAAACCGCCTGAATATTTTTTACAATTTCAGGATGGTCTTTTACAAATGCCCGCGAGCCATTCAGGCCCTGTTCCTCGCTTCCCCAATGACCCGCAATAATTGTTCGCCTGGGATTTGGGTACCATTTTTTTAAAAGCCGCATAGCTTCCATCATTACAATAGTTCCTGTGCCATTGTCGGTGGCGCCCGTTCCTCCATCCCAAGAGTCGAGGTGCGCTGAAAGCATCACATATTCATCCGGCTTCAGATTGCCTTTGATGGTAGCCATGGTATTGAAAGTGGGTTGTAACCCGGTTTCTTTAGAGTCTGTAATAATTTTTATCCGCGGCTTTTGCCCGGCGCGAATGAGCCTGTAGAGCATCCCGTAATCTTCCAGTGAAATGTCAACCACCGGTATCTTTTTAGTGTTTGCTCCAAAGATTTTATTAGAGCCGTAAGCCTTGCTCCAAAAAGACGATACAAGACCAACCGCGCCCGCGTTTTCAAAAGCGGCCTGAATAGTTCTTGAATTTAAACCCGTACTTGTCATTTGAGATTGCCACTCCGCAGTTTGTTTTTCGCGGTCTGATTTCATTTTCTCAAAAGCTTCTTTTTTTGCAAAAGTTTCCCAGTTCTCATCCGGACGCCCGGTCATTTGCGGCATACTGATCATTACCAGTTTGCCCTTTACGCCGCTCAGTTGTTTTTTAAATTGAACTGAATCGGCGGCAAAAGGTATCAGTACAACTTCAGCAGTAACTCCGCCAACTGCTGTTTTAGGGCTCCATGCAAGCTGTGTGCCGCGAAGGCTTTGCACTCTGGGATAAAGCATATCTATGTGAGAGATGCCTCTCTCCCAGCCTCTCCATTGTCCCCATTGTTGGCTTTCTGCCTGTATACCCCAACCCTTGTATTTTTCGATGACCCAGTCATGCGCAGCTTTCATTGCGGGAGAGCCCACGAGCCGCGGCCCTATCCCATCTATCAATTCAGAGCCTAATGTTTCAGGAACAGCACTTTCGTAGGCATCTTTTACCAGGTTGTTTATGAGCATAGGATCCTGTGCGCGAGTTTGAAAAAATGCGCAAAAGAAAATAACAACAAGTAGTCGCTTCTTAAACATAATTTTTGATTTTAGGCATTGAACAAATCGGCAAAATCTTTCAGACAAATATAAGCAGCTCTGGCATACGGTCAAACTGAGAAAAGGATTAAAATGGTCAAATTCAACGCTGTTGCCATCATGGATGAATTAATGCTCAACCTGTTGGCCTTCATCACCATTCATTTGTTAATTGTTGATTCAAATACAAAGTTTTTCGTATGATTATAATACATTTGCCCTTTTAAAATATTATTGATGCCGCTACAGCACCTGTTCGTTATTTATCTGATTAGCTTTTTACTTGTTTTACTTCCTTCATTTGGGCTTGCCAGGCTTTTTAAAAAGGCCGGACGTGAATCCTGGAAGGCTTATATTCCGTTTTACAATACCTGGGTGATGCAGGACATTGCCGAAAGGCCCAAGCATTGGGTGTTCTGGCAATTTATACCTGTGGTGGGCTGGTTTATTACGCCCGGAATATTTATTGAGTTTGCAAAAGTATTCTGCCGTTTTTCATTTTTGGATCATACTGCCGCGGCTTTATTGGCGCCTTTTTATTTTCCATGGCTGGCCAATAATAAAGATGCAAGATTTATAGGAGCAGAAGGCGTTAGAAAGCACAGGAAGCCGGGCTGGCGTGAATGGGTAGATGCAGCAATTTTCGCGATTGTGGCTGCAACGCTCATTCGAACTTTTGTGTTTGAGGCCTACACCATTCCATCAAGTTCAATGGAAAAAACACTGCTTGTAAACGATTTTCTTTTTGTAAGCAAGTTTGCTTATGGCCCGCGCATTCCCAATACCCCGCTTTCAATTCCATTTATTCATAATTACACACCGGTTTTTAATACTAAGTCTTATTCCACGCTACTTAAATTACCATATATCCGTTGGTTTGCATCACCGGTAAAAAGAAACGATTGCGTGGTATTTAATTTTCCGGTTGGTGATACGGTTATTCACGCAGACGGCTTTGAATCCTTAAATCCTTATGCGGACGTGAAGCGATTTGCTCAAATGGGCGATCCCGGTTCGCAAAACGTTTTAAACAGCCCCGAGCAATTTCCGGTAATTGTGCATCCTGTTGATAAAACTGATAATTACATCAAACGATGCGTGGGTGTTGCAGGAGACACTTTAAAAATTGTAAATGGCGAATTATTTATAAACGGCCAACCGGCTTACGTACCGCCCTATTCCGCTACTTACTATTTTTTCAAAGCCAAAAACAATGGCATTGTAAGTGAGGAAGACTTAAGAGATGCCGGAATTCGTATAACAACGCAAACTCCCGGCGGCGATTTTCAGGGAAGTACAACCGGTTTGTATAAAATAAACGTTACAGCCTCCGAACTCGAAATACTAAAAAAAATGCCTGCAGTTGATCCTGCTTCGATTACCAGGGAAATATTTGATTCCACTGAATCGTTCAGGATGTTTCCATATTACGACCTAG
>MKRO01000129.1:1868-2355 GCA_001896965.1 Sphingobacteriales bacterium 41-5 | reverse complement strand
ATTCCCAAAAAAGGAGCAACCATCACGCTTAGTGCAGAAAATATTCCAATGTACAAGCGCGTGATTGAAACCTATGAGCACAATACATTTGAGGAGAGAGGTAGAAAATATTTCATCAACGGAAAGGAAACAAATTCCTACACTTTTAAATATGATTATTATTGGATGATGGGCGACAACCGCCATCAATCTCAGGACAGCCGTTTCTGGGGCTTTGTACCCGAAACACATATCGTAGGTAAAGCCTCAATGATTTGGTTTAGTTCAGAAAATGGTATCAGATGGAATAGGTTATTTAAAATGATCAAATAATTTCTTCAGAAATATTGCTGCAGATGAAAAAGAAATTTATCCCGATCTTAGTATCGGCGTGTATTTTATTTTCAAATACATCCCTGGCGCAGCCCAAATTAATTCCCATGCCTGTAAAGGCGAAATGGAATAATGGCAATTTGAACATTCCCAAAAACGGAACAATATTTTTTAC
>MKRO01000129.1:0-1787 GCA_001896965.1 Sphingobacteriales bacterium 41-5 | reverse complement strand
CAACCCTCAAAACGTCAAATGACAAGTCTGATTTCCTTGGTGATCGACTCTGTTCCCTACGCAAAAAATCGGGCCGAAGCTTATACACTTACTGTAACCGCTAACGGTATTAAAATCACCGCCAATGAACCTCACGGCATATTCAATGGTTTGCAAACCCTGCGCCAACTGATCGAAAAAAGCAGCGTCCCTTTTTGTGATATTTCAGATGAACCTGCGTTTCAATGGCGGGGATATATGATTGATGTGGGTAGAAATTATCAGCCAGTGGCGTTAATCAAGCAACAGATTGATGCGATGGCCTTAGCAAAGCTGAATGTGTTTCATTTTCACGCAACAGAACACGTGGCCTGGAGATTTGAGTCGAAAATATATCCGCAACTCAACGCGCCCGAAGCGATGACGCGAAATAAAGGACAATATTATAAAGAAGCCGAGCTAAAGGAAATTATTCAATATTGTAAAGACCGGTTTATTGAATTTGTACCGGAAATAGATATGCCCGGTCACAGTGATGCATTTACCAGAGCGATGGGTTTTGGAATGCAAACGGAACAAGGCCTTGCGGCAGTGAAGGAATTGGTAAAAGAATTTACAGACACATACGATATAAAGTACCTGCACCTCGGAGCGGATGAGGTAAGAATAACCATGCCTTCGTTCGTTCCGGAAATGGTGAAGTTTGTGAAAGGTTTGAATAAAGAAATAGTAGCGTGGTGGCCGGGGAAGATTACTGATCCCAATATTGTGAGAAATCTCTGGTTTGGTGATGCGGGGGAAAAAGAAGGTTCTGAACATGTACGAACCGTTGACTCAAGGCACACGTACCTAAACCACATGGATCCTCTGGAAAGCGTAGTGACACTATATTTCAGGCAATACAACGGTGTTACAAGTGGTAGTTTTGATAACTTTGGATCTACAATTTGCGTTTGGCCCGACAGGCGAATTGCCACTCCCGAAGATGCGATCAGGGCCAATGCAGTTTACCCTGCCATGCTTGCTTTTGCAGAACGTATTTGGCGCGGTGGTGGTATTCCCGGTTTTATTTCAAACATACCCTCCGCAGCCAATTTGAGAAAAGAATTTGAAAATTTTGAAAACAGGTTGCTCGCCATCCGCGACAGGTTCTTCAAAAACCAAATTTTTACTTACGCAAAACAAGCCGATATTAAGTGGGATCTCTTTGGGCCATTTAACAACAAAGGCAATGCGGATACAGTGTTTCCGATTGAAAACAATTTTCTCAGCTATAAAGCAAAACCATTTGAAAGTACCTACGGCGGCACCGTAGTGTTTCGTCATTTTTGGCAACCGACAATTGACGGTTTGTTCAGTCAGCCGAAAGAAAATTCTACAATTTATGCGCGCACTAGATTGTGGAGCGCTAAGGCCCGAAGCGGTAAATTTTGGATCAGCTTTAATAATATTTCGCGCTCACCAGCTACGGATCCGCCACCGGTTGGAAAGTGGAATATCAATAACGGGAGAATTTGGGTAAATGGGCTTGAAATTCTTCCGCCGAAATGGACACACGGCGGAGAAAAAGGTGATTCTGAAATACCACTTTCTGATGAAGACTACGCGTACCGCAGCCCCAACAAAATAAACCTAAAAAAGGGCTGGAATGAAGTGTGGGTAAAGGTTCCGGTAACAACATTTAAAGGAAAAGACTGGCAAAACCCCGTGAAGTGGATGTTTACTTTTGCTGAGTTGAGATAAGGATAATAAAAAAAGACTTAACTAATTGAAAAACAACTAACTAAGTCCTTTGTATTGCGGTGAGG
>MKRO01000128.1:10796-12525 GCA_001896965.1 Sphingobacteriales bacterium 41-5 | reverse complement strand
TGTATTGAATATAGTCCAAACACTGCAAAACAAAATGTGAGGGGTCGTAAAGTAAACAAGCACGCGGGTGATTATTTACTTTTTCCAAAAACATTTCATAAGTAATACCATCAAACAAATCTTCGCCCGGATGAATTTCGTAACAAACATCAACGCCACATTCATCAAAGTAATTCAGGATCGGGGCCCACCGTTTCGCGAGTTCTGTGAAGCCTTCGTCCACAAGCCCTGCCGGCCTTTGGGGCCACGGATGAAACGTATGCCATAATAATGAGCCGCTAAAAGTTGCGTGAGCGTTCAAACCTAAATTTTGCGATGCTTTTGCGGCGTATTTTAATTGTTGAATGGCCCACTCCGTTCTTGCTTTTGGTTTTTTTCTAAACTCAGCAGGTGCAAAAGCATCAAACATGTCATCATAAGCCGGGTGCACGGCAACAAGCTGGCCTTGCAAATGTGTTGACAATTCTGATATTTCAAGCCCGCATTGATTGACCAGTCCTTTTATTTCGTCTGCATAAGTTTTACTTTCTGCTGCGAGTTTCAGGTTAAAAATATTCTCATCCCCGGTAGGAATCTGCACTCCCTTGAAGCCAAGCGATTCAGCCCATAAACAAATGGATTGAAGCGAATTGAAAGGCGCTTTGTCGCCTAAGAACTGCGCAATGAAAATAGCGGGGCCTTTTATGGTTGTCATGCGACGTGATTTGAAATTAGTTGCTTAATCGTAATCGGCTAAAAATACAAAAAAGTTGTTTATAAAAATATCACGGATTGTTTTCAGCGCGGTAAAAAGAACTTTATTGCACATAATTACTTTTTATGTCTTTATACAAACATTTTTCGGTAAAAAATAATACATTTAAACAATCAACAAAGCATTAATTATATCTGGCAAAAGAATGAGTATTGCATGTGTAAAGCTTTCTTTAGTAGTGTGCATTGCCAATTCCTGATAAATTCAACTGTATGAACCTTGCCACCAGAATTCAACTTTCGCTAATGATGTTCCTTGAGTTTTTTATTTGGGGAGCCTGGTTTGTTACATTGGGAACTTTTTTAGGAAATAATTTAAAGGCAGACGGGCTTGACATTGCACATGTGTTTTCAACGCAATCCTGGGGCGCAATAATCGCACCTTTTATCATTGGTTTAATTGCTGACAGGTTTTTTAATGCCGAGCGTATTTTGGGCCTGCTACATTTAGCGGGCGCCGTTTTAATGTATATGATGTACCGGTCTGAAAACGTTGGGGATTTTTACCCGCTTGCATTAGCATATATGATTTTGTATATGCCAACGCTCGCCCTGGTAAATTCAGTTTCTTTCCGGCAAATGAAAAACCCTGAAAAAGAATTTTCATTTATCCGGGTATTTGGCACGCTTGGTTGGATCACTGCAGGTATTATCATTAGTGTAGCTGCATGGGATCAACGGAACAATATCGCAGAGGGAACACTAAGAAATACTTTTTTTATGGCCGCTGTCGCCGCTGCCCTGCTTGGCTTTTTTAGCTTTACACTCCCAAAAACACCGCCCGTAAAAAATCATCGGGAAAATAAATCGATCGCGCAAATTTTAGGATTGGATGCATTAAATCTTCTCAGGAACAGAAATTTTTTGACTTTCTTCCTGTCTTCTATTGCCATCTGTATTCCGCTTGCTTTTTATTATTCAAATGCAAATCCGTTTTTAACGGAAATCGGCCTGCCTAACCCAACTGCTAAAATGA
>MKRO01000128.1:10285-10735 GCA_001896965.1 Sphingobacteriales bacterium 41-5 | reverse complement strand
CGGTTTCAAGTTAACCATAATTTTGGGAATGTTGGCCTGGGTTGTTCGCTATATTTTATTTGCCTATGGTAATGTCGATGAACTGACGATCCTATTAATAATCGGTATCGCGCTTCACGGAATTTGTTATGATTTCTTTTTTGTATCAGGCCAGATTTATACTGATCATAAGGCCGGAGAAAAGTACAAAAGTTCGGCACAGGGGTTAATTACGCTGGCCACCTATGGCATCGGGCAACTGATTGGTTTTTGGATAGCCGGGTTCATCACTGAAAAATACAAACTAGCCGACCACGCCAATAACTGGGAGATGATTTGGCTGATACCCGCAGAGATAGCTGCTGTTGTAATGATACTTTTTATGCTGATGTTTAAAAATGATAAAAAAACTGATGAAAAATTGGCGCCTTAGTTTCTTTAAAGCAAATCAGGAATTTTCTATTTCCAATA
>MKRO01000128.1:0-10061 GCA_001896965.1 Sphingobacteriales bacterium 41-5 | reverse complement strand
TTTCGGTAGCAAATTTGGATATACTGCTCCTAGTGATAAGCTCAATATCGCCGGTGTTGGTGTGGGAGGTATGGGTTTTGCAAACCTGAAAAAAATGGAAACTGAAAACATTGTAGCCCTTTCTGATGTGGATTGGGGATATGCAGGAAAAAATGGAGTATTTGACCGCTACCCTAATGCAAAAAAATATTACGATTTCAGGAAGATGTATGACGAGCTTGGTAAAAGTATTGATGCCGTGATGGTAGCAACCGCTGATCATACCCACGCAATTGTTGCAGCCGACGCCATTACAATGGGCAAACACGTGTATGTACAAAAACCATTAACCCACAGCGTTTATGAATCGAGGTTATTAACAAAACTTGCAAAAAAACATAAAATAGCCTCTCAAATGGGTAACCAGGGCGCTTCGGGTTCTGGCGTTAGACAAGTTTGTGATTGGATATGGAATGGTGAAATAGGAACAGTAAAAAGAGTTGATGTATTTACCGATCGTCCCATCTGGCCTCAGGGCCTTTCACGCCCTGAACCGCAAAACAAACCAGATACCTTAGATTGGGATTCGTTTATCGGGCCGGCACCCATGCGCCCGTATAATTCTATTTACACACCATGGAACTGGCGTGGCTGGTGGGATTTCGGAACAGGCGCTTTAGGCGATATGGCCTGCCACATGCTGCACCCCGTATTTAAAGGCCTTCAACTTGGCTACCCCACACATATTCAGGGTTCATCCACAATGCTTTTAACCGAATCTGCGCCCAATGCAGAATACGTGAAATACACCTTCCCTGCACGTAAAGGAAAAGGTAGCGTGGCTCAATATCCTGAAGTAGATGTTTATTGGTATGACGGTGGCTTACAGCCGGAACGTCCAAAAGGCGTTCCAGCAGGTAAAAACCTAAATGATTCAGGTGGAGGCGTTATTTTTTATGGAACAAAAGACACCCTGATTTGCGGCTGCTATGGCGTGAACCCATGGTTAGTATCCGGGCGTAAACCAACCGGCAAACAATGGGTTAACAGCTCACTTACAGCTAACGATCACGAAAAAGATTGGATTCGCGCTGCTAAAGAAAACGCATCGCGCCGTAAAGAAACAACTTCTCCTTTCAGCGAAGCAGGTCCTTTTAACGAAATGGTAGTTTTAGGTGTTGCTGCAGTAAGGCTGCAAAGCCTTAACCAGGTGCTGAACTGGGACGGGCAAAATATGAAGTTTACAAATATTCCCGCAGGAGCAAAAATCAAAACAATTATTAAGGACGGCTTCAAGATTCATGATGGCCACCCAACATTTAACAAAACATGGACAGACCCGGTTGATGCCAATGCATTTGCGGAAGAACTGATTAAACACACTTACCGTGCCGGTTGGTCTTTACCTGCAATGCCTGCGTAAACAATCTTTTTAAAAATTATAAAAATTATGAAACGAAAATTTATTGGAATGGCAGCTTTGGTAATAGCAGTAGCTTTTACTGCGTGCAATAATGCTGCAACAAACGAAGGGGAAAATAAAGATTCTGCTGCAGCAGCTTCATCCGAAACATCTGCTGCTCCCGCTGAAGATACTACGGGGTGGGTGTCTATGTTCAATGGTCAGGATTTCACGGGCTGGCGCGGTTACGACCGTACTGATATGCCCGCGGCCTGGGTTATTGAAGATGGCGCGATAAAAATTAAAGGGTCAGGCGAGGGCGAAGCCGGAGCTAAAGACGGCGGAGATATCATTTATGACAAGAAGTTCAAAAACTTTGAACTGAGTTTTGAATGGAAAGTGGCGCCAGGCTCCAACAGCGGTGTCTTTTATCTGGCACAGGAAATAAAAGGTGATCCTATTTGGAAATCGTCTCCCGAATATCAGATTCTTGACAACGCCAAACACCCTGATGCAAAATTGGGCAAAGACGGTAACCGCCAATCAGCATCGCTTTATGACCTGATTCCTGCGAAACCGCAAAATTCAAAACCTGCCGGAGAATGGAATACAGGCGGTATTATGGTTTACAAAGGAACCGTGGTACACAAGCAAAATGGTGAAAATGTTCTTGAATATCACCTTTGGACGGATGATTGGAAAAAAATGATTGAAGCCAGCAAATTTAAAGGCTGGACGAATTTCATCAATGCCGGCGGCGAAGCCAAAGAAGGTTATATAGGGTTACAGGATCATGGAGATGACGTTTGGTTCAGAAATATCAAAATAAAATCTCTCGATTAAATAACTGATGAAAAGAAAGGTGTTCTCTGGTTACCAACAACCGGGAACACCTTTTTAATAGATTCAAAATGAAAAGAAGCAGGCGCGACATGCTGAAAACCCTTGCCGCAGGTACTATTGCCACAGGAGGCCTCGGTTCTCTTTCATCCTTTTTGAAGGCACCCGATGATATGAAGAAATTAAAAGGCAATGTAAACCACAGCGTGTGCCGATGGACTTTTGGAAGCCTGTCAGTTGATGATTTATGCAGAGCTGTAAAAGAAACCGGATTCTCAGCCATTGACCTTGTTGGGCCTAAAGACTGGCCTGTTTTGAAACAGCATGGCGTTTTTTCAAGCATGTGCAACGGAGCGGAAATAAACCTGATAGACGGCTGGAACGAACCGAAATTTCATGAGACACTGATAAAAAATTATACTGAACACATTGAACTCGTTGCAAAAGCGGGTTATAAAAACCTGATTTGCTTTAGCGGCAACCGCCGTGGGATGGATGATGAAACAGGTTTAAAAAACTGTGTGACGGGATTGCAAAAAGTCCTGCCCATTGCTGAAAAAAACAATGTGGTTTTGGTGATGGAATTATTAAACAGCAAGGTAAACCACAAAGATTACATGTGCGACAGAACACCGTGGGGTGCAGAGCTTTGCAAAAGGTTAGGCTCCCAAAACTTTAAGCTGCTTTACGATATTTATCACATGCAGGTAGATGAAGGAAACATCATTCAAACAATCAGGGATCATCACCAATACATTGCCCATTACCACACGGCCGGTGTTCCGGGCAGGCATGAAATTAACAACACACAGGAACTTTACTACCCTGCCATCATGAAAGCCATTGTTGATACGGGTTTCAAAGGATATGTTGCCCAGGAGTTTATTCCCACCGGTAAAACTGACGCCGACAAACTTAAAGCCCTGAAAGACGCGGTTACAATTTGCGACATTTAAACAACCACATTTCAAAATCAAATTTACAACCATGTACAACAGAAAAGAATTTTTAAAACTAAGCGGTGGCGCCGCATTGGGGTTGGCGTTAGGTTCATGTGCAAGCGCATCCGCCGCAACCGGCAAGGGAACCATAAAGAATTTAGGCATTCAACTGTACACCCTTCGTAGTGACCTGCCAAAAGACCCTCAGGGAATTTTAAAAAAACTTTCCGAATTCGGATATAAAGAAATTGAAAGCTACGAAGGTTCGCAAGGTATGTTTTGGGGAATGGGCAACACCGGTTTTAAGAAGTATATAGATGAACTTGGCATGAAGATGGTAAGCAGCCACTGTAATTTCAGGGAGGATTTTGAAAGAAAAGCTGCCGAAGCTGCGGCTATCGGCATGAGTTATTTAGTATGTCCGCACGTTGGAAAGAAAAAGACGTTGGATGAATATAAAAAAATCGCCGATGAGTTCAACAACGCTGCAGAAATATGCCGTAAAAACGGAATCAGGTTTGGGTATCACAACCATGATTATTCATTCAGATTGCAGGACGGGCAATACCCTCAGGATATTTTCATGCGCAATGCAACGCATTCAAACATGGACTTTGAAATGGACATCTACTGGGTGGTAGCGGCTGAACAGGATCCAATCGCATGGCTGAAAAAATATCCCAACCGTTTCAGGCTTTGCCATGTTAAAGACCGGAAAAAAGGAATTGCTCCCAAACAAGGCGAACCAAACCTGAGCTGCATTGTTGGCACCGGTTCTATTGACTTTGCCGGCATTTTAGGCCAGGCAAAAAAATTAGGGATGAAGCACTACATTCTGGAACAGGAAGCTTACGAAAAAGCGCCGATTGATTGCGTGAAGGAAGGCGCGATGTATTTAAATAATTTGAAGTTCTGAAAGTAATGCAAACCGCAGCCTCGAAAACCAAAAAATAATTTACGTTTTACGTTCCTCAACAGAAAGTAAAACGCTTTTATACCAAAGGTCAGTTTCAAAACCTATTTGATTGTAAGAAAATTTATCGGCAGCAATCTCGGCAATTTGATTTTTGTTGTAGGATTTAATATTTAATGCAATTTGTTGAATAGCGTCAACAAGTTGTTCTACATTGCGCGGATTTACCAATAGGCCGTTATTTAAATCAATCAGTTCAACCATACCCCCAACATTTGTTGCTATAACCGGAACGCCACAGCATAAAGCTTCTGCAACAATGCCCGGGGAATTATCCATATTGCTAAACCTAACAAGCGCATCAGCATTGTTCAGAAAATCGGAAATATCACGGGTAGGAACTTTACCGGTAAAATCTATAAAAGGGTACATCCTGCCAAGCAATTCATTCTGTTCTTCGGCTAAGCCGATTATTTTAAAGTCAAAATGATCGCCATCCAAACGTTGAAAAGCGTCAATGATGCCTGGAATATTCTTCTCGGAATCTCCGTCAGATACGTGAATCAATCTAAACTTACCGGAATTATTTTCCGACGGGCTATAGTTAAAGTATTTTGTGTTTACAGCATTTTGGATGACGGTAAACGGAATCTTTGTGACAACGCGATTGATTTGCTCACCTAAAAAACCGCTTGCCGTATGCAGTCCTGATGCAGCTTTGAGCGTGTCTTTTACTAAAGATCGAAATGCATAATCGCGCTCCTTGTAGTTATTTTCAACCTCGTTATTGTACCCACCCCAATGTTCCGTAACCACAAACGGGATTTTATATTTCCGTTTAATCAGCCTTGCAATTGCCCCTGCTTTATGAGGAATATGCACGTGTACTAAATCGGGCTTGCCATTTTTTTCTATGTAATTTTCTACCGCGTATTTGTAAAGGCTATACCATCTTAAATACGCTACCGTTTTTCCTATAAAGGAATTTGGCTTGGGATAATAAATAAAAGTTTCTTTGAGATTAGGCCATTGTTGAAAACTGCGCGTGACTTTATTAACCGCTTTTGCATCAGGATCGGCTGTTAACTTAATAACATGAACCTCGTTAAGCAACGATGTGGCCTGCGCGTGGCGCTGAACAAAATTACCCCTCAAAGGATCGAGGGTATTAGGATACCAACTGCAAAGCCACAAAACTTTTAGCATAACTTGTATTTATATCAGCAACGGCACTATCACCGGCTTGTCGGCTCATCTTTATTCCTGCCGGGGAAAAACTTATTGTAATGCCTTGATGATCTCAGCAAAATCAACTGCATCTAATGATGCGCCGCCAACGAGGCCACCATCAACATCGGGGCAGGAAAACAATTCTTTTGCATTATTAGCTTTCACGCTCCCACCATATAAAATAGAAATCTCGTTAGCTACATCTTCCCCGTATTTTTTTGCAAGTACCGAGCGCAGGTGTGCGTGAATTTCCTGTGCCTGTTCGGTTGTAGCGGTTTTGCCGGTACCAATGGCCCAAATAGGTTCGTACGCGATCACAACTTTCTTCAGGTCTTCTTCAGAAAGATGGAACAGGGATTCCTGCAATTGCTTTTCAACAAACTCGTTTTGAGTTCCTGCTTCTCTAATTGAAAGCGGCTCACCACAACAAAAGATTGGTGTAATACCCGTACCTAACAATAAATCTAATTTTTCAGAAAGCATCAGGTTGCTTTCGGCAAAATATTCCCTTCGTTCGCTGTGGCCGATAATACAATGATGTATTTTAATTGATTCAAGCATTTCAACTGAAACCTCACCTGTATAAGCCCCTGATTTTTTGTTGTAACAGTTTTGTGCAGAAATATGATAGTTCTTCAGGTTGGCAACTTTTTCTTTGGCCATGATAAGATAGGGAAAAGGCACACCAAAAATCACTTCATGATGGACTTTGATTTCAATATTTTCTGCAAGGATTTTGTCCAATAGTTCCTGGCCCTGTTGATAAGTAAGGTTCATTTTCCAGTTCGCCGCTGCAATTTGCTTTCTCATTTTTATTCTGTTTAAGATGTTTTATAAATATGTTTTAAGAGTTGTATTTCATTTTCAGACATAATCTGTCCTTTTAAGGCCTTCCACCGGCCAGCATCCTCCAAAGCCTTGTCCAGCCTGTATTTCACGGGCTTATTAAATCCCCAGGAAAATGAGGGTATTTCCCCTGGTGTTAACCCCATACCAAAAACATTGGCGCTTACTCCTATCACAGTTCCTGTATTTATGCTGGTATTGATAGCCGTTCTTGAAAAATCCCCCATCAGCACGCCGCATTTTAAACCGGCCCTGATTTTTTTGCCCCGCAAATGTACATCAATCTCGGCAGCCGTATTTTTTAAATTACTATTACTTGTGCCGGCGCCAGGTTACACCACGCACCTATTACGGAATCGCCGAGGTAGCCGTCATGCGCCTTATTTGAGTGTTCAAAAAGAACAGCGTTTTTGACTTCGCCGCCCACCACGCAGCCGGGGCCAATTGTGGTTGCTCCGTAAATTTTAGCACCCATTTTAATCACCGCCTTTTCGCAAACGCTGACAGGACCGCGCAGGCTGGAACCTTCCATCACAACAGCATTTTTACCAATATAAACCGGGCCTTCTTCGGCATTAATAATACAACTTCTGAGGATTGCCCCTTGTTCGATAAAAATATTTTCTTTTCCTGTTATGGCATTCGATTTATCAACCCGTGCAGATTTTCTACCGGCGGTGAGTAATTCAAAATCAAAAGCAAGGGCCGTTTTGTTCAACTCAAAAATATGCCAGGGGTATGCAACCTTTACAACATTTTTGATAACAAAACTTTTTTCGGGAACAATCTTTTTATTTTTAAGATGTTTGGGTTCAATGAGCGCCGCCAGAATTTTTCCGTCGTCGTCAATCAAAGCTTCCCCTTTCTTTAGCTCTTTCGCCCGCCCGGCAAATCCTTTATCTGGTATAACATTGCACTCGATGTAATAAAGTGGGCCTTCAAGAATACCATCTTTTTTGAAAGCAGTAACACCCAAAACTCTTTCCCATTTTTCGCGGATCGTAAAAATACCAATCCGGATATCCTGAACGGGCCGCATTAGCGTAAAAGGATAAAGGTTTGAAGTGATTTGTTTGGATTCGGAAAATACAATTGCTTTCATGAACGGCTCTAAGGTACTTAAAAAACAAAACCCCGGCAAAACCGGGGTTAATAGTTCACTTATTCTCGCTGAATTATTTTTTCGCGTATTTTCTTTTGAATTTATCAATACGGCCTGCTGTATCTACCAATACATTTTTACCGGTAAAGAAAGGGTGCGAAGTGCTTGAAATTTCCAATTTAATTAACGGGTATTCGTTTCCGTCTTCCCATTTAACGGTTTCTTTTGATCCTGCAGTTGATTTACTCAGGAACGAGTCACCGTTACTCATGTCCTTAAACACAACAAAACGGTAATTTTTTGGATGGATACCTTCTTTCATAACTTTATGATTTTTAAGGTTGTACGGATTTTGCCGTACAGTTATTAATAAATTTTGAGCCGCAAAGGTAAGGGAATATGCTAAAAATATGAAATTGAAATTGTGATTTCCAAACCGTTTACAGTTATCGGCCCCGATAAAAAAGTCACTTTTCCCGTTGTTGGGACTGGTGCGGCGATACTAACCATCTGAGAAGAATGACAACGCAATATTTCCCCCAACGCAACAATGCCTTGGGCGCTGTTTGAGCGCCAGATGCGTCCGTCTTTTTCTTTTGAAGCCTCCTTTACTTTTTAAAATTCTCTAACTCATAAATTTAGAAGATTATTACGAAGAAGCGGTTAATTTTAACGTGATGAATATAGCCTCGCAAACAACGTTTATAAAACAAAAAGCGAAACAACTCGGTTTCGATTATTGCGGCATAGCCAAAGCCGAATTTCTTGATGAAGATGCAAAAAGGCTTGAAAGCTGGTTACAACAAGGCTTTCATGGTAAGATGCAATATATGGAAAACAACTTCGACCTGAGGACTGATCCGTCAAAGCTGGTTCCCGGAGCGAAGTCTGTTATAACTTTGATGCAAAATTATTATCCCCAACAAGTTCAAAAAACCGATCGCCCTAAGATTTCAAAATATGCTTATGGAAAGGATTATCACGAAGTGATCCGGGCATTGCTGAACGAATTTCTGAACGCGATTAAAGAAAATATTGGAGACGTGAACGGGCGCGGCTTTGTAGATTCTGCACCCGTACTTGAAAAAACATGGGCTAACAAAACGGGTTTGGGTTGGGTGGGCAAAAACGGTATGTTAATCACCAAACAAAGTGGTTCCTTTTTCTTTATCGCAACGCTAATCACCGATCTTGATTTAACTGCCGACGATCCTTTTGCCAAAGATTTTTGTGGAAGCTGCACCCGATGTATAGACAATTGCCCTACTGATGCAATCCTTCCTAACAAAGTGATCAATGGAAGCCAGTGTATTTCCTATTTCACAATTGAGTTAAAAGACGAAATTTTACCGGAAGAAATGAAAGGCAGGTTTCAAAACTGGGCGTTTGGTTGCGATATCTGCCAGGATGTGTGCCCCTGGAACCGTTTCAGCAAACCCACACGGGAAGCGGCTTTTGAGCCATTGCCCGAAATATTAAATCTTTCAACCAAGGAATGGCTGGAATTGGACGAAGAGGCTTTCAGAAAATTTTTTAAACACTCCCCTATTAAAAGAACCAAGTGGAAAGGCTTACAACGAAACCTCCGTTTCGTGCAGCGATGATTTAAATCGCCAGTAACTTTATTGAACTTTTCAATTTCAATAAATGAGTTAAGGAATGCGGAGCAAGCATAAAGAAAACAAAAAAGTGGCTCTCGGCCGCTTTAAGTCATACTCATATCCTCACAATTATTTTTTAGCACAGCAATCTTTGCCCTGAGCGTCTTTTTTGCACTCAACCGTCTTACCGGCTTTCCTGGCAGCCACTTTATCCTTGCAACACTGGTTATCGCTTTTTTCGCAACAAGCCATATCGTCTCCGCCTTTATTTTTTGTTGATTTAGTTACATAAGTTTTTGTACGGTCGTATTTGCAACAACTGTGTAAGTTGCTATAAGCAACATCGTCACCTTTAATATCTTTTGTATCATAACCTACGTTGGCAATACTTTGCTGAATTTTTGTAGCATCTGTTAATTTCGGGTTATACGTAACCGTGAGCATCTTAGTTTCTTTGTTCCAGTCAGCGGCTGATACTCCTGCCTTTTTAGCGGCTTTTTCAATATTGCCTTTACACATTCCGCAATTACCGGAAACGGGAATCACGTCTGTTTTATTTTGTGCACTTACAAAAGTTACACTGAACAAAAGCGCGAAGATGGTTGAGAATAAATGAATTTTAGTCATACGTTTTTTGTTTAATAAATAAATTAATCGTCAGCCAAAAGTATAAAAAGATTATTTTTTACATTAACAGGTTGCATGATTAATTGTTTAGTTTCAACACTAATTTACAAATCCCCAAAATACACCCAGTCGCAATATAAAACCCGGGTAAGGGTAATCCGGAGCGCCGAAATTATTGTTTGTCCAGCCGCCTAACCCGTTCAGGACCCTGAAGGTATTCAGGTTTTCGGCCCTGAAGAATAATTTAAAATTGTTGATTCTGAAATGAACGTAGCCTGAAATATCCGGTAATTTATATTGAACCACTTCTTCATTTTGATAAAAGAATTGCCCAAGCAAAGGCGAATAATTATTTGCTTTGTAATTGATCCTATAGCGCGTGTCGAGCCCAAATGCTAAGTCAAGGCGGCGGTAGCCCAGGTTTCCTTCGTACCCAAAACGGTTGCGCGTGTAAATCAACGGGATGTTTAAGGGAGCGCTGCCGATAACTTTTTGCACCGACACATCTGACCGCAACTTCCATTGGTTTTGGTTGCCAAATTCAAAAACCTTGTTTGCTGAAACCTGAAGTACATTAAAT
>MKRO01000127.1:6849-7102 GCA_001896965.1 Sphingobacteriales bacterium 41-5 | reverse complement strand
ACGCTTTTTGACCGGTTGCTACATAAATACAATAAACCGGTTTTCCTGCTTCGTAAAATTCTTTCTGATTAATAATTGTATCAATACAAATAGCAGTTTTGCCTGTTTGACGGTCGCCAATCACCAACTCACGCTGGCCACGGCCGATCGGGATCATAGCGTCTATCGCTTTAATACCTGTTTGCAGCGGCTCTTTTACCGGCTCCCTGAAAATTACACCCGGGGCTTTACGCTCCAAAGGCATTTCATATAA
>MKRO01000127.1:0-6776 GCA_001896965.1 Sphingobacteriales bacterium 41-5 | reverse complement strand
CCTACTTTAATAGACGCGATCTGGTTGGTTCGGCGTACTTTACTGCCCTCTTTAATATCGGTTCCTTCTCCCATCAATACCACACCCACATTATCTTCTTCAAGGTTCAGGGCAATAGCCCGAACGCCATCTTCAAACTCTACAAGCTCACCATATCTTACGTTTCCCAAGCCATATACGCGGGCAATACCATCACCCACCTGTAATACGGTTCCTATTTCTTCCAAATCAGCATGTGCATTAAAGTTGCTAAGTTGCTGGCGCAGAATAGCGCTTATTTCGTCCGGTTTAATCTCTGGCATACAAGACCAATTTATTTTTTATAGTTTTACCTTTTCCGGTAATGATTTTCAGGCTGCAAAAGTAGGGCATAGCAGGTTGAAAACAAAAAAAGAGCGGTGTTTTTGTTCACAGCTCCATTTACAAATCAATAAACGCCGATTTTGAGGGTTTTGAAGTTTTAATCGCTACAAATTAGCTGTCAGCTAACTACTAAAACACCATCAGCTTCAAATTTCACCTGCGTTTCGGGTTTTGTTATAGCGTCAATTTCAGCTTTGCTCTTTTTGGCATCTTCAGCATAATGTTTCAGTTCGTTCACGGTTACAATTTTTTGCCTCGCTGTCCCATCTAAAACAACTGTTTTACCTACAATTGCTGAAGGCACAAAAAAACCGTAGTCCTTGAACTTTATCTGCATTTTTGTTTTATCGGGTAGCTCCATCGTCATCCAACAGCCCTTAGTGGCGCAGGATTCTTTTACCACTCCCTTTATTTTACCGCTGTAGGTTCCCCCATTTTTAAGCTTTTTATTAAAATCTGCCAGAGAAAGCGCTCCATCCGCCGAAACTTTTTCGCCGTAACTATCGCCGGGTTTTGCCTCGCCGGCCGGAGGCTGAGCATTTATTGCAAAAGCGCCAAATGCGATGATGGCTGTGAGTAATATCTTCTTCATATACTTTTATTTTAGCTGGCAAAGGTACTAAAAAGCCTGGTTTGTATTTTTTAAGACTTTTATCAGAGGTATTCAGCAAAAGTTTTTTAATTTCGCCGCATGAAAACAATCAATGCAAAGGTCGGCGTGGTGATTTTAATGATCATACTTGCTGCTGTAAGCCGAATAATTCCACACCCTTATAACTTTACACCTTTAGTGGCTATTTCGCTATTTGGCGGTGCCATGTTACAAAATAAGTGGCAGGCTTTTGTTATTCCTATTGCGGCTTATTTAATTTCTGATCTTGTATTTTTCCTGCTTGGCGGAACCGGCTTTTATGGTATCAGCCAGCTTTTTGTTTACGGCGCAATGTTGTTGGTAACAGCTCTTGGCACTACAATGGGTAAGCCCAAAGCCCTGAAAGTTTTGGGCTACTCAATTGGCGGGTCGGCTATTTTTTGGATTATTTCTAATTTAGGTGTTTACTTTGGTAGTAGAATTGCCGGCGCGATTGAATTTGAACCCGGCCTTACTTTGGGGATGACCTATCTTCGCGCATTACCTTTTTATAATACTTACAGCAACGAACTGTTTCTGGGCGCTTTTGCAGGTGATCTTTTCTATACCTCGGTTTTGTTTGGTGTTTTTGCGTTATTGCAAAAAAGCTATCCTGCTTTACGATATTCGAAAGCATAATTGAATTAGCAATATTTTAAAAAAAAGCATGAATCACTTCATGCTTTTTTTGAGCAAACGGTTGTTTGGAACTTCTTAATATTTTTCATCTATTATTAGCTAAATAAAAACTTTTACTATGCTATCTGATGTAATTCAAACAAACCATCAAAAAAACTATCTGGTGCCCTAATAATTACTAGTGCTTTGTTTTTTATTTTTGGATCTGTAACCTGAGCTAATTCCACATTAATACCGTATCTGCAAATAGCATGTGAATTAAAAATTACCCGGGGCAAATTTTTACCCGGGTAATTATAAATATTTTTTAGAAACCTTCAAACCCGAGTTTTTGCAACCCTTCTTTAATTTCTTCACAGCTCATAAACAGATCCCACAACAGGCCGGTTTTATAGTTTTCAATCATCAAAATAATCGGCGCCTGATTTATAGCGAGGTATGATTGGGCGTACCAGCTTCTTGTTTTATTGAACGAATCATAAAAACCGTACTCTCCCCAAATTTTTTTACCAAGATCATCGTAAAAATGCCTCATTGCCGCCATTGATTCTTTTGGAAGGTAAGGCAGGCTTGAGATGGCGGCCGAAGGACAAATGGTTCCATTATCTTTTCGCGGATGAAGAGGCTTGTATCTTTTTCCACTGTCGCAGGCAGTGAGGCCCCAGCAATTTTCTGCGTAACCTTTGTAGCCTTTGGGATTATTACGGCAATGCGCGTAATTAATTTTTGTGTGAGCAATATTTTGCTGAAGGTAATCTGCGTATTTGTCTTTTAGCAGGTGTGGGTTCAACCCTAAAAAACTGTAATGAGCAAAAAATAACGGGCCGCCATAATCCGGGCCGAGGGGCAAAACCGTTTCGTAAAAACTATTGCCGTTAACTATTTGGCCGCCTCTGGCCCAACCCTTGTCATAAATATTTTTTGAAATGGCATGAGTAGATGAGGCCGCCGCTAACACATAAGTAACCAGCGCCTCATTGTAGCCTTCAATTTTTAAATTATACTGCGACCAGCCCGGCCGCCAATGCCAGTACAAAACATTTTCGCCTCGTGTAAACCAATCCCATTCAACGTTCAGCCATAACGCGTTTATTTTATCAATTAACCGCCGGTAAAGGTTTTCATCAATTTTTTTTAAATACTGCCGCACGGTAAGCAAGCCCATTATTAAAAAAGATGTCTCAACCAGGTCTGCGCCGTCATCTTTTTTTCCGAAGGGAATGGTTTTGCCGGTATTACCTTGGTACCAATGCGAAAAAGCGCCATGATATTTTTCGCAGTGAAATAAAAATTCCAGAACCACATTGATGCGTTCAACAAACTGCTGAGTTGTAATCCAGTTGTTTTCGGCTGCCACAATCATTGTCATTAACCCAAACCCTGAGCCACCGGTGGTTACAACATCTTTATAATCTTTGTGATTTCGCTCGCGCGCCAGGCCGCAGGCAGGATGGGCAAACTCCCAAAAATATTTAAAGGTTTGCCGCTGAATGATACCAGTGAGCTCCAAATCGCTGATGTTCGCATCAAAAAATTGTTTTTGTTTTAAACTGTTAAGTATCTTCATCGGCTACCAAATTCACTGAGCACTAAACTCAACATTTTCAAACGAAAACTCGTGGGCATTTTCTCTTTTAAAATCGTTTATGTAGGGAGAATAAGTAGATACAAATAGTTTTTTATTTTTAAAATCCATATCAACAATCCTTAAATACCCGTTACCGCCTTTCACTGAACCTGCAACACCCGATTGAAAATTTGCGAGCATTTGGTAAACGTTTTTTCCTTTGTCGTTCATGCTAACTAACGTGCCCACACCCCCGTTTAAAATGTGCCCGGAGAAAACAAACCTGATATTGGGATTGATTTTTACAAGTTTGTCCCATATCTGTTCTCCATCATTCACTGACCCATTCACCGAATCTTTTCCCACACCATAAACCTGTGGCCTCCATTTATCACCAGGGCCCAAGCGAGTACTATCTGAGTACATGTAAGCATGTGTATTAAGAATTGCAATACGATCCTTATATTTCTTTGCGATCTTATCTGCCCAAGTAAGTGTCTCATCACGCGGGCCAAATTCAAGGCTTAATACCAGCCATTTGATTTTTCCGGTTTCAAAGAGGTAGTAGGCATTTTCGAGTTTGCCCGCGTTTTTAGTTTCTGAAAAACCAGACAATTGACGCATCTCGGTGAGTGGGAAATATTTATTAAAAAGATGGGCATCACGGTTGTTTGCCCTGCCACCATCGCCTATATCATGGTTGCCGATTGCCAACACATAAGGCACTTTATTATTTAATTTTTTAAAAGAAGATCTTACGACCTGCCACTGCTCATCGTTATTATTATTGGTGAGATCGCCCTGCTGCAAAACAAAATTTATTGATTTTTTATTCGCAAGTACCCAGTCAATCTGCGACATCATTATCTCCGGATATTTCTCGGCGTAAGTTTGAGTGTCTGGCAATAATACTATTCTTGCTTTCTGAATTTTAGGTGAACAGGAAACGAACGCTATTGCAAGCAGAAAAATAAGTTTGTTATTCATTTCAATTGTTTAAAAAAATGATGTGCCGGCAACTTTAATTTTATTAGAATTGCAAATCGAGCCGCCCCACCCTGAAGATCACTCTACTCAAGAAGTTGTTGTAAATCCCAGTTTCTTTAATCCGGCCTTAACCTCGGGGCAACTCATAAATAAATTCCAAAGCAAACCACTCCGGTAATTTTCTATCATTACCACAATGGGGCCCTGGTCAATAGCCAGGTGGCTTTTGGCATACCAGTTTTGGGTAAGATTAAATGCATCAACAAACCCGTATTCGCTCCAGATTTTATCGCCAAGCTCTTTGTAAAAATATCCCAACGCCGCCATTGATTTATCGGGCGTATAGGGAAACGCAGACAGAGCCGCGGTCGGCGTGATTGTGCCATGATCGTTCGTTGGCGAGTGGGCATCGTAGCCGTTGTACGTATCGCTGGCAGTAAGCCCCCAGCATTTTTCGCCGTATCCTTTAAAGGCTTTGGGATTGTCAACGCAGTAACTGTAATTAATTAAGGTATGATTTTGATTCTGCTGCCAGTAATCAGCATATTTATCTTTTAACCCCCTGGGCGAAAGACCTAAAAAAGAGTAGTGCGAAAAAAACAACGGGCCGCCATAATCATAACCCAGCGGCAGCGTAAATCCGTAAAACTGTTTACCGTTATAAAAGTGGCTGCTTTCAACCCAGCCGCGGTGGTACACTTTATCACTTACGGGATACCTGTCAGACGAGGCGGCGAGCACATAAGTAATGAGGCACTCATTGAAACCGCGCAGCGGGAAATTCATCGCCGAGCCATTATTGGGGCTCCAATGCCAGTACAGTACTTCCCGGCCATCGCGGGTGTACGAGTCCCAGTCCACATCGTTGCAAAGCGAGTTGATAAGATTGCGCAGCGCTCTTTCTGTTTGATTATCCCCATCAAAATACTGCCTCACAGTAAGTAATCCCTGTAGTAAAAAAGAAGATTCAACCAGGTCTGCACCGTCATCTTTACGGCTAAAACGAATAGTTTTACCGGTTTCGCCGTTGTACCAGTGCGGGAAAACACCGTGATAAGAGTCGGCTTTGGAAAGCCATCTCACCATTCTTAATAAAAATCTGGCGGCGGTATCCCGCGCAATCCATCCGCGATTGACGCCCACCACAATTGCCATCACGCCAAAGCCGGTGCCTCCCGTTGTCACAACCTCCCTGCCATAGTTCACAGTTTCATTGCTCCTTTCCCTTGCCAGGCCGCTTACGGGATGCGCAAAATCCCAAAAGTAGCGCAGGGTTTGCTTTTGCACCAGGTCAACCAGCGCGGTATCGGAAATATTCTTATCAATTTTTAACGTGTAGGGAATGGCGTGCGGGTTCTTAACCGCTACTTTTTGAGCGTAGCTGCCGTTCGAAACAAAAATTAGTAGTACAATAGCAAAGAATAGTTTTCTGCTCATAAAATTTAATTTTCGATGAACTTACAAGTTTCCTGCCTTCTTTCAACCGGCTTAAAAAAAAGGCCGACGTTTCGTTGTTCGGCCTATGGTTTATTGTAAACTATTTTGTAATTCTTATAGCTGCCAGATAATAAAAACCCGATCCATTGGTATTATTTTCACCGGCGGTTACCGTTATAGTAATTTCACCCGCTGAATTAGGTTGTACCGCATTTGCCCAAACTACATTGCTTGTATTGTTTGAGGTATTAAGCCTTGCTACCACTTCATTTGCGCCCGTGGTAATGAACTTGGTTTCTCTGTTGTCACCTACACCCATACGAGAACCAAAGTAACCGAAATTATATCGCTGATCTTTATTCAGCCCAGTAATTTTAATAGTGCTTTGCACGATTGTCAAGCCTCCAAAAGCGCCCTTAGAGTTTCCGAAATACGAATTTTTTGAAACATCTGTGGGCATATTCAACTCAGTAGTTGTAGTACTCGCACCATCCGTATTCTGACCATTGAACCGCTCAGTAATAGTAGCGCCAATACCTGTATAATTATTGGTATTATTTTTCAGCGCCACAGAAGACCCTGCGGTGAAACCGGTCAACCCATTCCAACCGGCCGGCGCAGCGGCTGTGCCCAAATTTATATTGATGACTCCGGTAAAACTGCCATCACCCTGAAAATTGACCATTTGGGTAACCTCGTTGGGTTTTTGCAGGGCAAAATGAGCGGCGTTTTGAGAAATTGATGCTTCAAAATCTGAAAGCCCTGCAGGTTTATAAGAATTCCCCACAACCGATTCGCCAAAAATAGCCTCATACCAGGTAGCGGCCGCAGTATATCGCCCCATTGGAATGCTGAGGTGATAACCATCGCGGGTGAAGTTATCGCCCACCACGCTGGTACGTGCGTTTTGAATAGCCGTACCGGAAGGTACTATCAGGCTGGCGTTTATTAAAGGCTTGGCTTTGTTATTCGCGTCCACAATCGCCTGATACATGGTCAACTGGTCTTTGTTATAATTAACAAAACCACTGTGCGTGCTGTTTTGCGCGTAGGCCCAGGTTTGGTGCAGCACATACTTTGCGCCGGCGTTAAGCGCCCTTTCTTTTACAAAATTGTAAAGAACCGGTAATGTGGACTGATAGGTATCGAACT
>MKRO01000126.1:10670-10836 GCA_001896965.1 Sphingobacteriales bacterium 41-5 | reverse complement strand
TTTCATTGCCAACAGGGTTGGTGTGTATAGTATCATGTCCATTTTTTCAATCATGGACAAACTGGGCCTCACGATTGATGAAGTGGATGCATTGACAGGCCCCATGATAGGGAGGCCGAAATCTGCAACATTCAGAACGGCAGATGTAGTGGGCATTGATACCTTG
>MKRO01000126.1:3733-10390 GCA_001896965.1 Sphingobacteriales bacterium 41-5 | reverse complement strand
CCGGCTCGCCCGACAAGGCCGGTGAGTTATACAGGCAATTCCATTACAGTTTATTTTCCTATATCAGCCACCGCATCCCCGAAATCAGCGATGAAGTGTACCGTGTGGATGACGCGATGAAAGCCGGCTTCGGTTGGGAGATCGGCGCTTTTGAAACCTGGGACCTGCTGGGTGTTGCCAAAACCGTGGAAGCCATGAAGGCTGCGGGTTATACTGTTGCAAGCTGGGTGGATGAAATGATTGCCGCAGGAAACAAAACTTTTTACAAAGTTGAAAATGGCAGAAAACTTTCTTACGATCCGGCAAGCAAAACCTATAAGATCATTCCGGGCAGCGATTCGTTTATCATCCTAAATAATTATGCCGATAAAACCGTTTGGAAAAACAGTAGTTGCAAATTATATGATACCGGCGATGATGTGCTGGCATTGCAATGGAACACAAAAATGGGTACCATTGGCGGTGATGTATTAAGCGGCATTCATACTTCTATTGAAAAGGCCGAGAAGGATTTTAAAGGATTGGTGATCGCCAATGACGGCGCCAACTTTAGCGCGGGCGCTAACATCGGCATGATCTTCATGCTGTCTGTGGAGCAGGAATATGAAGAACTGGATATGGCCATCCGCATGTTTCAGAATACCATGATGCGGGTAAGATATTCCGCCGTTCCGGTTGTAGTGGCGCCGCATGGTTTGGCGCTGGGCGGAGGTTGTGAGCTGAGCCTGCACAGCGATAAGGTTTGCGCGGCGGCTGAAACTTACACCGGCCTTGTAGAACTTGGCGTGGGCGTGATCCCCGGTGGCGGTGGCACCAAGGAGTTTGTGCTGCGGGCGTCTGACGAAATTCAAACCGGCGAACCGGAAAACTTACCACTGCAAAATCGTTTTATGACGATCGCCACAGCAAAGGTGGCTACTTCTGCACACGAAGCTTTTGAAATGGGCTATTACCGCAAAGGATTAGATGAAGTGGTGATGAACCTCGACCGACGCGTGGCCGAAGCCAAACGCAGTGTGCTTGACATGCAGTCTGCCGGTTATGTGCAACCCCTGCCACGCAACGATATAAAGGTTTTGGGACGCAGCGCCTTAGGCTCTTTGCTGGCGGGCATCAACAGTATGAAGAAAGCGAACTATGCAACAGAGCACGATGCAAAAGTGGCAACCAAACTCGCTTACGTAATGTGTGGCGGCGATTTGAGCGAGCCTGCATTAGTTTCAGAACAATATCTGCTCGATTTGGAAAGACAGGCCTTTCTTTCTCTTTGCGGCGAAAGAAAAACTTTGGAAAGATTACAAGCCGTAATTAAGACGGGTAAGCCGGTTAGGAATTAAAATTTAAGAAACAATACCTTTGCATTATGATAAATGTTCACCAGAAAAGTATCATCAAAAATGTTTTGGAGCCTTACAATCCAAAGTTTATCGGCATTTTTGGTTCTTATGCTACAAATGAACAAACCGGCGAAAGCGATATTGACATTATGGTTGATTTCGTACCTGGAATAACACTTCTGGATATTATTGGAATGGAACAGGAACTCACCGAGCGCTTGGGCTGCAAAGTTGATCTTGTTACAAAATCGTCGGTAAATAAATATATTGACCCTTATATACAAAAGAACCTTATTAAGATCGCTTAATGAAAGATCCGCTTGGGTAAGCCGGTGAGGAATTAAACAACATTTTATTTTACCACAAAGTGCACTAAGGCACCACAAAAAAGCACAAATTTAATCGGTGCCCTCCGTGCAGAACTTTGTGCCCTTCGTGGTTTATTCCATAATAAACACAATAGTTTTGCTAAAAGCAACTCGATCTACACCAAAGATGTTGCGCTCATCATTTCGTACAACGGATTATTGGGCATAGCAAAAAGCAATCCTTTGAAGTAAACCGCAATACGCTCCTGTTGCAACGTGAATGTTATGATGTTTTAAAATACATACCTAAAAAATAAACAGCGCCCTTTTATCTGTAAAGCGATCCTCACTATTTTTACAAAAAGCTATTATGGATGTACAAATTGAACCCTCGTGGAAACAGGCGCTTAAGGACGAGTTTTATAAACCCTATTTTGAAAATATCGTCAAATATTTAAAGGCTGAGAAAGAACTCAGGAGAACAATCTACCCTGCAGGAAAAAATATTTTCAATGCTTTTAACACAACACCACTTGATAAAGTAAAAGTGTTAATCCTCGGCCAGGATCCTTACCACGGTGTTGGGCAGGCACACGGGCTTTGCTTTTCCGTACAAAAAGGAGTTGCTGCACCACCATCGCTGGTAAATATTTTTAAAGAGTTGAAGACTGATATTGGCATTGATACTCCTGCAACCGGCGATCTAATGCATTGGGCAGAACACGGCGTTTTTTTACTGAACGCCTCACTCACCGTGCGCGCGGGCGAACCGATGAGCCACGCGAAAATTGGCTGGGCAGAATTTACAGATGCGGTTATCAAAAAAATTTCTGATGAAAGAGAGCATATTGTGTTTATGCTTTGGGGAAGATTTGCACAGGAAAAGGAAAGATTGATCGATACCTCCAAACACCTCGCGTTGAAATCAGCGCATCCGTCGCCGTTGTCTGCAAACACCGGTTTTTTTGGTTGCAGGCATTTCAGCAAAGCCAATGAGTATCTTGTAAAACAGGGCATTGACCCGGTGGATTGGAAGTTGTGAGCGAGGGGGTGCGGGGTTGCGGGTTGCGAGGTGTGTGTCTTTGTTTTTTACAGCGTACTAAAAGATGAATGGCCGAAACTGAAAACATTTATTTTTGCGAAACTAATAAAGCCACGAATGTCCGGTTGATGTACGTTGATGTGCCGGGTTTAAAAGTAACAGCAACCTGAGCAATTTATTGATGATTATAAACCGGTTAGTCGGGGCAATTTCATTATGAAAATCTTAAAAGAAAATGGTGGCCGCTTATGGGCATTATGGGGATTGATAACGTTCATCATTACGTTTGCAATTGTTTTTCTGCCATCTATGCTGGCGTATATAATTCCTGATCCCAAAGGAACGGATTACTTTATAAAGCTGGCAAGGTTGTGGATGCGTGTCTGGCTATTTTTAGTAGGCTGCCCGCTGAAGGTAAAGGGTACCGAAAATTTTCAAAAAGGTAAAACTTATATTGTTACCTGCAACCATAATTCAATTCTTGACCCGCCGCTTTCCTGCCCGTTTATACCCGGCCCCAACAAAACCATCGCGAAGGATTCTTACGCAAAAATTCCGCTTTTTGGCTGGTATTATGCGCGCGGCTCGGTACTCATCAACCGCAAAAGCGAAGAAAGCAGGAAAGAAAGTTACGATAAAATGCAGGAGGTGCTTAAGAAGGGTATGCACATGAGCATCTACCCCGAAGGAACCCGAAACCGCACCTCAGCGCCGCTAAAAAAGTTTTATAGCGGAGCCTTTCATTTAGCGGAGCAAAGCCAGCATGAGATTATTCCGGCAATTTTGTTCAACACAAAAAAAGCGCTACCCTTTGGCAAGCCATTTTATTTGCTACCCAAAAAACTTGAAATCCATTTTCTGCAACCGGTATCCGTTGCCGGCAAATCGGCCAGCGAATTAAAAGAAGAAGTTTACGGGGTCATGGAGCGTTATATCATCACCCATCAATAACCACGACCATTGTAGAATGACCGGTTACGATTGATCTTAAGATCCTGCAATACGCCGGCTTTGGGGCTGATGGTAAAACTGAAATAGCGATACATACCAACAGGAGACACGTTAATTGACATTTGCCAGCAGTGAAGGTCTCTCGAAATAGATGTAGAAACTGTTTGTAATTTCATTGTGGAAAAATCATAGCCGCCGTTCACGCTGAAATTCCATTTTTCAGTGAGGTTAAAGCTGCCGCCAAACATAGTACTTGAGGTGATCGTGTTAGCCCATTTGCTTTTTAAAAGATCGTATGCGCCCCTGTAATAACTTAGCTGAAAAGAAATATTAAAACTCCAGGGCGTATTAAAATCAACAAACTCTGCTGGATTTGTTCTCATGTATTCTAAAAGCCTTTGCTGGTCGGCCTGCAGCATCGGGTCGTTCAGGGTATTATTGATGGCCTCCTGCCGTTTTTTCTCTTTTTCAGGGTCTTTAGGCTTGCTTTGAAAACTGGTGCTAAGTGATACGTTTGCATTGGTAAAACTACCCAGGCCAAATTTTCCGCCCTCCCACGCATATTGTTTTATAGCCATGCCAAATTGGTTCAATTTGTAGGGAACAAAAGTGGCGCCCGCGTTGATATTTATTTTGTCAAAAAGATTTGTCCTGAAGTAAACATTCAGCGGAGAAAGCTTTAGCGAATCAGCATAAAAATTGTAGGCCGTATTGAACCCAAAACCTTCAATCAACCTGATTTTTTTAAATTCTGTTTCATCGCTTTTCCTCGCCAGTTCAATGGAGTCGATGCGGCTCAAAGAATCCAGGGGCACATATCCTGCTAAATTTGCCGAATCTTTACCACCTAATGAATCTGCGGGAGAATGCAGGCTCGACAAGTCAGCGGACTCGTTATCGTCTGTGGCAGGGTTTTTCTTCTTAACCCGTTTTTTTAGTTCCAGGTTGTTATCAAAACTAAAATTCATCCCCGCAAACCTTTTGGAAACAAATTGGTTGGTGTACGGGTTCAGGTATGGGTTCGGATCAAGCTGGTTATATCCCACACGGTCCCCCCGTTCATTTACCTGAACGGTTTTCCATTCCTTCCGGCTTAGGTCAGGGGTATAGCTCAACCCAATATTAGGCCGCGCCACATGCCGCAGTTGCGAGCCGTTGTTCAATCTGAATTTACCAAAAAGCGCTGTATTAAAACCTAAGCCAAAAGATGCTCTTTGCCGAATACCGGGGTTCCATGCGGGGCTGTGTGCAATGTTCGTATCTTTTCCCGATTGTGTTTTTTCGTAAGTAAAATTGGTTCTTCTGTCAATAACATCAAATGAATAACTAACCGAAGGAGAAACATTTACGGCTCCTCCCAGTATAGGAGGTAATGACAATGTGATGGGAATACTGTTGGTGGCTCCCCAACGAGTTGTATCTAATAAATATTTTCCCCAGGATACACCCCTGTTCTCGCGCACCTTCAGCGTGTCGTAAAACGAAAGGTTGTTGCGCAGGTTGAACTGGTAACCGACACCTAACTGCTCATACCATTTTTTACTTCCCACTGCTTCTTTTCTTTCAAAGGGGTAAAGCGTATTTACGTTAAATGCCACGTTAGGGAAACTGATGGTTGTGATCCTCGAAACGTTTACCTGGTTATGGTTGGCGCTAATGGAAAGATTGTAAGGTTTGTCCTGCCAGTTTTTTGTATAAGTGATGGAAGACCCGAGGGCATTCTGGAAATTAACGAGATTGCTGTTCGGTACGTTCTCATTGTATTTGGTGGAACTGGCGTTCACGCTGGCGTTGAAAGATGTGCCCGGCCGCGACCTCTGGTCAGAGGAGTGGCTCCAGTTCAATTGGTAAGTATTAACTTTATAAAAGTCGGGATCGCCCCTGAAATTGCGCCGTGTATGCTGCAGGCCAAAACTGGCGCTTCCCTGGTAACGGTAAATTTTTCGGTAAGTTGGCCGCACATCTACCGACCAGCTACCGTAAGAGTATATATTTCCCTGCATTTGAACGTCCCAGTAATCATTCAGCACAAAATAGTACCCCAATCCCGAAAGGCCCAGCCCCATCTGGTCGTTGGTTTCAACAGACGGTGCTAATACGCCAGCGTGCCTCCCCTGGTAAAGCGGGTAAAACCCAAAAGGTAAATAAATGGGAACAGGCACAGAGTCAAACTCGGGCCTTACGGCGCCTGTAACCGCAAGTTTTTTATTAATAATCTTCGCCCGTTTTGCCCTAAAGCCAAAGTGCGGATGGTCAAGGTTACAGGTTGTGAAGAAAGTGCCGAGGCCGTACATGGTATTCTCATCCACTTTTTTTACAATATCGGAATGAACAAACATCTCACCCTGCTGTGTAATAGTGCCCTTGGTAAGCCCGCGCATGGTTTTGAAGTTGTACTCCATATTCTCAGACTTAAACTGGTTATCGCCCTGCTTCATTTCGGCATAATCCGTTAGCTCCCCTGTACTGTCGCGCGTGGTTTTTGCCCTCACCAGGTTTTTCGTTTGGTCTAATTCTATGATGGGAGCCGTGAGCTCCATATCCTCATAACTGGTTTTTGCTTTTCCATGTAAAATAATGGTCTTTTCCTCCACAAGCCCCACAACCGAGTCTGACGCTGAATACTCAATCGGTGCACTCAGGGTATCTTTTGAAAGTTTTAAGGAAAAAGAGTCAATAACAGGTTTTTGGGTGGTGTCAGTTCGGTTCAGGGAATCGTTAACAGGGATTGTATCGCGCCCCGGCAATTCAACCGTATCCTGACGGGCAAAAAATAGAAGGTTGGTACCCTCCTTATCTACATCAGCAGGTAAAGCAAAAACCCCTCGCATGGCCGTTATAATAATTATAACAGTTAATAAGGGTACAACAATATAATTTCTTCTAAATTTGCGCATCAACTTTGCTCAAAGAACCGCAAATGTATAAATAACATGGTAAAGATTTTGTGAAGTTTGAAACAATTAACAATATTCGCCAGTAGCTAAAAATAAAATTGACTTTGATTTGATGAAACGTT
>MKRO01000126.1:562-3684 GCA_001896965.1 Sphingobacteriales bacterium 41-5 | reverse complement strand
TATTGATTTTTAAGGTGGATGCGCAAACAAATCCGGGTGGTGTGCGAACGATTATTGTGGATGCCGGCCATGGAGGCCCCGACTCCGGGGCTAAAGGATTAGAATCTACCGAGGCCGCCATTAATTTACAGGTGAGCCTGAAACTTGCCAAAGCACTCAGGGAAGCCTTTCCTGACAGAAAAATCCTCGAAACACGTACCACTTCGGCATTGCCCGGATATTTGAGCAATGCTGTAGCCGCAAACCGGTACAGAGCCGAATGGGCCAACAAAATGGGCGGCGATCTTTTTATTGCACTTCATTGTAATGCGGCGGGCAGAAAGCCGGGTGGCTGGTACACCCAAAGAGTGGTTGGTCAGGTTGCCAGAACGAGATATGTAAAAAAGGGTAAAAAGAGAGTGAAACAGACTTATTACGTCAACAACTATGAGAATGTGTGGGTTGAAAACAATACCAGGGGAACTGAAACCTATATTTGGGCCGTTGGCAAAAACGAACAAAAGGTTTCGGCTGTAAAAAATAATGACGACTATTACAATGAAGAAGAAGACTCCAATGAGGAGTTGAAAATGCCAGATCCTAATGATCCCGCCGAAAAGGCAAGGATGTTGATTTACGCCCAGCATTATTTCAGAAAAAGCTATTCTCTGGCCACCTTGGTTGAAAAAGAATTCATTGCTTCGGGTAGAACAAGCCGCGGCGTTCAGCAAAGAAACCACAAAGGCATTTGGGTGCTGCAAGCCACGGGTATGCCGAGTATACTGGTAGAAATGGGCTTCATTAGTAATCGGGATGAGGAAGCTTATATGTTGAGCGAGCCCGGCCAGGCAGAAATTGTGCAGGGCATTGTAAATGCTGTAAAAATATACGTTGAAAGATTGGGGTAGTCAAACTTTTGGCTAAGTATTTGTTTTTGAACAGGTAATAATTCTTTGAAAATTGAGAGGGGCAAAAACCGGCTTATCGTGTCGTTACCTGAAAAAAATCGTTTACTTTGCCGTCATAATTCACAAGGAGGAAAGTCAATCTATAAAATACTAAAATGAAAATATCGAACGAATTAAAAGTGGGATTGATGGCTTTGGCCGCAATTGTGGTTTTAATACTTGGCTTCAGATTTTTAAAAGGAAAAGATGTGTTTAACCGTACCCCCAAAATCTATGCAATCTTCAAAACCGTGGGGGGGCTTGACAAATCCAATTTTGTAAAAATCAACGGGCTTAATGTGGGTGCGGTTTACAAAATGGAACCGGCTGATGAAAATGTGAACTCAATAAAAGTTACCATCAGTATTACTGAAGACGTGAATATCCCTTCAAACTCGGTGGCATATATTTCGGGAAGTTTGCTGGGTTCTTCAAATCTGATTATTGACAAAGGCGATGCAAAAACTTATTTAAAGGACGGGGACAGGATATCAACCCGCGAGGAAGACGGGTTATTAGGTGACCTTACTTCTGAAGCAAAACCCCTGATGGGAAAAGTGAGGAATGTAGCGGATTCTTTAACAATGTTGCTTTCTGGCTTTAATAATACCCTGGATGCGAATACCCAACGCAACCTGCAAACAACTATTGCAAACCTCAATTATGCTACTGCAAATCTTAACAGTCTTTTATCGGCAGCAACTCCCGCACTTAATGCATCTTTGCAAAATATGAGCGCCATCACCGGAAACCTGAAAAATCAGAACCGGACCGTGGAAGAAATTTTGGGCAATGCAAATGTTTTTTCAAACGACCTTTCGCAGCTCAAACTTCAAACTACCATGGATAGCTTAAATTTAGCGGTTTCAGATTTGAGGCATACCATCAACCAGATATCAAACCCTGAAGGGACGTTAGGAGCTATCATGAATGATAAGCAGCTCTACAACAAATTGAAAGATGTGATGCTAAGCGCGGAAATTTTAATGGACGATATACGGGTACACCCCAAACGTTATGTAAACATCTCCGTCTTCGGCAGAAAAAATACCGCGGGTGAATTAACGGCGCCTGCGATAAAAGATTCTGTTCCCAGGTGATAAAAATTTATAAGTTTAATCAATTTCTTTGGGCAAAGCTTCGGGTTGTAGCTTTGATATTTTCTGCTGTTTCAGGATGGCTGTGTTCCAATGCGCAAACCTCAGGTGTGCCGGTTGAAATCATCAGCGCCAACACCATGAGCCTGCAGAAAGTTGGTGACAGCACTAACCTCACCATTTTGGAAGGCAATGTGGTGATGAAACAGGGTAACACGATTTTTAAATGTAACCGTTGTGTGAAAAATGACCGTGCCAATACTTTTGAAGCCTGGGGTAATGTTCACATCAATGATTCTGATACCACAAATATTTATTCCAATCACCTTCGCTATCTCACTGACAGGCAAATAGCTTACCTCGATGGGGACGTGAGGCTCACAGACGGCCATACAGTACTCACCGCGCCAAGTGCGGAATATAACATGAACACCAACCTGGCAACCTATAAAAACGGTGGTAAAGTGGTCAACAGAAAAACTGTAATCACCAGCCGGGCGGCTAACTATCACACGGATATTAAGGACGTGATTTTTATGAAGGATGTTAAAGTGAATGATCCCGCTTATAATATTACCACAGACTCTCTTTTGTATAACACCGGCAACCAGGTGGCGCGGTTTATTACCTATACTACCATTCGCGATAGCGCTAATCGGAAGATAACTACTAAAGAAGGTTTTTATAACCTGAAAACGGGTGATGCCGAATTTGGCCAGCGGTCGATGGTGAATGATAACAATAAATCTACGGTTATTGCCGATTCTCTCACATTAACCGAAGAATTTGCCCAGGCCAAAGGGAATGCTGTGGTAGTTGATTCTGTTCGGGGAACCATTATTATTGCCGATCTCATTTACCAGAACCGCATTTCAGAAGCGGTACTCGCCACCCGAAATGCGCTGATGATCATTAAGCAGGATAATGACTCTATTTATGTAACGGCCGATACTTTGTTCAGCGCCAAACTCACCGATCTTTACGTAAGCAGGCCGGCGCCCAACAATACCGCTCAGGATTCCGTTCAGCACGATGAAATGAACCCTTCAGCGGATTCGACCGCAAATTTGCCCGAGGTGCCGGTTCTTTCAGCAGACAG
>MKRO01000126.1:0-405 GCA_001896965.1 Sphingobacteriales bacterium 41-5 | reverse complement strand
CCTCTTCCGCCTGCCGCAGTCCCGCCGGTTTTTGCTGCATCAAACCGTCAAACACAAAAGATGGTTAAGGACAGTATTGCCCGTGACGACAGTACTAACCGCTATTTTGAAGCCTTTCATAATGTGAAGATATTTACCGATTCTATGCAGGCTGTTTCTGATAGTTTGTTTTATTCCTTCCGCGATTCCACTTTCAGGCTCTATCAAAATCCTGTTGTTTGGGGGCAGGACAACAACCAGATAACCGGCGACACTTTGTTGCTTCACACCAGAAATAAACAACCAAACCGCTTTGAAGCTATTTCAAATGCGTTCATGCTAAGCCACCTGGAGAAGGAAGCGTTCAACCAGATCAAATCGAGCAGGATAGACGGGTTTTTTACCAGCGGCGTTCTGGATTCGGTA
>MKRO01000125.1:4644-11835 GCA_001896965.1 Sphingobacteriales bacterium 41-5 | reverse complement strand
AATTTATCGGGGGCAACTTCGCCGATTGCTGTTACTGAAATCACAAACCCTTTTTGAGAAGTGGTGGTGTCGCCGCCAACGAGGTCAACCCCGTAATAACTGCAGGCTGCATAAACGCCATCGTAAAATTCATTCAGAGCTTCCATTCCAAAGCGGTTGCTGATGCCAATGCTCATGGTGATTTGCGTGGGCGTTGCGTTCATGGCGTATACATCGCTGAGGTTTACAACCACAGCTTTGTAGCCCAGGTGCTTCAAAGGGGTGTACATCAAATCAAAGTGAACGCCTTCCAACAAAAGATCAGTAGTGACCACTGTTTGTTTTCCGAAATGGTCGATCACAGCCGCATCATCTCCCACGCCAAGTAGTGACGAAGCGTTTTGTGGTTCAATGTTTTTGGTAAGATGTTCAATCAAACCAAATTCACCCAATTCTGATAATTCTGTTCTCTCGTTGCTCATGATGATTTAAAAAATAATAAAGTAACAATACTACCGCTTTTCTATTTCAGGAGCGTGATGTTCATAATGCCTTCCGTTCTTCATATCCTCCGCTATGTTTTCGCGCACCTGCTTCCAGTAAAGCTTTCCGTACGAAACCAAAACCTCCTTCCCTGCTGCAATGTTTTGTTTAGCACGTATAAACACCCGGTTATCTTCTTCAAAATATTCAGCATTGTTACGCAAACCGGCTATCCGTTGCAAACCCGTTGCATCATTAGCGTATCGGCCAAATGAGTTGAGGTTTTTTAAAGCATCAATTACGTTATCGTCGTCAATGTGATAAATGTAACCGTTATCAGCATCGTCCTCCACCTGCGCCCAGGTGCGGCGCCGGCCTTTGTACTCAGTAACGATGTCTCCTTTTTTCAAATCGATTTTTGTAAAAAGGCCCATGCCCGCGTTTGGCAGTGTGGAAACTTTTACAAATAGGGTTTTGGATGATGGGGTTGCCATAAAAGATTTTAGAACTGCGAAGATATTGTAAAACCGCGTACACTATAAAGGCCTTCTTCAAAAAAGAAAACGGCCTGTTATAGAGGCAATGGCTCTAAATTCATCATCAGGAAACAGCAGTTCCTTTTTCTTTAAAAGGTTATAACTAAAGAGACCTTCCTAATTGATCAAATGCGGCTTTAATTAAGGAGTTATCACCTACAGCATCATGACCAATCTCCCAAAACATAACACCGCCCGCAACCTGTTTTGCATAATCAGTTTTCTGCTTCACGGTAGCAATACCATTATAATAGGTTTTAAATGTTGTATTATCTGCTTTTGTAATAATTGCTGAATCCGAAAGATTTAGGGGAGATGGCCCCAATTGTGTACCGCTTGTTAAAATTGTTTTATAAGATGTTGAAATTTGTGCTGCGCCCGAGTTCCTTCCGTACGCCGGAATACCCAAAATGCATTTGCTTTTCGGCATCCCCCGTGTATTGATCCAATAGTTCATACAGGTGACTGCCATGGCGTAAGGGCTGTGTTGCCTGTAGTCTTCGCCTGATGTAGTTGAGAAGTCGTCATACACCATCACATTGAAAAAGTCAATATAATTAAAGACTTCGGTCTTTATGCCATCCCTAATGCTTCCCGCGTATTTGCCTGCAGTAATAGCAGCAGAGAGATAATATTTACCGTCAACATGTAAAGAATCACTTAGTTGCCTGGCGAGTAGCGCAAACATCGTGTCAGTACCATCGGTTGTTCTGGGATATTCATAATCCAAATCAATTCCATCAATATCATATTGCCTTACTTTGGCCATCAAATCCTTAACCAAGGTTGTCCTTCCGGCAGCAGACTGCCCCATCGCTGCGAAATTTGCCTGCGTACCGTTTATTGCCAGCAAAACTTTTGCCCCGTTCGCCTTTGCTTTTGCAATAACTGCCGTAAAAACGGTTGGTGAAGCAATGCTAACGGTTGATGTTGAAGTAAGACTGGCAAATGCATACGCTACTATATCGGTCATTTTAAATGTGGCATCGGGGTATTCTGAAACAGACCTGTAACTTGGGAAATATCCAATTACCGGAAAATCAATGGTGGCAGGCGCTTTAATGACAAGCTTCACAAATGAAGTAGCTGTTGCCTGGCTATTTGTTGCGCTTCCTAAGTTGTTTTTCGGCACTACGTACCAATAAATCGTTTTACTTAATTCAGCCGAGGGAGGCGTATAAGCAAAAACGGTGTCTGTAACGTTCGAGCCAACCGAAATGGCTGTGGCAGCCGTTTCTCCCGCATAAACATCATAGGAACTTGCCCCGTTTACTTTTGACCATTTAAGATTTGCTATTGTGCCCGTAACCGCCTCTCCGTTTGCCGGACTAATATTTGTTGCATTTGTCGGGGCAGTCAAATAAGTAAACGCTGTTACCGATGATGTACATCCCGTGCCCGCGCCACCTGTATTTTTTGGCACCACATACCAATAATAAGTTGTAGTATAATTTGCCGGCACCGTATAAGTAAATACAGTGTCGGTCACCTTGGTTGCTATCGTGGCCGTTGGTGTTGAAGTTGTACCAAGATAAACATCGTAGCCGGAACTATTAGCAACTTTCGACCACTTTAAAGTAATAGTTTTTGTTGTTAGGTTAGTGCCGTTCGCAGGTTCAATATTCCTTGCGCAACCGGGCGCCGTACCAAAAACAAACGAAGTGGCGGAAGAAGAACATCCTGTTGCCGATCCGTCCGCGTTTTTTGGCACCACATACCAATAATAAGTAGCATTAGCGGTTGAAGGGATTGTATAATTGTAAGACGTTGTTGTGACGTTGCCAACTTTCGTAGCACTCGCCGCAGAGCCTCCAACAAATACATCGTAGGACGTGGCTCCGGTTGCCGCTGTCCAACTCAATGTTACAGAAGTCGTGGAAACATTAGTGTTGTTTACCGGAGCTGCGTTTGATGAGCAGGTTGGAGGTTTTTTGTTTTCGACCGGTGGGTTCTTTTTACATCCAATAAAAAACAATGAAAACAAAAACATAAATAGGGCTGCAAACAGGACTAATTTTTTCATAAAGCAAATTTTTTTTAAATTTCTGCAACTTTTCTTACAAAACTGCAAATTCGCGCAAAAAATTTTTCAGAAAAAAACTTAGAACTTTAAAACGCTAACACCCGTTTGCACATGTTTGTATACTATATTTGTGCGCTTGTTGCGAGCTTTTTGGGAACCCAAACTATTTATTTGTTTTTCAATTAAAAAAATTATGAAAAAAAATTTTCTTTTCGTATTGCTTGCCCTGAGCATGAGTTTCAAATCATTTGCTGATGAAGGCATGTGGTTACCGCAGTTGTTGGGCAAACAGGTGTATGCCGATATGGTTAAAAAAGGCCTTAAAATGACAGCCGAGCAACTTTACAGTGTCAACAAAAATTCTCTAAAAGACGCTATTATCATTTTCGGCGGCGGCTGCACCGGTGAAATCGTTAGCCCCGAAGGGTTGATCTTCACTAACCACCACTGTGGTTATGGAGCAATTGCCGGTGCCAGTACCATGGATCACAACTACCTGCGCGATGGTTTTTACGCAAAAAACAAAGCCGAAGAAATTAAAACAAACCTTAGCGTTCAGTTCCTTTTAAAAATTGAAGATGTAACCAAAGAGGTTTTAGCGGGCCTTGGCGGTTTAAGTGGCACAGAAAGGGTTTCCAAACAGGCAGAACTGCTTGATGCAATCAATGCCCGCTATAGTGATGCATCAAAAAGTATTCAGGCGCGCGTGAGCCCCGTATTTAAAGGCAACCAGTTCCTGGTTTTTGTTTATGAGATTTACAAGGACATTCGTTTGGTGGGTACGCCGCCCGAAAGCGTGGGGAAATTTGGCGGTGATTCAGATAACTGGGAATGGCCGCGCCACACCGGGGACTTTTCGGTGTTTCGTGTGTATGCAAATAAACAAAATAAACCCGCAACCTACGACCCTTCAAATGTTCCGATGAAACCAAAATGGTTTTTGCCCATTTCGCTCAAAGGCGTTAAAGAAGGGGACTTCGCTATGATTTGGGGCTATCCCGGAGGCACCAATCGTTACGAATCTTCTTACGGTATTAAACTGGCAACGGAGGTTAATAATCCTACGCTGGTTGAATTGCGCGATGTGAGGTTGAAATATATGTTTGAGCAAATGAAAAAAGACCCTGCTGTAAAACTAAAACTCTCTTCAAGTTATGCAGGAATTGCCAACTACTGGAAATTTTTTGACGGCGAAACCAAGCAACTATTGAAATACGATGTGTTTGGACAGAAAGCCGCCGCTGAGGAAAAGTTTCAGGCCTGGGCAAAAGGCAAGCCGGAGTATCAGAATATTTTCAGCGATTGGAAAGCTGCTTATAAAGACTGGACGCCTTACGCAAAAAGCCGGGTTTATTTTAACGAAGGTATAATGGGCTCGTCTTTAATTTCTTTTGCGGCCTCATTAGCGCAGTTACAAAGATCTCTGAAATCAGGAGCGTCAAAAGATGAAATTTCAAAAATTGTAAAAGATATTGATCAGAGAAGGAAAGGCTTTCTTGAAGGCGAAGACAAGCCTTCGGATCAAAATATTCTTGCAGCGCTAACAAAAATGTTTTATGAAAATGTTGATAAAAGCCAGTTACCAGGCGCCTTTTATGAAGATGTACAAAATAAATACGGCAGCCTGAACACTGATGAACCGTATAAAAAATATGCGGCTGATGTGTTTAAAAACACAATGGTATTTGATGATGCCAAATGGAACGATTTCATCGCAAATCCAACGCTGGCGGCGCTTGAAGCAGATGCTGCTTTTAAACACGCTGATGCTTTTATCACAAACTATGTAACTCATATTTCACCCAAATTTCAAAAATTCAACACGCTCAATAATGAACTGGGCCGCTTGTACCTAAAAGGCGTAATGGCAATGAACCCTGCCAAAGCTGCAATGATGTATCCTGATGCCACGTTTACCATGCGCGTTAGCTACGGAGCAGTTGGGGCTTACAAACCGCGCGATGCCGTTTCTTATGACTATGTAACAACGTCAAAGGGAATATTAGAAAAATATAAACCCGGCGACTACGAGTATGACCTTCCGGCAAAGCAAATTGAATTGCTGAAGAAAAAAGATTTCGGACAGTACGCTGACCCTGTTCGTAAAGATTTGGTAGTTGGATTTATTACGTCAAATGACATTACCGGGGGGAACTCCGGCTCGCCGGTCATTAACGGAAAGGGAGAATTGTTGGGTTTGGCTTTTGACGGAAACTATGAGGCTTTAAGCCACAAGCTGGCTTTTGACAAGGATCTGAACCGCACTATTAACGTTGACATTCGTTATGTGCTTTGGTGTATTGATAAATTAGGCGGCGCTAAAAATATCATTAATGAATTGAAGTTAATGAGATAAACGTTATCAGCATTCAAACAAAAAGCGTCGAAAATTTCGACGCTTTTTTATTACATCTTTATGTCAGGCGGGGCTTAACAGGATCTTAAATGTTCAATCCGCCACAGGCGCTAATGGTTTGGCCGGTGAGATAAGAACCCAGTTCACTTGCTAAAAACAGAGCCACATTGGCAATGTCTTCAGCTTTTGCAAATTTGCCCAAAGGGATATCAGCCAAATATTTTGAAGCGCCTTCACTTTCGTTTAAATAATGAGTCATATCTGTTTCAACAAACCCCGGGGCGATGGCGTTGCAACGGATATTACGGCTGCCCAGCTCTTTGGCCACGCTTTTAGTAAACCCTATAATTCCTGCTTTACTGGCGGCATAACTCGCCTGGCCTGCATTTCCCATAATTCCAATCACAGAACTCATGTTAATAATGCTGCCGCTTTTGGCTTTCATCATCGGACGAATGACCTGTTTGGTCATGTAAAAAACACTGTTCAGGTTCACATTTAGCACATCCTGCCATTGCTCAGGCGTCATGCGCAGCAATAAATTATCTTTTGAAATCCCCGCGTTATTCACGCAAATATCAATTGTGCCAAATTCTTTCAAAACATCGTTCACCAAACTTTCGCATTGAACCAGATCTCCGGCATTGCTTTGGTAGGCTTTGGCTTTTACACCCATGCCTGTCAGTTTTTCCTCAAGGGCTTTGGCTTTTTCCGCACTACCGTCGCTCACATAAGTAAACGCCACATTAGCGGCCTGTTCTGCGAATTTTGTCGCGATGGCTTCACCAATTCCACGAGCAGCACCTGTTACTATGGCAACCTTATTCTCAAGAAGTTTCATTATTAATGAATTTGGTTATGTACAAAGAAAAACAAATTGCACTTGACGGGCAAACAAAAAAAAGCAAAAATTTTTCTTTTTTGGCGTTGTTGTAATTTCGGTTGATTCGCAACCTTTTTATCGCCCCATATATACCATCAATATTTGCACATCGCTTGGGTTGATGCCCGAAATTCGGCTGGCCTGCCCGAGTGTGCGCGGCTTTATTCGGTTTAGTTTCTCACGCGCTTCATTACCAAGAGAACCAAGTTTTGCATAGTCAAAATTTTCTGGAATGATTTGGTTTTCCATCTCGCTCATTCGTGAAACTAATTCCCGTTCCTTTTCGATATAGGTATCATATTTTGTTTGAATGGATGCCTGTTCTATCTCTTCCTTAGAGAAACCGTTCAGTTGCTTTCTCAGGAACGGTACGTTTTCAATAAGGTCTTCCAGTTCAACACCCGGCCGCAACAAAATCTTTTCGATTTTTTGTTTTTCGCTGATAGGAGAAGATTCGATTTTTTGCAAAAAATTGTTGATTTCGTCCGGATTAAGGCTGTTTTCCTTCAAAATCGCTTTGATCTCGTCAACTTTTTCTACTTTTTTATTGACCTTGGACATTCGTTCATCAGAGGCCAGCCCAATCGCATGGCTAAGAGGCGTCAAGCGCGTATCTGCATTATCCTGGCGTAATAAAGTCCTGTATTCTGCCCTTGAAGTAAACATCCGGTAAGGCTCTTCGGTTCCTTTATTAATAAGGTCATCAATTAAAACTCCAATATATGCTTCACTCCTTTTCAATGTAAAAGGGTTCTTTTCACTGACGGATAAATGGGCATTAAGCCCAGCCATCAGGCCCTGGCACGCGGCCTCTTCATAGCCGGTTGTGCCATTTATCTGTCCGGCAAAGAACAGGTTATATATTATTTTTGTTTCTAATGTGTTTTTGAGCTGGGTTGGAGGAAAGTAGTCGTATTCGATGGCATAACCC
>MKRO01000125.1:480-4627 GCA_001896965.1 Sphingobacteriales bacterium 41-5 | reverse complement strand
GCCTGGCGTTTTCAAAACCCGGTACCATTTGCAGCGCTTTGTATTGAACCTCTTCAGGCAAAGAGGTAGAAAACCCGTTCACGTAAATTTCAACAGTATTCCAGCCTTCGGGTTCCACAAAAAGCTGGTGCCGTTCTCTTTCGGCAAAGCGGTTGATTTTGTCCTCAATGCTTGGGCAATATCTTGGGCCCACGCCGTCAATTCTGCCCGCGTACATGGGGCTACGGTCGAACCCGGTTTTAAGAATGTCGTGAACCTGTTGGTTGGTGTAGGTGATCCAGCAGCAGCGTTGTTCCTTCGCAGAAAGCTTTTGTGTATCTGTGAACGAAAATCCCACAATTTCGTTATCCCCCTCTTGTATTTCCATCTTGCTGTAATCAAGGCTTCTACCATCAACCCTGGGCGGTGTTCCTGTTTTGAGCCGGTCACTTTCAAATCCCAATTGAACGAGTTGTTCGGTAATTCCTGTGGCTGCTTTCTCCGCCACCCGGCCTCCTCCAAATTGCTTCTCCCCGATGTGAATGATTCCGTTCAAAAATGTTCCGTTTGTTAAAACCACGGCTTTTCCCCGTATCTCGTGCCCCAAACCCGTAACCACACCGCAAACCCGCCTATCTTTTACAATCAACCCTTTCACCATATCCTGGTAAAAATCCAGGTTTGAGGTTTTTTCGAGCATTTCCCGCCATTTCGCTGCAAAAAGCATCCGGTCGCTCTGTGCCCTGGGGCTCCACATAGCCGGGCCTTTGCTCCGGTTCAACATGCGGAACTGAATCATGGTTTCATCAGTAACAATACCGGAATACCCGCCCATTGCATCAATTTCCCGAACGATCTGGCCTTTTGCAATGCCGCCCATTGCCGGGTTACAGCTCATTTGGGCTATCGTTTGCAGGTTCATTGTAACCAAAAGCGTTTTTGAACCCATATTTGCCGCTGCTGCTGCCGCTTCGCAGCCTGCGTGGCCGGCGCCCACTACAATAACATCGTATTCAGGAAACATTTTGCAAAGGTATTATGATCGCCTCAAAGTGGCGCTATAGTTTAATTTCGCTTAAAGATTTGATTTCCTTGCGGACGTCCTCAACTGATTTTCCGCGATTCAGGAACTCGAACTCTAACTCAGTGTAGTTTTCAATTCCCTCAAGGAATTCTTTGCGTTCGTTTATAAATTCCTTCTGGCCTTTTGTGCTGATTATTTCCGAGGTTTTTATTTCTTCAATCTTGTCCAATAATTTTTTACAAACCTGGTAGCCGGTATTTCGGTATAATTCTTCAAAATAGTTTTTGGAAGCCAGCACATCTATTCGGTTTCCTCCTGTTCTGGCATGTTGGATAGGCTCCACCCTAATATTTATGAAGTTCCAGCAAAGTTTTAGCTCCTCCCGGTTAGAAAAATCAAAGTATGCTACCGGAACTACATGGTCAAACTGCCATTTTTTCCCAAAATTATCCCATGAAAGATCATTTGTAAACTGGCATTCAAACCACAGCCTCATATTTTTAATGTCTAAGCCAAAATATGGAGCATAAAAATATGCAGGGTTCTGCTGAATAACATATCGCCTGAGGTTGATTTGCCATTTGCGTTTTTCCCTGAATTTCAGCAAATCAGGCGTTTCTTCTTCCTTCCTTGTCCATTTTTTTCGCATTTTTCAAAGGTAAGTGTTTCACGCGACACGGTTTCATGATGAAACAGTTTTATGTGGAACGTTGAAATATTCCATTAACAGCAAATCCTCGGCTCTTCTCATTGCGGATGCCTGTGCTCCAGACTTATCATCGAGTCCGCAAAGGTGAAGAACTCCATGGAAGACTACGCGATGGAGCCCCCTCTCAAGCGAAGCCTCAAGGACTTTTGCATTCTCCCTCACCCGGTCAACGCTTATATAAAGCTCTGCCTCAATATTCTTCTCAGATGGCTTTGTAAACGGAAATGTAATAATATCGGTATAATAATCGTGTGCAAGAAAATCACGGTTTATCTGTAACAACTCTTCGTCGGAGCAAAAAATAATTCTAACTTCGCCCGAAACCTTTCCTGCCTTCTTTTCCAGAACGTTTGAAAGAAACGCCTTTAAACGTTTACGCCTTCTTAGTGTAATTTTCTCTTGAAAAAAGAATAGAATATTGATTTTACCCCGGCTCATCATACTTTTTTCAAAATTCGTAAACAAAACACAAACAGCAATGGTTAGTTTTGTGCTATGGATAAAGAAGTTGCATTTTTATTAGCTGACCTGAAAACGGGTCAGAAGGCGAAGATTAAAAAATTTACTTCGGAAGAGATATTTCTGAAACTCATGGAAATGGGCTGCCTGCCCGGAGAACAAATCGAAATTCTTAAAAAGGCGCCGCTAAACGACCCGATCTCTGTTGCCGTGGCAGGCTATACACTTAGCCTGAGGGTTGAGGAAGCAAAACATATTGAAGTTGAATTGATCCACTAAATCATCGCCAAATGAAAATAGGTTTGTTCTTCGGCTCCTTCAATCCAATTCACCACGCACATTTGATAATTGCCAACCACATTCTCAATCAAAACCTGGTGGATAAAATCTGGTTTATTGTTTCGCCACACAACCCATTGAAAGAAAGCAAATCACTTTTAAACGAAAATCACAGGTTTTACCTGGTAAACCTCGCCATTGAGGGAGCGTCAAATATGAAAGCATCGGACGTGGAGTTTCATCTTCCCCGCCCTTCTTTTACCAGCTATACACTACATCATCTAAAAGAAAAACATCCTGATAATCAGTTTGTTGTAATAATGGGCGGCGATAGTTTTCAGAATATAAAAAAATGGAAAAACTACAATTATATTATAAATACATATAATGTATTGATTTATAATCGCCCCGGATTTGCAATTGACAATAAGCTGGGGGCAAACCTTACCATTGTTGACGCGCCTCTACTGGAACTTTCCGCCACAGCAATCCGCCAACTCATCAAAGAGAAAAAATCGGTGCGCTATATGCTACCTGACAATGTGATTGAGGAGATAGAAAAAGGCGGCTATTACAGAAACTGATCAGAATATATACCCGAGAATCAGGCAGGCTAAAACGACAACCGGAGCCGGAATTTTTGAAAAAATCAACAAAAATGCTGTTCCCGCAATGACACTCCAATTTGCTAACCCCGAAAAATCCCTGGTAAAAAAAGAAATATCCTTCATAATGTAAACCGTGGAACCCACCATAATCCCCATCACGGCAGCATTAATTCCCTCAAGCGACCGATAAATTACCGAAAATTTTTTAAGATTGCTCCAAATTGGGAAAAAGAACAGCACGAGCAGCGCCGCCGGTAAAAATATGGCAACCATTCCGATCAAACCACCCGCAACCTGCCAGGAAACTCCCATATCTCTCAGCGCCAGGCTTCCGGTGTAGGAAGAAATAGAAAACACAGGCCCCGGCATCGCCCTCACTAACCCCATCCCCAAAAGCATCTCTTTTCTGTCAATCTGAATCACGTTAGGGTTTCTATCTTTCACCGCTTCGGACCTTACACTGAATTGTTCGTACATCAATGGCATTAACACATTTCCCCCGCCAAAAACCAGGCTACCCATGCGATAGGTATTTTCAAAAAGAGTGACCGGCTTGCGATTTTCCCACTCCTGCTTTCGCCCAGTTTCACTTAAAACCCCGGCCGTTATAAAAATAATCGCGAACAACCAGATATTCCACCATTGGATTTTACGCGGCTTTTCATGAATCTGCGGAATCCTTTTCTTACTGAGGTTCGTGATAATTCCACCAAAGACTATAAGCATTGGGATAATATAGGGTTGCCCGAAAAATAAAAACGTGGCAATGGCTGTTACAATCGCGATTATGCCGGTTATTAAATTTTTAACCGAAAAAGGAAATGCGGCAACACAGGCGTACACTAAAAAACCCGCAGCCATCGGAACGATAAACTTGAAAATTTGCTGCCAGGCCTCCGACCCGTCAACCCTGTGCACCAAAAACGATAACCCCAACATAATCGCGCACGAGGGTAAAATCCAAACCAGCAATGTAAGGATCGCCAATGGAACCCCGCCGCGTTTGAACCCTATCAACATTATAGTTTGCCCCGAAGATGCCCCGGGGAGAAGCTGGCAAAAGGCATTGTACTCAAGCAATTCCTCTTC
>MKRO01000125.1:0-420 GCA_001896965.1 Sphingobacteriales bacterium 41-5 | reverse complement strand
CTGACAAAGGTTTTCATCATCATTGCCAAATGAGCCTGAGGCCCGCCAAAAGCGGTGAGCCCATGGATAAAAACGAGTTTTAAAAAATGCAAATGGCGAAGAAACATGTAACCCTACACCTTTAGTTCGATAGATTCCTAAAGATAAAGATTTTTAGTTTTGGATTCTGATAACGGCCGGTACATTGCGAGTTTTCGGGGAAAAAAGAGACGCCGCTGGCCCGGATCCAGACGAAGTCTCGCTTTTATTAATGAGAAACTCTCTGCGCAAACCCAAGCTGCTTCAAGCGTTGAAAATCACTGTTAAATGTCAAGCCCTGCTGTTGGCAAGCAATGATGTAAAAGTGGTGAGCGATGCAGCCTGATTTTTGATGTGGTACAAAAGATTGACGCAATCAATTTGTCCACCAAATTTTAAAAT
>MKRO01000124.1:11088-11479 GCA_001896965.1 Sphingobacteriales bacterium 41-5 | reverse complement strand
AATTTAAGGATGGCCGCTACTATGCCATCGCTCGCAAAATCATTGTTGGACGGAGCAGGCGCTAAAAGCGAAAACTTTTTTAATACTTTGGATTATTTTGACCCGTTTGTATTGGCGCCGCGCATAAAAGTGCCTGTATTTATGACCGCAGGAGGAAAAGACGTTCTCTGTCCCGCCCCCACCATCCAATCAGTGTACGACCGCATAACAAGCCCTAAAGAATATAGGTTTTATCCCGATTTGCCCCATACGAGCTGTATGGATTCTTATGCTTTAACATGGCTTTTTCTGAACCGTTATTTCTTGAACAACGACAGGAAGCAAAACGTTCAGCCATTCAATAGACAATAGTTCTATTTTACAAGCCGCCTGCGAAAAAAAGTATCACGAA
>MKRO01000124.1:0-10889 GCA_001896965.1 Sphingobacteriales bacterium 41-5 | reverse complement strand
ACCTGCCACCGTAGCATCTGATGGTAAATTAAACTTTTCTTTCGGGGATGAAAGGTTGGTGCTCAATGGTGGGTTGCAACCCTCAATGTTAGTTACCAACAACAATCGAATGATTGTTCAGGCGCAAAATGCTAATAAGCCTATACCACAAGAGCGCATATACTATCCGTTTGGAGTAGATACGGTAATTTCAGACGATACCGGCGCCACATGGACGAAGAAAGAAATGTTTCCCGGAAAAAATGATGTCAACATTGAGGGAGGTATCGTTCAGCTAAAAGATGGCACCATAATCGGTTTGGAAACCTACGTAACACCGGGCGCCAAACCCGATACCGGAGAAACGCTCCTGTTCTATTCAACGGATGGCTTGAAAACCGTTAAAGGCCCTGTAACCGCCATTTTTGAAATTCCACATTCCAATTTTTATGCTTCTTCCGATGACGGTGGCCGCCCGCACGTAGCAATGCGCCTTCATCGCAGGATTATTGAAATGCCCAATGGAGACCTAATGACAACGATTTACGGCTGGCAAAAAGGAGATAAAAGCCCGTCTGATTACGAAGTGCATATGATTAAAACAAGGGTGATGGTCTTCCGTTCCTCTAATAAAGGACGCCATTGGAAATATGTTTCAAGTATTACTACAATTCCCCAAACACAAACCGAAGGGTTTGGTGAGCCGGTTTTAAACCGCGTAAACAAGGGTAAACATGCCGGGCGGCTGATTTGTATGATGAGGACCGGCCGGGAATTGTTCCAATGTTATTCTGATAACCAGGGAAAAACCTGGAGCCAGCCATTACCATTGATTTTTGCAGACAGGGATGTGTACGCTATTGAAAAATGGAAGGATATGTTTAAGGAGGTTAAACGCAAAGGCATTTTTGTACCGGAAAATTCTATTGAAATTGTTGGAGCAGTTGTAGATCCTGACCTCTGTGTGTTGCGAAGCGGTTTGCTGGTGGCCACTTTCGGCCTCCGGATACCTGCAAAAGCCTGTTGGCAAAAATTCACGCACCCCTGGAACGGCAATTATATGGCGGTAAGTACCGATGGCGGGGACTCCTGGGGTAATGTCATTCAGCTTACATCGGCCATTCCTACTACCCATTATACCGCGGTGGAAGAAATGAAGGAAGGTAATACCTTGTTTATTACTTATGACTGGGGCTTTTGGGGTTATAAGCCGGGCCGTTACATTTATGGCCGCACGGTCAAAATCAAATCATGAAAAAATTAAACTTGTTCCAAATGAAACGATTTGCTACTGTTCTGGTTCTACTTTCTCTGTTTTTTACATCAGCCTCTCTTGCGCAGAGCCGGCAACAGGTTGAAGGTTTTGAAACAGTTGTTTTCCATCATGATGCCAACCGGTCAGGGGCTGCCCGCGATTTCAGAGGGATTACAAAAGGCTACATGACCGCAGGTTGGTGGGCGCAAGCGCAGATGAAGCATAACAGGCTGTCCTGGAAGACTGCTGTAGTCCCACAAAAAGAAGCAACAACTTTTTCTTTTATTGGAGCCAGTTCTGTGTTGCCTGCAGAAATTTCTATCGGCCCCAAAGTAAAATTGAGCATTAACGGTAAATATGCCCTCACCTTTAACCTGGGCCGTACACACGATTTTATTTGGCGAGAAGGCGCCTACGAGTTAAAATACCTATCGCGCCGGACAGAATTTCCTTATACAGGCCAGCACCGTCAGTTTGAGTTGAACGGTAATAGCGGCATCTACCAGTTTTCTGTACCCCAATCGGCAGTACAGGCAGGGCAGCCAGCGGTTATTGAAGTTGAAATTTTGCCTTTTGAAAGATGGTCGCACGGCTGGTTTATGATTAAAGATTATAAAGATGTGCTGAAAGCTCCAACCGTTCAAAGCCTGGAAAGACGGATAGAAGCGATGCAGAAAGACATCAACCTTTTAAACGAGCATACGAATATTCTTGCTACAAAATTGTATGCCAATATGTTGGGAAATGATAAATACGAGCATTCCATCATTTATACAAACGGCTACCGGCACCTTCACCCTGCCGATATCATTAAACTTAAAAACGGCGATATACTTTTGTTTACCCGGGAAGCCACGGAACATTTCGCTAATGATGGAGACATTGTCATGCTTCGCTCAAAAGACAACGGTAAAACCTGGGGCAACAGGCAGGTGGTTAGCTCTTTAAAAGATTTAGACGAAAGAGAAGGCTGTGGCATCCAGCTTCGCGATGGAACAATTGTCCTCGGCATTTATTATAACGACCTGTATCTTGAAGATGGTTCCTATAACTGGGCAGGGAAAAAGCTACCCGAAATAGGCAGGGCAAGGCTGGGCGCACATTTTATTACATCAAAAGACAATGGAAAAACCTGGCAGCAGGGCAACTTTATTGATATGAAAGGGAAACCTTTTACCGGGGTGGAAGGCCCAACTGACGCCCCGATCGAAATGCCTGACGGTTCAATTATTATGGGAGTGATCGGATATGGGATAGACGGAGACTCTAAGAATATCGGGGCGGTGTTGCTTCGCTCTACCGATAAGGCCAAAACCTGGAACTATGTTTCTACCATCGCCGGTGATCCGGGCGGCAAAATGAAAGGGTTTTTAGAACCCGGCATCGTGCGGACAAAATCAGGCAGGATCATTGCAGGACTGCGCAACCATGCTGATGAAAACGCTATTTACATCAGCTATTCTGACAACAACGGTAAAACCTGGGTACCGCCTTTTAAAACAGAGATGATAGGTCATCCGGTAGATCTGATTCAGTTAAAAGACGGAAGGATTATGGCAAGCTACGGCGTGCGAGAGGGAGTGGGGCGGCACCTTGAACCGGGTGGTATCAGGGCATGCTTTAGCTACGATAACGGCAAAACCTGGGATGTAAAGAATGAAGTGATTTTAAGAAACGATTTTATTAACTGGGATGAAGGTTATCCTGAATCCCTTGAACTCGCAGACGGCCGGATCCTGACCGTTTATTATTTTAATTTGTTTGGCAAATACTACCTTGGCCAAACTTTATGGAAACCGGAGTTGATAGACGTATTAAACAAAAAGTTTTGAAAATCCGAACTGCTGTATTTAAAAAAGGCGTCTTACCGATGATGCTTCCTTTGCTATCTTTTTTTGTAGGGATTGCGCAACGCCCTATCGAAAAAATTACCGGCCAGGATGCGGGTTGGGTTATCCGTACAAAATCTTCTGCCTATCGCCTTGTTATATCTTCCGATAAAAGAATTTATCCTGTGTTTTATGGGCCTTTGGAGCAGGCCGATGTTCGTTTCCGAAACGCATCCTGGACGCAGCGCACCGAGGAAATACCTGTACGCGGCGCCCATCCTAACAAAGCGCCCGTTTTAGAAGTTGTTTATGCCGACAATGTGCGTGATGCTGATCTTGAATTGCTTTCTTCTGAAGTTGTGATTATTGATAAAAGGCCAACGCTAAAGATTGTGCAAAAAGACAGGTTGTACCCCTTACAGATCACTTCTTACATTCGCGTTTTAGAAGAATTTAACATACTTGAGAAGTGGGTAGAACTCACCAATCTGGGCAAAAAAGGAAACATAAAAGTGGAAAATCTTCTGTCGGGCAGTATTTTGCTGCCCAACGATGAATACGTACTCACCCACCTCTCTGGTGGAGAGCTTTCTGAATTTCAGGAATACCACACTGAGCTTACCCCCGGTGTAAAAATACTCGAAACAAAAATGTTTAAGTCCAACACCGCAATGCCGTGGTTTTTAGTGCGGCCTAAAAGTTCGGTGCAAAATGATAGAGGGCCGGCATGGTGGGGGAGTGTTCATTACAGCGGAAACTGGAAGCTCGTGTTCGACAACACATTCAACAGCTCTTATTACAACACCCTTCAAATATTGGGCGGTATAAATTCTTGGGATACCGAGCTTACACTGCAACCCGGCCGAAGCTTTACGACCCCTAAATTTTCAACAGGTTACAGCCCCAACGGCTGGGACGGCGCAGCCCGCGACAACGCTGCCTACGTTCGTGAAACAATATTGCCCGCCACCCATCGGCAGGAGTTGAGGCCGGTACTGTTTAATTCATGGTATGCGACTACTTACAATATCAAAGAGGAGGAGCAAATTGCAATGGCAAAAATTGCGAAGGATATTGGGGTAGAACTGTTTTGCCTGGACGATGGCTGGTTTAAAGGCCGCATAAAGAGTGACACAGCACTGGGCGACTGGGATATAGACGAAGTAAAATTCCCCAATGGGCTTGGCCCAATCATAGACAGTATTCATGCGATGGGAATGAAATTTGGGTTATGGGTGGAACCCGAAAATGTTGTTGCAAAATCTGAAGTTTATCATAAACATCCCGATTGGGTTTTAGATTTTCCCGGCAGAAGAATTGTCACAGGCCGAAGGTTTATGAACCTGGCGCGCGAAGACGTTTATCAATATCTTTTTAAATCGTTTGATAGGTTGCTAAATGAAAATAAAATTGATTTTATAAAGTGGGATCAAAACACTTACCTATCCGATCCGGGATGGGCAGATGCCCCTGTCGAAATACAGCGTGAAGTAAGGCCGCGTTTTATTGCAAACCTGTATAGATTGGTAGATGAATTAAGAAAGCGGCACCCTCATGTACTATTTGAAAGTTGTGCCAGCGGCGGTGGCCGTGTTGATTTGGGCATGATGTCGAGAATGGATCAGGCATGGACGAGTGATAACACTACGCCAGTTGACCGGCTTTTCATTCAGTATGGATATTTGGGTGCGATGCCGGCAAATACAATGGTGTCGTGGGTTATAGAGGGAATAGCAAACCAACAGCAAATGAATGCAAGCCTTGCATATAAATTTGATGTTGCTATGGGCGGTGTGTTGGGCATAGGGTACGATATCAGAAAATGGAGTGCACAAGAAAAAGAAATTGCCCGCAAAAAAATTGCGTTGTATAAAACCATAAGGCCAATTGTGCAGCAGGGAATTACACATCGTTTGGTATCTCCTTATGAGCATAACAGAACGGCCTTACAATACAATAGCAAAAATGGAAATGAAGCTGTTCTGTTTTGTTATAATCTGGCCGTTTATCTATCAGCGGGCTACGTAAAATCCGCTCCTTTGCGGAGCGCACAGTTAAATGATCGCGCTACTTCATTTCTAAAGTTAAAAGATTTAGCGCCCGATAAAAATTACAGAATACAAAAGGCTGATGACCCTAACGATAAAGGCGTCGTTTATACCGGGGCGTTTTTGACGGAAGTAGGCATCGATTGGCCTTTGAAAAATTCTTTCGAAAGTGCGATTTATACATTAAAGGCAGAATGATTATTTAAGGTTTTTGAAAAAAATTAAGATGGCTGCCCGGCATTAATTGAAACAATAAATCCTGATGCTTCCGCTAAAAAACAATGAAATATTTGGCAATTGGGCAACGGTGTTGTTACCGTTGCAGAAAGATGATAGTATAAATTACAGCATGCTGGCGGCCCAAGTTGACCTTTTAATCGCGTCAGGCGTAAACGGTATTTACTCAAACGGAACTGCGGGGGAGTTTTATAGTCAAACAGCATACGAGTTTGAACGCATTAGCGAAATACTTGCAGAAAAATGTACAAATGCTGAAATGCCTTTTCAAATAGGGTGCAGCCATACAAGCCCTAATATATCACTGGAACGGGTTAAGAGGGTAAAACATTTGAAACCCGGAGCCATTCAATTAATATTGCCCGACTGGTATCGCCCTTCAATAGAAGAGTCAATTTACTTTTTAAAGTTGATTTCTGATATTATAGCCCCTGTTGGAATTGTTTTATACAATCCCGGTCATGCCAAAAGAAAACTATTGCCAGGAGATTATGAAACACTATTAAACGCTGATATTAATTTGGTTGGTTGCAAAACTACAGGCGGGGATGATGAGTGGTATCACCAAATGAACAACATCAAATCAAAATTATCTGTTTTTGTTCCCGGCCATAAGCTGGCAACCGGCATCTGTAAAGGGGCACAAGGCGCCTATTCTAACGTATCATGCCTTAATCCCAAAGCCGCGCAGCATTGGTACGGGTTAATGCTCGAGAATATGGACGCCGCACTACAATTGCAGCAACGCATACAACATTTTATTTTTAATCATATTCTTCCATATATAACAACTCGCCAATACTCCGACCAGGCTGCTGATAAATTTATGGCAGCAGTTGGCGGATGGACAAATATATCTACTCATTTGAAGTGGCCTTATCATTCAATTGCTGAAACAGATGTTTTACCGGTAAGAAAAATTTGTGAGCAAATTTTGCCGGAATTTTTTAATATGCCAGCAGGTTCATGAATAATCGCGATAAGGGTAAAAAAAGTAGACAAAATTGGATTGATGTTTTTAAAACCTTATTGAAATGAAATGTTTTTTGATAAAATCACTTTCATGTTGTTTCATAATTATGGCAGGCTGTGGCACAATTGTAAATAAATCCCGATCAAATAAGCAGCTTGGATTTGTGCCTTTTGATGATAACCATATACAGTACGAAGGCCGAATTGAGCATAAAACCGATGCAGCGTATTTATACTGGCCCGGCAGCACCGTGCGAATAAAATTTAATGGAACTGCAATAAAAGTTCTGTTAAAGGATTTCAATGGACAGAATTATTTTAATGTGATTATAGATGGCGTGGTGGTCAAAAAAATACGAATTGACTCCGTTAAAAAGATGTATTTGTTGGCGGATAGTCTCGAACCGGGTGTTCATACTATTGCACTTTTTAAACGAACGCAAATCAATAAAGATTATAACAGGGGTTACACCAAATTTTTTGGATTTCAAATTGTTGGCGATGGCTTTGTGCTTTCCGCTCCTGCGCGTAAGAAGCGAAAGATGGAGTTTTATGGAAATTCGATAACCTGTGGCCATGCAATTGAAGATACTACCGGAACTGATTCGGGTCAAAGTTTTTTTGAGAATAATTATTTGTCTTATGCAGCCATTACGGCACGAAATTTTAAAGCGCAATATTATTGCATTGCTGAAAGCGGCATCGGGCTGATGGCGGGTTTCCGAAAAGAAATTATGCCTGAAATATACAATCGCACTAACCCTTTCGACTCCTTAAGCAGTTGGAATTTTGACATATATACTCCTGATGTTGTTGTAGTAAATTTATTACAAAACGATGAAGCTGTTTTTAAACAACCACAAAGCGATGCCTTTAAAAGACGGTTTGGAAATAGAATGCCAGCGGAGCAGCAAATTGTTCGTTCTTACCAGGCATTTATACAAAAAATACGCAGCCATTATCCGAAAGCATATATCATTTGCGTTTTGGGAAATATGAACATTACCCAAGCCGGCTCACCCTGGCCGGGTTACGTAAACCGGGCTGTTGCAGATATGAACGATAGAAAAGTACTCACCCATTTTTTCCCCTACAAAGGCGCTCCAAAACATCCATTAATTAAAGATCATGAGTTGATGGCAGCAAGTCTTACTGATTTTATTAGGGCTAACATTAAATGGCAATAATTAAAAGAGTATCTGCAAAACAAAATTTTAAATAAATGTTGTTTTTTTTAGTAGAAGAGTTTTTGTTGCAATCATAATATTGAAGTTGTTTAAACTTTCCTGATACAGGTAGATTTCGCTGGGTGAATTTAACAATAACCACGGAGAACAAAGAAAATATACAGAGATCACAGAGTTTTCTAAATGGTATTAAATGTAAGATGCTTGCATTACTTGAAGAAATAACAAATTAAGTATCCTAAGTTCATGAAAAGCGTTTTAGTTTCGATTTTATCCTACATTTGTGTACTAAGTACACATTATGAATCGAATCCTTTTGCTTGTGGTGTTTTTTACTGCACTGATATCCTGCAGAAAAGAGCCCGTTAAACCCAATAATCAACCTGATCCACCAAAACCTCCTGTAACGGAAGTGAGCCAAACAGGGCTGGTAACCACTAGTATTAATTTCCCTGCAACAGATTCAACATTTACAATCACTTTTGATCCTGCTAAAGGAAATGCAGGACTGGCGGGCTTTTCAGGCGATGTGTATATGCACATGGGTACGATTACAAATTTGAGTAGTTCCGCTGCCGATTGGCGGCACGTTCGCTTTGACTGGACTACGAACAACCCGGTCGCGAAAATGACGCGCCAGTTAAACGGAAAATATACCATTAGCGTCAATCCCCGTTCCTATTTCACCGGTTTGGGCAGCGAAACGGTTCAAAAACTGGCAATGGTTTTCAGGAGCGCGGATGGCACGCTTGTAGGAAGAAATACAGATGGAACCGATATTTATATTCCGATCTACAATAATTCATCGGTAAACGTTCGTTTTCTTGAACCGGAAATACAGCCAACTTTTGATCCTAAACCGGCGATAAATGTAAGTGCTGTGGGCCAGGAACTTACTGTAACGGGTACATCTTCGCAGAAAGCGAATTTGAGCCTGACATTAAATGGAGCTTCATTTGCCACAGCAAGTAGTGTAACGCAGATTAAAGGTAAGGCTGCAATCACGACCTCAGGATTACAAACGGTTAAAATTATTGCGAATGGTTCTACAGAAGCGGCCTTTACATTTCTGATTGGCGGTGCAGCCGTTGTTGAGGCCCTTCCAACGAATGCAAAAATTGGCGTTACATATTTGAATGGCGGATCCTCTGCAATATTTGCATTGTATGCGCCCAACAAACAATATGTAAATGTGATCGGAGATTTTAACAACTGGACGCCAACCTCATTCATGAAAAAAACACCTGATGGAAATATTTGGTGGATTCAGTTGGACAACCTGAATGCCAACACTGAATATTCTTATCAATACCTTATTGACGGTAACCTGAAAGTGGCAGATCCCTACAGCGAAAAGATTTTAGATCCATCAAACGATCAATACATCCCGGCCGCTAACAATGCTAATTTTGGCGTGTATCCCACCGGTAAAACCACCGGTATTGTGAGCACAATGAAGGGCAATCAAACTATTTACAACTGGCAAAACAGTTTTACAAGGCCGGTGAAAACTGATCTTGTAATTTATGAATTACACCTGAGGGATTTTCTTGGTGCAAATAATTACGCTACTTTAAAAGACACTTTAAATTACCTGTCGAGGTTAGGAGTGAATGCTATTGAGTTGATGCCCGTTACCGAATTTGAGGGAAATTCAAGTTGGGGCTACAACCCGTCCTTTTATTTTACGCCCGATAAATATTATGGAAACAAGCAAGCCCTGCAACAATTTATTGACCAGTGCCACGGTAAAGGTATGGCGGTGATCCTTGATATGGTATTGAACCATTCCTTCGGACAAAATCCAATGGTGCAAATGTATTTTGATGGAACCAAACCGGTAAACAGTCCGTGGTTTAACTCAACTCCCACGCACCCCTATAACGTGGGTTACGATTTCAATCATGAAAGTGTGCATACTAAAACGTTTGTAAAAAATGTTTTGAAATTCTGGATGCAGGAATATAAAATAGATGGTTTCAGGTTTGATTTGTCGAAAGGGTTTACGCAAACCAATTATGGCACAGGCGATGCAGCAGTTGGCCCCTGGAGCAACTACGATGCAGGCCGGGTGGCTATTTGGAAGGATTATAATAATTACATCAAATTGATTGACCCCAATAATTTTTACGTGATTCTCGAACATTTTGCAGCAGACCAGGAAGAGAAAGAATTGTCAGTTGACGGCATGATGCTATGGAACAACCTCAATTATAATTTTAACGAAGCATCGATGGGCTGGCTGAACAATTCAAATTTTCAGCGGGGGATTTTTTCAACGCATTCATTTACACAACCAGATAACCTGGTTACATACATGGAGAGCCATGATGAGGAAAGGATGATGTTTAAAAATCTGGCCTACGGAAATTCATCGGGCAGTTATAACGTGAAAGACTTGAATACCGCTTTAAAACGCCAGGAAATGTGCGCGGCATTTTTATTTGCAATGCCCGGTCCAAAAATGATCTGGCAATTTGGAGAATTGGGTTATGATGTTTCTATCGATCAAAACGGCAGAACAGGCGAGAAGCCATTGCATTGGGAATACAATACGCAGCCAAACCGGATTGCATTGAGAAACGCTTTTGCCAGATTTATTAATCTGAAAAAGAAAAATACGATCTTCAGAACTACAAATATTACGTACAATTTTGCGACTGCGGTAAAGTATATCAAATTAGTTGAAGGCGCCAAAACAGTTGTGGTCATTGGAAATTTTGATGTTACGAACCAGCCTGCCAGCATTGATTTTGGGGCAGCCGGCGTTTGGTACGATGCGGCAAACGCCAATCATGTAATGACTTTGGGAAGTAATTCATACAATGCAAATTTGGCACCCGGGGAGTATCACATTTTCTCCAACACTGTTTTAAGCGAATAATTTCACCAATAAAATTTCAAAAACATTACAAGGTTTTCTTGTCGCTCCGGAACACCATTGCTGATTATTCTGCAATATATGTAATTGTCTTACCCTGACGCCTGCTATGTTTGGCATCTGAACGCTCACAAGTGTCACTTCGCGAACCGCTCATAATTGTGAGATTGGATAAACTAAAAGATAGTACAGGAATTATGTAAGAAAAGCTACAAACTATATATTTTGGTTAATAATTTTGATGTATTAACGTTCGCTTGATAAAGAATATTGTTAAGAAAAATATCTGGATGGCAGGGCTCGCTAAAAGTGTTATAGAATTACGCTGAAATTGACATTACTCGTGATATGAATTTAACCCATTTGACTTTGATCGTATTTATTACGGTTGGTGCCGCATTTAAATCTTATGCTCAAAAAGCGAAAAAAATTAGTGACTTCATAATATATAGCGACAGTCAGTTTTTTTCATCGAAGTTGTTTAAACTAATTTAAAAGTAA
>MKRO01000123.1:12423-13205 GCA_001896965.1 Sphingobacteriales bacterium 41-5 | reverse complement strand
TGTTTAAAACAATATCGTCATTGTCTTCAAATAAAAGGTTGTTGTATAACTCAAGTGTGCTGTAAGTGTTGTACAAATCCAGCAACCTGCCGGGGAAGCTCTTTTTTGAAGTATTCATCCTGCCTACCGTATTATTATACAGCCTGGCGGTGGCTGGTTTAAACAATGCAGATTCTTTGATATAAGGTGGTACCTGCAGTTCAAACGCACTATACATCCGGCTATTATACACTATATTATTATATATATCTACTGATGAGCTGTTCGCTCCATTCATGCTATATAACCAGGAGCGCAATGCATTTCCCTGGTGGTTCTTTACGGTGTTATTATAAAACCGCCCATTGCCCCTTAGCATAAACACGCCATTGTGGTTGTTAATTGCCCCATTTACATTGTCCACAAAATTATCATGAACATTATAATTTTCACAATTACCTAAAAATACTACTGAGCCTACCTCCGGAGAGTTGATACAGGTAATGCCTGCTACCTCTATATTTTTTACCAGGCCGGTAAAACTGGTACCTATTTCTCCGCCAATACCTATAAACTGGCCTACGTTTTCTGCATCAAGATTTAAAAAAGCCAAGTTCTCCGAATACGAATCGGCGGCGCCTGTATATACCCGCTTATCATTGCCTTCATAAAAAATTACATAATCGCTTACGTTTTTAAACAGCATTTTTTCAAGGGTAAAATTATTGATGCTGCCACGCAATTTCACTGCCCGGAATTTATTATTTAAAAACTGAAACCCACGCGTAACCCCCATTGTGCCA
>MKRO01000123.1:10863-12306 GCA_001896965.1 Sphingobacteriales bacterium 41-5 | reverse complement strand
TGTTTTTCCGGAAAAGTTCTTCAAAGTAATACCGGTATAAACACCTGCGTTTATTTTTACTGTATCAATATTTTCCAGTGCTACTACTTTGCCATTTACTTCCAAATTGCTTCCGTCTGCTACTAACTCACCGCTGCTACTACCTATAATTACCACTCTTACATTCTCAACAACAGGTGGGTTTTCAGGTGGAGGAGATGTTCTGACGATCGTAGTATCAGCCAAAGAAGGCTTAAATAGCTTATTGTTAGGAGAATTTTTTTTGTTGCAGGCAATGACGCAAAACATCAGGCAGCAAATAGCCGGAATTTTTAGACTAAAATATATATGGGTTAAACCTCTCCTCATATATTTTTAAAAATCGATAATATTTAAAAATGAACGCATCATTGCATTACATCAGTTTTTACAAAAATTGGCTTTTCCGATACATTCACTAATACCTTACTATTCAGTATTGTTAAATTACTACCGGAACCATCAATACGCCCGTCTGTCAGATTTGTTTGTACTACTGTTTTTGCATTGGGGCTGAGGTTGATCGGAATATTGTTAAAACTATTGCCCTTACTTGTTTTTGCCCAGGCTACATAAATCCCTTCACTTGTTTTAAGATTTTTGAATTTATAGATCAGCACATCTGAATTTTCTGATTTTTGCTCACCAATAAATTTCATATTCGTCAAAAGCGTCTTCATTGTGTAAACGTAATACCAGGATTTTTTTGGAGAAAAATTTCCCTTGGGCCCAATAAGCCCCGAACTGGAAAACCAGGTAGCGTCATTGGGATCTCCATCGCGCAGGCTAAACATTTGTGCCCTATCCACGCCTGCAGCCGCAAATGCCAAATAGGCCCTCACGAGCCATATTCCCTGAACCTCCTGTAAGTCGAAACTACCAATTGCCGGCACGCATAAAGGCGATTTGGGGTTCGTATCCCATCCAAATTCAGATATCCAAACCTCTACATTCGGCAGGTTCTTATCGCGATAAGAAGTTATTTCCTCTGCCCGTTGCCTGAACAATGCCGCTTCGGGGCTAACCGCGGGCCCCCCGCCCTGCCAACTGTTACCATCCTTCCACGCATATACGTGAAAATTTATGACATCCGTAGCAAATTTTTTGTCTTTTCGATTGGCCTCAAACCAGATTTTCATTCTTTTTACATAATCCAAATCCAAATCTACCAGGCCACCCATTACATATTTGATATTGGGATCAGCATTCTTGGCCCCAAAAGTTCCATTTCCGCCCGTCATGGTATTACAATGGCCGTCATAATCGGCGCTTGCCATGGCAGCATATTCCTCAGGAGAAAATTGCGCATCCTTACCCTGCCAACTTTTATCCTGCTCGTTCCAATCTTCAATATATTTTATAACTCCCAAACCCGATTTTACCGGCTGACCAGGCGCCAAAGTAAGCTTTGAGGCGTCCACTTTA